>NZ_CP171358.1:1224201-1530252 GCF_043518605.1 Agromyces sp. MMS24-JH15
ACCGGCGCCGGGGACGCGTCGGGCTGGCGCGTCGAGGCATCCGGTGCCGAGCGCGACCTCGTGGTCGACGCGCGCTACGCGATCCTGGCCGCACCGGCCCAGGCGTCGCGCGCGCTGCTGGGCGAGGCGGTCGAGGGCTGGGCGGACGCCTCGGACTGGCCGGCCGCGGCATCCGTGGAACTCGTGACCCTCGTGCTCGACGCGCCCGCGCTGGACGCCGCACCGAGGGGCACGGGCGTGCTCGTCGCGGCGGGGACGCCGGGCGTGACCGCGAAGGCCCTCACCCATTCGTCGGCCAAGTGGCCCTGGGTCGCCGAGGACGCGGGCGGACGGCACGTGGTCCGCCTCTCCTACGGCCGGGCCGGGTCGACCAACCCGCTCGACGGCCGCACCGATGAGCAGGTCGCCGCGCTCGCGCTCGCCGACGCCTCCTCGCTCCTCGGCGTATCGCTCGACGCGTCGATGCTCCGCGCGTCGGGGCGCACGCCCTGGCGCGACGCGCTCTCGCACGCCGCGATCGGCCAGCGCGAGCGCGTTCGCGAACTCGAGGAGTCGCTCGCGGCCGAGCCGGGCATCGAGGCGACGGGGTCGTGGCTGTCGGGCACGGGGCTCGCATCGGTCGTGCCGCACGCCCGCGAGACGGCGGCCAGGATCCGCAAGCTCGCGGTCGCCGAGCGGGTCGTCGCGCCGCGCGCCGACGCATAGCCGGAGCGGAATATTCCGTCGCGCTACCCCCTTGCGCGGCCTGACGCGGGGTCTACGCTGGAAAGGGTGCCGCGGGTGGCAGCGGCCGGGATGGGGTGGACATGAAGGGCAAGATCCTGTTCGTCGTCGGACTCGGGGTCGGCTACGTGCTGGGCACCCGTGCGGGCCGCGAGCGCTACGAGCAGATCCGGCGCGCGGCGCAGTCGGTCTGGAACCAGCCGACCGTCCAGCGTGGCGTCGAGTCCGCCAAGGGCTACGCGAAGTCGAGGGTCGGGGACGTCTCGGGCTCGGTCCTCGACTCGGTGAAGGAGTACATCGTCAACGCGGCCAAGTCGGCGCCGAAGGCGAAATCGACCGTCCGCTCCGCCGCCGACACCGCCAAGGCCGGTGTCGACCGGGCCGCCGACGCGGTCGAGGACGCGATCGACGAGGCCGTCGAAGCCGCCGAGCAGGTCGAGGCGTCCGGCGCCACCGCCGCGACGAAGCCGAGGCCCCCCAGGGCCGCGAAGCCCGCGACGGATTCCTGACGCGGAGGTGACTCGCCATGGCCGAACCCACTGAGGACGAGCGTTCCCTGTTCACGTTGATCGGCGAGCTCCCCGACCGCGTCTCGACGCTGGTCCGCGCGGAGATCGACCAGATCAAGGCCGAACTCGGCTACAAGGCGAAGCACTTCGGCATCGGCGCCGCGCTGTTCGTCGCCGCGGCCTTCGTCGCGATCTTCCTGCTCGGCACGATCATCGCGACCGTCATCATCGCGCTCTCGCTCGTGATGCCGCTGTGGGCCGCGGCCCTCACCGTGTGCGGCGTGCTGACGCTGATCATCGCGGTCCTGATCGCCATCGGGCTGGCGAGCTTCCGGCGCGGCAGCGAGCCGCTCGAGTCGATCGAGAGCCTGAAGCGCGACCTCGACGTCGTGAAGGGAACGGGCGAATATGAGCATCACTGACCTCACGCCCGGCGGCTCCAAGTCCAGCAGGCGCGACGCGGCCGCACGCGAACGCAACCTCACGCGGCTCCAGGCCCGGCTGAACGTGGAGCAGGCCCGGGGCGACTTCGCCGCGACGCTGAACGCGCTCGAGGACCGGCTCAACGTCCCCAAGCGGGTCGCGCGAGCGACCGACCGCGCCGAGGCCCGCGTGCGGCGGTTCGCGAAGGAGCACCCGATCGCCGCCGGCGCCGTCGCGGTCGGGGCGGTCGCCGCGATCGGCGGCCTGGTCTGGCTCGCCGTGCGCAACGCGTCGAAGTCCTGACCCGCCGACCCGCCCGCATGCCCGAGTCCGAGTCCGGCGACCTCGGCGCGACCGCCGTGACCCGCGTCGCCGAGGCGCTCCGCGCCGAGATCCTGAGCGGCGTGCTCGGCGCCGGCACGCCGCTGCGCGAGGAGGCGACGGCCGCGCGGTTCGGTGCGTCGCGGCACACCGTCCGGGCCGCGTTCCAGCGGCTCGCGGCCGACCGGCTCGCGGTCGCCGAGCCCTACCGCGGGGTCAGGGTCGCGAGGTTCGGGCGCGACGAGGCCGTCGCGCTGCAGCAGTACCGTGCCGCGCTCGAGTGCGAGGCGGTCCGCATCACGGCGGAGCGGTACGGCGGCGCGTGGCCCGCCGAGGTGCTCGCGCCCGCGCGTGCGGCGCTCGCCGAGCTCGAACGGCTGGCGAGGTCGGGCGACGAAGCCGACCCAGAGGCCTGGCTCGAGGCCGAGCGGCGGCACGCCGAGCTGCATCGCGCCCTGGTCGGGGCATCCGGCAGCGCGCGCATCGTGGAGGCGCACGCCGCGCTCGGCGAGGAGCTCCTGCTGTTCCTCCTCCACGTGCGACCGCACTACCCGCTCGGCGAGCTCGCGCGCGAGCACCGAGAACTGCTCGACGACGTGCAGTCGCGCGGGCCCGACGCGATGCGCGAGCACCTCGAGCACTCCACGGCCCTCCTGCTCGGCGACCTCGCGGACCGCGAGTGACCGGCCGGCACGAGGCCGTGACGCGCGGTCGCGAGCTCGCGACCGCGAGCGTCACGCCGTGAGCGCGGCGTAGCCGATGAGCAGCAGCGTCACGATGAACCCGACCGCGTAGTTGATGCCGAGGAACCGGCGCCAGCCCGCGTTCGCATCGCCCGAATCCGCATCCGACACGTTGCGGTACGGCCACGCGGTGATCACGTAGGGCAGCACGAGGACCGCCGCGACCGGCCCCGGCCGATCGGTCAGCAGCATCAGTCCGCCGGCGACCAGCCACATGGCGATCGCGAACCGGACCGTCCGGCGCGCACCGAGCACGGTCGCGATCGACGCGATCCCGCCCTCGCGATCGGGCACGACGTCCTGCACCGCGCCGAAGGCGTGGCTCGCGACGCCCCAGGCGAAGAACGCGGCGAGCAGCGCCGCGAGCTGCGGCGTGACGGATGCCCCCGCGAGCGCGAGCCCGTACACCGCGGGCGAGACGAAGTGGGTGCTCGAGGTCGCGCTGTCGAGGAACGGCACCTCCTTGAACCGCAGCCCGGGGACCGAGTAGGCGGCGACCGCGAACAGGCTGACCGCGAGCACGAGCCACGAAACCGGGCCGCCGAGGAGGACCAGGGCGACGACGAACGGGACGGCGAACCCGACCGCGGCGACGAGGATCGCCCGGTGGCGCGCGGGGGCCAGGAGCGCGCCCTCGACCCCGCCCTTGCGCGGGTTCCGCGCGTCGGACGCGTAGTCGAACACGTCGTTGATGCCGTACATCGCGAGGTTGTAGGGGATGAGGAAGAACAGGGTCCCGATGACGAAGGCCGCGTCGACCTCCCGGGTCGTGAGCAGGTACGCGGCGGCGAAGGGGAACGCCGTGTTGATCCAGCTCAGCGGGCGCGACGCGACGAACAGGTCGCGGACGAGCCCGCCGCGACGCCGGCCGACCACCGAGGCCATCACCGCTCGGCCCGCCCTCGGGCCGCGGCGCCCGCCGCCCGCGCCGTGCGCGAGCCGAGCAGGTTCCACAGCGCGCTCATGAGGAGCAGCACGCCGAGCGGGTACGCGAAGTCCTCGATCGGCGCGAGGCCCACCACGAGGCCCGTCGTCGTGCCGTCGGCGTACGTGAACAGGCCGGCCGCGATCATCACGGTGTCGAACACGGCGGTGAGCGCGACGAGCGCGCCCGCCGCGATCGCGAGTGCGGCCGCATGCCCGCGCGGTGCGCGACGCCAGGCGAACGCGGCGACGCCGGTCGCGACGGCGACGAACACGGCGCAGAGTGCGAGGTAGGTCACGACGCACCCCCGCGCACCGGGGCATCCGGCGCCGACGGCGCCCGCGGGGCATCCGCGACGGCCGGGGCATCCGGGGCCGAAGTCGCCGCGCCGCCGCCGCGAACCGCGCCGCGCCTCGCCGCCACGATCCGCAGCGCGCCCGTGTAGGCCACCATCGCGACGAGGCAGAGGAAGGCGAGGAACACCGGCTCCTCGAGCGGGAACTCGGGCGCGAGGAGGATCCCGGTCGAGATCGGGTTGTCGCCGCGGAGGAAGATGCCGAGCGCGATGCCCGCCGCGTCCCACGCGAGCAGGAAGACCCACCCGACCAGGAACACGACCGTCGCGCGCGCGGGCGCCGCCCAGAAGAACAGCCGGAACCTGCGGTCGATCAGGAGCATCCCGACGATCGACGCCAGGAGCGCAGCGAGGTACACGACGCTCATGCCGCCGCCCGCGCGCCTCTGGGCTCGGGCAGCGGACCCGGCCGGCGTTCGCCGCGGACCGCCTTGGCGACGAGTTCCGCGCTGATCAGGCACATCGGCAGGCCGATCCCCGGCACGGTCGACGCGCCCGCGTAGAACAGGCCGTCGACATCGCGCGACGCCGTCCGGCCGCGCAGGAACGCGCTCTGCCGCAGCACGTGGGCGGGCCCGAGCGCCGACCCGCGGTCGGCATGGAACCACTCGGCGAAGTCGGCCGGGCCGATCGTGCGGCGCACCACGACGCGTTCGGCCAGGTCGGGCACGCCCGCCCACGCGGCGATCTGCGCGATCGCCCGGTCGGCGGTCGCTTCGACCTCGGGATCGCCGGCACCGTCGATCCCGCCGGAACCGATGGCGGGGTCGGCAGGCACCGGCACGAGCACGAAGAGGTTCTCGTGCCCGTCCGGCGCGACCGTGGGGTCGGTCGCGCTCGGCATGCACGCGTACAGCGACGCCGGGTCGGGGATGCCGCGGTCCGGGCCGAGCACGCGCCGGAAGTTCTCCTCCCAGTCCTCCGTGAAGAACAGCGTGTGGTGCCGCAGTTCCGGAAGGCGGCCGCGGACGCCGAGCAGCGCGAGCACGGCGCTCGGGCCGGGGTCGCTCCGCGCCCACGACCGGTCGCTGCGCGAACGCAGGTCCGGCGGCAGCAGGTCGACGTCGGCGTGCCGCCCGTCGACCGCCGCGACCACGACCTCGGCCTCGAGGAACCGCGTGCCCGAGGCATCCGCGACCTCCACGCCGGCCGCGTGGCCGCGCTCGGCGACGATCCGGGTCGCGCGGGTCGATGCCAGGAGTTCGGCGCCCGCGTCGACCGCGAGGCGGGCGATCGCGTCGATCAGCTCGCCGAACCCGCCCATGGGGTACCGGACTCCGTCGAGCAGGTCGTACCGGCTCATGAGGTGGTACATGCTCGGGGCCCGCGACGGCGAGGTGCCGAGGAACACGGCCGGATAGCCGAGCACCTGGCGCAGGCGACGGTCCGCGAATCGGCGGCCCACGAACCGGTCGAGCGATTCGAACAGGAGCGGGCCGAGCCGGCCGGCGCGACGCAGCATCGGGGCGGACGCGAAGGCCCGCGGCGTCGTGAAGTCGGTGTACAGGAAGTGCTCGACCGCGAGCGTCGCGGTCTCGTCGGCCGAGTCGAGGTACGCGTCGAGTGCGGCGCCGGCCCCGGGCTCGATCGCCTCGAACGCCGCCGTCGCGTGCTCGCGGCCGCTGCGGAGGTCGAGCGGCGCCGGCTCGGCCTCGAAGTACACGCGGTACGCGGGGTCGAGCCGCACGAGGTCGAGCGCCTGTTCGGCCGTGGTCCCGAAGAGGCGGAAGAAGTGCTCGAACACCTCGGGCATGAGGTACCAGCTCGGCCCGGTGTCGAAGCGGAACCCGCCGGCCTCCCAGCGACCGGCGCGTCCGCCGAACTGCGGGCCGGCTTCGACGAGCGTCACCTCGTGCCCGTCCCGCGCGAGCAGCGCGGCCGATGCGAGGCCCGCGATCCCGCCGCCGATGACGACCGCGCGGCTCATGCGAGGGCCTTCCGCGCGTCGACGGGGGAGGGGGTGTCGGCGTTCGCGTGCTCGTGCTCCTCGGCGCTCGCGGGCTCGACGGCGTCTCCGTGCTCGTCGGTGCCCGCGTGCTCGTGGACGTCCGCCGGCCCGCCGGCGCCCGCCGGCTCGCCGCCAGCTCGCCCGGCAGCCCGCGGAACCACGCCCGCATAGGCCCCGGCGAGGAGGACGAGCTTGCGCGGCGTGGACACCCGGATCCGGGTCGTGAGCAGCTCCTCGGCCGGCGTGCGCCGCAGCTTCGCCGACAGCGCGCCGAACAGCGCGGCGGCGGCCGCGACCGCACGTCGCGAGCTCGACGGGAGCTCGGGGATGACCCGCACGGCGATCGCCAGGTCGTGGTCGATGTCGTCGAGCACGCGGTGCTTGGCCTCCTCGTCGAAGCCGTCGGCCGGGACGTCCGGGAGGTAGCTGCGCCCGAGCGCCTGCACGTCCTCGGCGAGGTCGCGCAGGAAGTTGACCTTCTGGAACGCGGCCCCGAGGTGCCGCGCGCCGTCCTCGCAGCGGCGGTCGCGCTCGGGATCCTCGGGCAGGCCGAGCAGGAACGCCCGCAGGCACATGAGCCCGACGACCTCGGCGGAGCCGTGCACGTACTCGTCGAGCTCCGCCCGGTCGGCGAAGCGCACGGGGTCGAGGTCCCGCCGCATCGACGCGAAGAACGGTCGCGTGAGCTCGGGGCCGAAGCCCGTCGCGCGCGCGGTCGTCGCGAACGCGTGCACGACGAGGTTGGCGCTGTAGCCGGTGGCCATCGCGCGCTCGGTCTCGGCCTCGAGTCCGTCGAGCACCGCCCGACGCTGGGCGACGTCGAGGCCGGCCTGCGCGGCCGGGCCGTCGACGACCTCGTCGGCGATGCGCACGAGCGCGTAGACCGCGGCGACGTGCGTGCGCACGGGCGCGGAGCAGAGCCGGCTCGCGAGCCCGAACGACGTCGAGTACGCGGCGATCACCTGGGCGCTGCCGCGCTCGGCCGTGCGGTCGTAGAGCGCGAGTCCGGTCGTGGTCATCGCGACCTCCCCGAGCAGGCGCGGACGGTCGCCGCGAGCTGGGCCCGGAGGCCCGGGGGCAGGTCGGATCCGTCGAGTTCCGCGATGGCGAGGCGCGCGTGGAGGTCGATGATCTCCTCGACCCGGGTGAGCGCGCCGCTCGCGCGGATCGCGCCGCGCAGTGCGGTCGCCTCCTCCTCGTCGAGGTGCGCGTCGCCGAACGCGCGCCCGGCGTCGGTCCACGACCCGTGCTCGCGCGCGAACGCGATGAGCAGGGTTTCCTTCCCCTCGCGCAGGTCGCCCGCGGCGCTCTTGCCCGTGACGGCCTCGTCGCCGAAGACGCCGAGCACGTCGTCGCGGAGTTGGAACACGAGCCCCAGGTGCTCGCCGATCCGGCCGAGGGCGGCGATCGGCGCGTCGGCCGCGCCGCCGAGGATCGCGCCGGCCTGCAGGGGCGCGCTGAACGAGTAGGCCGCGGTCTTGTCGGCCAGCATGGCGAGGATGGCCCGCCGGTCGGCGCCGAGCCCGATCGCCAGCCGGACGTCGTCGTGCTCGCCGGCCGCCGTGCGGAAGATGCACTCGTCGAGGAGGTCCAGGAGTGCCGCGCCTTCCCCGGCGGAGACGGGCGCTCGTGCGACGAGGCCGTGGGCCGCGTTGATGAGCAGGTCGCCGGCGAGGATCGCGGAGGCGTCGCCGTATCCGTACGCCCGCGATTCGCCGGCGCCCTGCGCGACGGCGTCGGCGGCGAGCCGGCCGGCGAGGTTCGGTACCCCGCGTCTGGTCCGGTCGCCGTCGATCACGTCGTCGTGCATGAGGAACGCCGTGTGCAGCAGCTCGAACGCGGCGGCGACGCGGACGGCGCCGGCGGGGTTCGGCGCGCCCCACGCGCGGTGGCTGCGGAGCACGAGCTCGGGGCGGATCCGCTTGCCGCCGGATGCCTCGTCGCGGGCGGCCTCCCACAGGCGCCGGTACGCCGTGCCGTGCCGGGAGGCGCGTTCGACGCGTTCGTCGAGCAGGTCGCGGAGCACGCGGTCCGTCGCCTCGAGGTCGAGTGCGAGCGCCGCCTCGGACTCGGGGTCGGCGCCGAAGCCGGCGCGCACGTCGATCGGCGCCGTGCCGAGTGCGAGGGTCATGACGCCATCGCCTCGGGCTCGGCCGTTCCGCCGAGGAACGGCAGGAGGCGGGCCTGGAGCACGAACCACGGCGAGAACGCCCACGGCGCGGAGCGCACCGCGGTCGAGAGTTCGGCCGGGTCGACCCACGCGAGGTCCATCACCTCGCCGGGGTGCGGCTCGGGCTGCGACGTGGTCCTGGCCGTGTAGACGGGGCACAGTTCGTTCTCGACGATGCCCGAGGCATCCGTCGCGCGGTAGTGGAAGTACGGCAGGACGGGTTGGATGTCCCGCAACTCGAGCCCGAGCTCGAACTCGCCGCGCCGGCGGATCGCGTGCAGCAGGGTCTCGGCGGGCGCCGGGTGGCCGCAGAAGGAGTTCGACCAGACGCCGGGCCACGCCTGCTTCGCGAGCGCGCGACGGGTGACGAGGATCCGACCTCCTTCGTCGAACACGTGGCACGAGAACGCCAGGTGACGCGCGGTGTCGGCGCCGTGCACGCTCGACTTGGGCGCGGTGCCGATCGGTCGGTCGTCGGCATCGAGGAGCACGACATGCTCGGCATCGGCCGCGACGGCAGTCAGTTCGGGGCCGGGTCGCCCGCTCGGGATGAGATCCATCATCGCCTCCCCAAGGAAGAAATACTTCGAGTAATCAGATAGCTTAGCGAGAAATATACCAAGAGGATAGAATCTCTCCCATGAAGAAGGACGCGACGCCGGCGGAGATCGCGGATCGGATGCTCGATCCGCGCATCGTCGATGCGAGCGAGGAGCTCGTGCACCGCACCGGCATGAGCGACGACGACGTCGCCCACACCGTCGAGGTGATGCGCGCGCTGCGCCGATGGCACCAGGCCTCCGAGCGCATGAGCGAGGCATCCAATCGCTACATGCGGCTGAACTCGACCGACATGCGCGCCCTGCGCTTCCTCATCGCCGCGCACAACCAGGGCGCGGTCGTGACCCCCGGGCAGCTGAGCGAACACCTCGCCATCTCGACCGCGGCGACCACGAAGATGCTCGATCGCCTCGAGGCCGGCCACCACGTCCTTCGCGCGCCGCATCCGACCGACCGCCGCTCGCTCGCGATCACGGTGACCGAGCACACCCGGCGCGACGCCCGCGAGACCGTCGGGCGCCAGCACGCGCGCAGGTTCGACGTCGCGGCGGCACTCGTGCCCGAGGAGCGCGACGTCGTCATCCGGTTCCTCGACGGGCTGAGCGCGACCGAGGTGCTCGAGGACGCCGAGGACGGCCTCGGCGCGGGCTGACGACGGGCCCGGAATCCTGCGGGTCCGCTGGGAAACGGCCCCGCGGTCGCGGGTCCGACCGGGCGCTTTTGCCCCTGCCGGGGAAAGGGGGAGACTTGAGGCATGTCTTCCCCCGCTGCCGAGGCGGCAGCCGACGCGCTCCGAAACGATTCCGAGGCCGAGCGGTCTCCCGCGGGCTACACGGTGTTCGCCGTGTTCCGGCGGGACCCGGTGAGGCCGGACGACCTCGACGGGCATGACGTCCCGCGATTCGTCCGAGAACTCGACGGCGTCATCTCGCTCGTCGAGGACGAGGGCGTCACCGTGCGCGGCCTCTACGACGTGTCCGGCCTGCGTGCCGACGCCGACGTGATGGTCTGGCTCCACGGCCCGACCGCCGAGGGCCTGCAGTGGGCGCTGCGCGAGTTCCGCCGCGCCCGCCTGTTCCGCGCGCTCCTGCCGACCTGGTACGCCATGGGCGTGCACCGCGACGCGGAGTTCAACAAGGCCCACGTGCCCGGATTCCTCCGCGGCATCGAACCGAAGCAGTGGCTCACGGTCTACCCGTTCGTCCGAAGCTACGACTGGTACCTGCTCGACCCGGCCGAGCGCGGCCGCATGCTCGCCGAGCACGGCCGCAAGGGCGCCGCGTTCACGAACGTCATCGCGAACACCGTGTCCGCGTTCGCGCTCGGCGACTACGAGTGGCTCCTGCCGCTCGAGGCGGACGAGCTCACCGACCTCGTCGACCTCATGCGCGACCTGCGCGCCACCGACGCGCGACGCCACGTCCGCGAGGAGGTCCCGTTCTACACCGGCCGGCGGGTCTCGACCGCCGAGCTCGTGGAGGTGCTCCAGTAATGGCCGCCGCGAACCTCGGATCGACGGGAGCGGATGCCCCGGAGCGCACGTCGGCCGATGCCGGCGCCCCGAACCGCGGCCGCAAGCCCGCGCCCGCGGCAACCGCCTGGTGCGAGCCCGGCGCGATCGTGCCCGGCGCGACCGCGGCCGCAGCCGGGGGCCCCGAGCACGTCACCGAACCCGTCGCCTACGACGCGATCCTGCTCGCCGGCTTCGGCGGCCCGGAGGGCCAGGACGACGTCATCCCGTTCCTGCGCAACGTCACGGGCGGCCGCGGCATCCCCGACGAACGGCTCGAAGAGGTCGCGCACCACTACCGCCACTTCGGCGGCGTGAGCCCGATCAACCAGCAGAACCGCGAGCTCAAGGCCGCGCTCGAGGCGGAGCTCGCGAGCCGCGGCATCGACCTGCCGGTGCTCTGGGGCAACCGCAACTGGGACCCGTACCTCAACGACGCGCTCGCCGAGGCGAAGGAGCGCGGCTTCACGAAGCTCATCGCGATCGCCACGAGCGCGTACTCGTCGTACTCGAGCTGCCGCCAGTACCGGGAGGACTTCGCCGACGCGCTCGCCGACAGCGGCACGGCCGAGTCGATCCGGATCGACAAGGTCCGCCAGTTCTTCGACCACCCCGGCTTCGTGCGGCCCTTCATCGAGGGCGTGCGCGACGGGATCGCGCAGCTCGAGGCATCCGTGCCCGGGCTCGATCGCGCCGCCGAGGTCGAGGTGCTGTTCGCGACCCACTCCATCCCCTCGACGGATGCCGCGAAGTCCGGCCCCGCCGAGCGCGGATTCGGCGAGGGCGGCGCGTACGCCGCCCAGCACCGGGCCGTCGCCGAGGTCGTCATGCGCGAGGCGGGGGCGACGGATGTCCCGTGGCAGCTCGTCTACCAGTCGCGCTCGGGCCCTCCGTCGATGCCGTGGCTCGAGCCCGACATCAACGACGCCATCGCGGAGCTGCCGGCCGCCGGTCGCAAGGCGATCGTGATCGTGCCCCTCGGGTTCGTGAGCGACCACATGGAGGTCCTCTGGGACCTCGACAACGAGGCGCTCGAGACCGCCGGCGAGCACGGACTCACCGCGGTGCGCGTGCCCACCCCGGGCCACCACCCCGCCTACGTCGCGGGCCTCGTCGACCTCGTCCTCGAGCGCGTCGCGGGCACGCCGGTCGCCGATCGGCCGGCGATGACCGAGCTCGGCCCCTGGTACGACGTGTGCCGGCCCGGCTGCTGCGAGAACGTCCGCCTCGGGTTCCGGCCCGCACTCGCAGGGATCGCGCCGTGAGCGCCGGGCGGGTCATCCGCGTCGGAACGCGCGGCAGCGCGCTCGCGCTCGCCCAGACGCAGCAGATCGCGGCCCGGATCGGGAAGGCCGCCGACGCCGAGATCGAGCTGGTCCAGGTGACCACGCAGGGCGATACCTCGCGCGCGTCGCTCGCGACGATCGGCGGGGAGGGCGTGTTCGTCGCGGCCCTGCGCGAAGCGCTGCTCGCGGGCGAGTGCGACGTGGTGGTGCATTCACTGAAGGACCTGCCGACCGCCGAGCACGAGGGACTGCGCCTCGGCGCGGTGCCCAAGCGCGCCGACCAGCGGGACGCGCTCTGCGCACGCGACGGGCTCACGCTCGCGACGCTGCCCGAGGGCGCGCGCGTGGGCACGGGTTCGCCGCGGCGCATCGCCCAGTTGGGCGCGGCCAGGCCCGACGTCGTCGCGGTCGACCTCCGGGGCAACGTCGACACCCGGCTCGGGAAGGTCGCCGCCGGCGAGCTCGACGCGGTGCTCCTCGCCGCCGCCGGCCTCGGCCGGCTCGGCCGGTCCGACGAGGCCACCGACCTGCTCTCGCTCTCGGACTGGCCGACAGCGCCGGGCCAGGGCGCGCTCGCGATCGAGGTGCGCCGCGAACGCGGCGAGCGGACGCTCGAGCAGGCGCTCGAGTCGATCGACCATCGCTCGACCCGGGCCGCCGTGCTCGCCGAACGGCTCGTGCTCGCCGGACTCGAGGCGGGATGCTCCGCGCCCGTCGCGGCGACCGCGTTCCTCGAGGACGAACTCCTGTTCCTCTCGGCGAGCGTGTACAGTGGCGACGGAACCCAGCAGCTGACAAGTTCTCATGCTGCGGTCCCAGAGAGCCGCTCCGCCGATCATCTTGCGGAAGCGGCCCGCGACATCGCAGATCGCGTCGTCGCGGAACTCCTCGGCAACGGCGCCGCCGCCCTTTCACGTCCCGAGGAGAGCCGGTGAGCGAATTCGAACCCATGACGGGCGCCATCAACCTGCCCGCGTCCGGGCTGGGGAAGCCGCTGTCCGGGTGGCGCGTCCTGGTCCCGCGCGGCGGTCCGTGGGGTGACAGCGTGGCCGCGTCGCTGCGTTCCCGCGGCGCGACGCCCGTGGTCGCCCCGCTCATCAACTTCGGCCCGGCCGACGACCTCCCGGCCCTCGAGGAGGCGCTGCGGAAGCTCGCCGCGGGCGGGTTCGACTGGCTGACCGTCACGAGCGCGACGACGGTCGACGTGCTCGCGTCGTACGCCGCGGTCATTCCGGCCTCGACGAAGGTTGCCGCGGTCGGCGAGACCACCGCGGCGGCGCTCGTCGCGGCCGGCTACCGCGCGGACATCGTGCCGAGCGAGGACAACTCGGCGAAGGGCCTGCTCGAGGAGTGGGAGGCCGCGACCGAGGGGCAGCTGGGGCTGCGCGTGCTCGCGCTCCGCTCGGCGATCGCGAAGCCAGTGCTCTCGGTCGGCCTGGCGCGCATCGGCCATCATGTCGAGGCGGTCATCGCGTACCGCACGGTGGGCGTGCCGGCCTCGCCGAAGGTGATCGAGGACGTCCGGGCGGGTCGCGTGAACGCCGTGCTCGTGACCTCGGGCAGCGTGGCGGAGCAGGTGCAGTCGCAGCTCGGCCCGATCCCGGAGACGACGCTCGTCGCGGCGATCGGTCCGCAGACGCGCAAGGATGCCGCGCAGGTCGGCCTCCGGGTCGACGTCGTCGCGGAGGAGCGGACGGCCGAGTCCCTCATCGACGCGGTCGTCAACGCCGCGCTCGCGAGCGCGTAACCGTCCGAAGCCGTCGGCCGGGCTCGGGTATCCTGCCGGAATGCCCGAGCAGACAGCGGTCGACTTCGATGTGCTCCGTTCGCATGCCCGCACGATCGAGGGCCGAACCGGCGTCGATGTCGGGCTCCTCCGCGAGCAGGGTGGGACACGGTGACCGCGAACGCGGCGGAACTCCGCGAACGGCTCTGGGCCCTGCGCCGTGACGCCGCCGCCATCTCGATCACGCGTCCGTATCGCCGGCTCTTCGGCGAGGGAGGCGTCCGCGCACGGGGCAGCGTCGAACCCACCCGGGGCTCGGGGGTCGATCCACTCGAGATCGTTGCGGCATCGCTCGAGTCGGCGGACGCCGCGATCGATGACGAGGGATCGATCAGGCTGACCGCCCGGGGTCGCGACTACCGCATCTCGACCCACACGGGAGGGCTCGCGGAGTACGAATCGGCGGTGTTCACCGGCGACTACGGGCTGAGCGCCGACGGCGTCGCCGTGCTGGTGACGGACAGCTCAGCCGTCTTCGCGCGCGTCCTCCGCGGTCTCGCCGCGGCACCGCAGCCGAGCGATCCGCTCGCGGCCGGCATCGAGGTCGGCACCTGGGCGAAGGATCCGTCCGCCTGGCCTCGCTACGTCGGTGCGCCCGAGTGGGGCGTCCACGCCGAGGCGTGGAGCGACGAGGCGGTGGAACGGCTCGGCTCGGCGATCACGGGGGCGCTCGCGGACGCCGGACTCGAACGATGACGGAGGCGCGCGGCGCTTCGCCGGAGCGGGACATCCGCTCGCCCGTCCGGTTCCGCTGCCGCTGACCTCGGGCGCCGGCGACCGGGCATCCGCCCAGCCGCCGCGACGTAGGCTGGTTCGGTGACCTCGACGCCCCACCCCGTCATCCGTCCGCGCCGCCTCCGCTCGACCCCGGCCCTGCGCCGTCTGGTCTCGGAGACCCGGCTGCACCCCGCCGACCTCGTGCTGCCGGTGTTCGTCCGCGAGGGCATCGGGGGGCCGATCCCGATCGCCTCGATGCCGGGCGTCGTGCAGCACTCGCTCGACTCCGTCCGCGCGGCCGTCGTCGAGGCGGCCGAGGCGGGCGTCGGCGGCATCATGCTGTTCGGCGTGCCCGAGGTGCGCGACGCGACCGGTACTGGCGCGACCGACCCCGACGGCATCCTGAACGTCGCGACGCGCGTCGTGCGCGATGAGGTCGGCGACGCGGTCGTCGTCCAGACCGACCTCTGCCTCGACGAGTTCACCGACCACGGGCACTGCGGCGTGCTCGACGCGCTGGGCCGGGTCGACAACGACGCCACGCTCGAGCGCTACGCCGAGATGGCGCTCGTCCAGGCCGCGAGCGGATCGCAGGTGCTCGGGCTCAGCGGCATGATGGACGGCCAGACCGCGGCGGTCCGCGCGGCCCTCGACGACGCCGGATTCCTCGACACGGCCCTCCTCGCCTACTCGGCGAAGTACGCGAGCGCCTTCTACGGGCCGTTCCGCGATGCCGTCGACTCGCAGTTGCAGGGCGACCGGCGCACCTACCAGCTCGACCCCGGCAACCGCCGCGAGGGGCTGCGCGAAGCCCTCCTCGACATCGAGGAGGGTGCGGACGTCGTCATGGTGAAGCCCGCCGGCTCGTACCTCGACGTGCTCGCCGATGTGAGCGCCGCGAGCGACGTGCCGGTCTGGGCGTACCAGGTCTCGGGCGAGTACGCGATGGTCGAGGCCGCCGCGATGCACGGCTGGATCGACCGCAGGCGTGCGGTGGCGGAGTCCGTGCGGGGCATCCGCCGCGCCGGCGCCGACGCCGTGCTCACCTACTGGGCGACCGAGCTCGCCGGCTGGATCCGGAACGGGGACGACGCATGACCACCAACGACGAGCTCTTCGACCGGGCGCGCGCCGCGATCTCCGGCGGCGTGAACTCGCCCGTCCGCGCGTTCCGGTCCGTCGGCGGGACGCCGCGGTTCCTGGTGTCCGCGCGCGGCCCGTACGTCACCGACGCCGAGGGGCGCGAGTACGTCGACCTGGTCGCCGGCTGGGGCCCCGCGATCCTGGGGCACGCCGACCCGCGCGTCGTCGAGGCGGTGCAGGATGCCGCGGCCCGCGGCCTCTCGTTCGGGGCATCCACCCCGGCCGAGACCGAGCTCGCCGAGCTCGTCGAGGAGCGCGTCGGCCCGGTCGAGAAGCTCCGCCTGGTCTCCACGGGCACCGAGGCGACCATGAGCGCCATCCGCCTCGCGCGCGGATTCACCGGTCGCGACCTGCTCGTGAAGTTCGCCGGGCACTACCACGGGCACTCCGACGGCCTGCTCGCCGAGGCGGGCTCGGGCCTCGCGACGTTCGCGCTGCCGGGTTCGGCGGGCGTGCCGGCCGACATCGCCGCGCTCACGCTGGTGCTGCCGTACAACGACCTCGATGCCGTGCGCGCCGCGTTCGCCGAGCACGGGGACCGGATCGCCGCCGTCATCGTCGAGGCCGCCGCGGCGAACATGGGCGTCGTCCCGCCGCTGCCCGGCTTCAACCGCGCGCTCGTCGAGATCGCGCACGCGCACGGCGCGCTCGTCATCAGCGACGAGGTGCTCACCGGGTTCCGGGTGTCGACCGCCGGATGGTGGGGGCTCGAGGCCGGGGGCGAGGCATCCGAGTACACGCCCGACCTGATGACCTTCGGCAAGGTCATCGGCGGCGGCATGCCCGTCGCCGCGCTCGGCGGCCGCGCCGAGATCCTCGACACGCTCGCCCCGCTCGGCCCCGTCTACCAGGCCGGCACGCTGAGCGGGAACCCGGTCGCGGTCGCCGCCGGCATCGCGACGCTGCGTGCGGCGGATGCCTCGGTGTACGCCGCGCTCGACCGGAACGCGGCGATCGTGGGCGACGCCGTCTCGGCCGCGCTCACGGCCGAGGGGGTTCCGCACGGCGTGCAGCGCGCGGGCAACCTCTTCAGCTTCGTCTTCGGCGAGGAGGTGCCGGTGTTCGACTACGCCGCCGTGCAGCGCCAGGAGTCGTGGCGGTACGCCCCGTTCTTCCACGCCATGCTCGACGCGGGCGTCTCGCTCCCCCCGAGCGTGTTCGAGGCGTGGTTCGTGACGGCCGCGCACGACGACGCCGCGCTCGCGCGCATCGTCGACGCGCTGCCCGCGGCCGCCCGCGCGGCCGCTGCCGCGACCCGCCCGGCCGGCTGACGCTCGGCGCCCGGCGTCCCGCTCCCGCCGCCCCGCTCCCGATCCCGCCGCCGCGGCCGGAAGCAACTGTCGGCGTTCGAAGCACGTCGGGAGGTGCTTCGAACGCCGGAAACGGCTTCCGGCGCGCAGGGCGAGTCCGGTCGGCCGGCGCGCGGGGCGAATCGGGAACGTCCCGACCGAGTGCCGGAATCGGCATGCGTTCTCGGGCAGGATGGGGGAATGGCCAACATCCGGGTCCACGCAGATCGCCTCGAGGTGCACCTCGGCGCGACCGAGAAGTCGCTCGCGCTGCGCGGCGCCGACGTCGTCATCCAGCGCGAGGACATCCGGTCGGCCACCATCACGGACGACCCGTGGATCTGGATCCGGGGCATCCGCCGACGCGGCACCGAGGTGCCGCTCGTCGTCGCGGTCGGCACGTGGAAGTACCACGGCGGTCTCGACTTCGTCGTCGTGAAGGGCAAGCGCCAGGCCGTCGTGCTCGAGCTCAGCGCGGGGGAGTTCTCGCGCCTCATCCTCAGCACGAGCCACGCGGCCGAGCTCATCGACCGGCTGAAGGTGTCGGCCGAGGAGGCCCTCCCCGAGCCGGGCGACGCGGATCCCGATGCCGACGACGACGAGTCCGCCGACCTCGACGAGTCGCTGTCGAACGACTGACGGCCGTCAGTCCGCCCGGCGGCCGACGGTTCGACGACCGACGACGGCTACGCGAACAGGAACAGCACGAACCCGATGAGCGGGAGCGTGCCCTGGATCACCGCGGGTCGCAGGTAGCCGCGCCCCGTCGTCGTGAGCACGACGGCGGCGAGCGTCATGCACGCCGTGGTGAAGAGCACGAGCGCGAGCCCCGCCGAGGTCGCCCCGGACCAGTACAGCGCGAGGCCGAGCGCCGCGCCGAGGCCGAGGAACAGGTTGTAGAAGCCCTGGTTGTACGCCATCGGCCGGACCACGTCGGCCTGCGCCTGGTCGCGGACGCCGAATCGCCGCCAGATCGCTGGGCGCGTCCACCACGCGCTCTCCATGAGGAAGATGACGCCGTGCAGCAGCGCGGCGAGGGCGACGACGATGCTCGCGAAGACGGCCATGGTCACTCCTTCGTTCCGGGGGCGGGAGGCAGGATATCGCGGGGCGGGGCGCCGGCGGCCGCCGCGTCGAGCGGCGCGGCGTCCACGGTCACCGGCAGCCCGAGGAACCGTTCGACGTCGACGACGGCCGTGTCCAGCGAGTTCTGCTCGGCACGGGACATCCGCCGCCAGGGCACGAACCGCAACCGGGCCCGCTTCGCCTCGACGACGGGTGCCCACCGCCCCACGAGCACGCCGCCGGTCGCGACCGCGTGCAGCGGGAACTCGGGCGCGACGGAGTCGGTGCGGTCCGGCGGCAGCAGGTACGCGCGCGGCACGGCGTAGCCCATCACGTACTCGTCGTACGCCTGGAGCAGGTCGATGCGCTGCACGTCGTCGTCGGCCGCGGCCCGGCCGGGATCGCGCGCCGACCACGCGGCGGAGACGCCCTCGTCGTGCCAGAGCTCGGCCGAGGCATCCGACCCGAATCGCGCGATGCGACCGCCGGTGCGAGCGGATGCCTCGGCCAGCGCGCGCCGCGCGTCCCGGAGCCCGAACCCGCTCCAGGCCGAGAAGTCGCGCGCGCTCGCGGGCGATCGGGTGAGCAGGAAGCGCTCGGCGAGTTCGGCGAGCGCGTCCTCCCGGTCGCGCGGCGGGGAGGCCGGGACGCGCTCGTCGAACGCGGCGTAGGTGCGCTGCTTGCCGACGCTCGCGCCGGAGATGAGCACGCGCTCGAGCTCGGCGCGGATCAGGAGGAAGAGCAGCGTCCCGCCCTTCGTCTCCCAGCCGACCGCGCCGAGCGCATCGGCGAGCTCCTCGCGCGTGCGGTGCCGGCCGTCGGCCACGGCGGCCGCGAGGGCGTCGAGCGCGCGGGTCGCGGCCTCGCCCTCGATCCCGAGCCGGCGGTCGTAGGTCGCCTGGATCCGGCGGACCCGCTCGGCTGAGAGCTCGAGCAGCCACCGGATGTCCTCCGGGACCGCGAAGTGCCAGGTCGGGCGCAGCACGTGCGTGCGGAGGATCTCGCCGCGGTCGAGCATCGCCGCGGTGTCGGCCGCCGTCGGCCGGACCCCGGCGGGGATCCGCTGGGCGAGCCCCCATTGCGCGGGCAGGTACTCCTGCGACTGCACGGCGACGGCCCGGCGCACGAGGTCCACGGGGGCGGCCGGGCGCTCCTCGACCACCGACGGCCGCAGGCCCTGCGCGAAGAGCCGCCGCGAGCGCAGCTCGGCGAGGTCGGTCACGTGACGTCGCGCCGCCAGGTGGTCGCGCCGCCGATGACCGTGAGCAGCGCGGCGTAGCCGGCGAGCACGAGCCCGCCCTGCCACCACTCGAGGCTCGCGCTCTGCCCGATCGCGGCCATCGAGTAGATGGATGCCCCGACGAGGGCATCGCTCGCGGCCCCAGGGAGGTACTTGCCGATCTCGGCCGTGACGTCCGACAGCGACGACACGAGCCGGAGCATGGGTTCGACGAACTGGGTGAAGGCGATCACGATGACGATCGCGGCGACCTGGTTCGGCACGACCGCGCCGAGTCCGACGCCGATCGCGCCCCACAGCGCCATCGCGAGGATGCCCCGGCCGACCATCGCCCACGTGTCGGTCGCGTCGAGCGTCGGGTCGACGCCGAACGCGGAGAGCGCGGCGGCCCCCGCGCCGACGGACGCCGCGAAGCCGAGCACGCCGAAGACGGCGCCCACGACGAGTTGGCTGGCCAGCTTGCCGGTGAGCACGACCCCGCGCTTCGGGGTCGCGAGGAAGGTCGGCGTGAGGGTGCGGTGCCGGAACTCGCCCGTGACCGCGAGCGCGCCGAGCAGCACGGGGAAGACGTATCCGATGGAGGTCGCGAAGCTGTAGATGAGCGGCGGGAGGTCGATCCCGGGCGTGATCGGCGGCTGGCCGCCACCCGCCCGCGCGGCCTGCTCGGGGTTCGCGATCGCCCACGCGAGGAACGCGCCGAGGCCGCCGGCGAGCAGCCCCACGTAGACGACGAGGAGGATCGCGAGGAGCCACCACATGCGGGTGGTGAGGGTCTTCTGGAACTCGGCCGCGAGTGCGCGCACGGTCACGCCTCCCGATCGTCGGCCGAGGCGTCGGAAGCGTCGGGTGCGGGTGCGGGTGCGGGTGCGGGTGCTGGTGCCGGATTCGGTGGGCTCGCGGGAGGCGGGCCGTCCGGCGGCGCGTCCGGCGGGGCATCCTCGTGCGTCTGGCCGGTGAGCGCGAGGAACGACTCCTCGAGGCCCGACTTCAGGCGGTGCAGCGCGCTCAGCTGCACGCCGGCCGCGAATGCGACCGCGCCGACGCGGCCCGGGTCCGGTTCGTCCACGATGAAGCCGCTGCGACCCGGCGTCGCGTCGAGTCCCGCCGCGGTGAGCGCGGCGCCGAGCGCGGCGCGGTCCGGGGCGTCGACGATCGTGCGCGGTGCGGCGTCGAGTTCGAGGCTCACGATCGTGCCGCTCTTCACGAGCCGGCCGCGGGAGATGATGACGACCTCGTCGACGGTCTGCTGCACCTCGCTCAGCAGGTGCGAGCTCACGAGCACCGTCCGGCCCTCGCGCGCGAGACCCTGGAGGAACACGCGGATCCAGCGGATGCCCTCGGGGTCGAGTCCGTTGATCGGCTCGTCGAGCACGAGCACGCCCGGGTCGCCCAGCAGCGTGTACGCCAGCGAGAGGCGCTGCCGCATGCCCAGCGAGTAGCCGCCGACCCGACGGTTCGCGTACTCGGCGATGCCGACGAGCTCGAGGACCTCGCCGACGCGCGCCTTCGGGATGCCCGCGGCGGTCGCGTACACGCGCAGGTGGTCGCGCGCGGTCCGGCCCGGGTGGAATGCGGCGTCGAGCGCGGCGCCGACGGTCTCGAGGGGCCGATCGAGCTTCGCGTAGGGCGTGCCGGCGAAGGTCGCGGTCCCCGCGGTCGGCTTCACGAGGCCGAGGAGCGACCGGAGGGTCGTGGTCTTCCCGGCGCCGTTCGGACCGAGGAACCCCGTGACCCGACCCGGTTCGACCGTGAACGACAGGTCCTCGACCGCGGTCACGTGCCCGAACCGCTTCGTGAGCCCCTGGATCTCGATGGGGATGCCGCGTGCCACTGCGCCTCCTTCGTCGGGAGCATGAGCGCCGCTTCGGGCCGCGCCCCCGCAGCCTCAGGCGGCCGGAGCCGCCACGAGCCACCCTAGCGCGGCGGTCAGTTGAGCGGGCGGATGCCACTCGGCAGGACGCCGCCGTCGTACAGCGAGGTCGCGAGGTCCTGGAGCGTGCCGAGCACGACGCGCTGCGTGTACGGGCCGTACGAGAGGCGGGCGACGCCGAGTTCGGCGAGCCGGGCCGGCGGCGGGACATCCGGCAGGCCGATCAGGCTCACCCGGCGCTCGCCGATGCCCGCGACGAGGTCGGCGACCACCGACTCGCCGAGGTTGCCGGGCACGAACACGCAGGTCGCGCCCTCGTCGAGGAACGCGCGGCCGCGCTCGATGGCGTCGGCGACCGACTCGGCGACGGGCCGGCCGCCTCCACGCAGGAACGCGTCGGTGCGGGCGTTGAGCGCGAACGGCACGCCCTCGGCGTCGGCCGCCGCGACGGCGGCGCGGACCGCGGCGACCGCGTCGGGCAGCGGCTTCAGCTCGTCCTCGAGGTTGGCGCCGACGATGCCCTCGGCGATCGCGAGCCGGATGGTCTCGCCGGCGTCGCCGTACCCGGCCTCGAGGTCGGCCGACACGGGCACGTCGACGGCGCGGGCGATGCGGCCCGCCATGTCGAGCATGAGCGCCCGCGGGATCCGCTCGCCGTCGGGGTAGCCGAACGTCGCCGCGATCGAGTGGCTCGCAGTCGCGAGGGCCCGCGTGCCGGGCAGGCCGGCGACGGCGCGCGCGCTCACGACGTCCCACACGTTCACGACCTGGAGCAGCTCGGATGCCTCGTGCAGCCGCCGCAGGAGCGCGCCGCGCTCGGCGGTCGCGGCCGGGTCGGCCGGGTCGGTGCGCGCGGTGGTCGGGTCGGTCGTGGTCATGCGAGGGCTCCCTTCAGGCCGTCGAGCAGTCGCTCGACGTCGGTGTCGTCGGTGTAGGGCGCGAGGCCGACGCGCAGGCCGCCGGCGTCGCCGAGCCCGAGGCGACGGGATGCCTCGAGCGCGTAGAAGTTGTGGCTCGGCGCGAGCACGCGCCGCTCCGCGAGCGCGGCCGACACGTCGGCGGCGGCCCGCCCGTCGAAGGTCATCAGGATGGTGGGCGTGCGGCGGGCGGCGCGCGACCGGACGGTCACGCCGGGCAGCTGCGCCAGCCCGTCCTCGAGACGGCGGCGCAGGGTCTCCTCGTGCGCGTGCAGTGCGGCGTACGACGCGACGAGCCGGTCGCGGCGGCCGCCGGTCGCGGAGTCGTCGAGGCCCGCGAGCACGTCGACGGCGGCCGTGACGCCCGCGAGCTGCTCGTACGGCAGCGTCCCGAACTCGAAGCGCTCGGGCACGTCGTCGGTCGAGGGGAGGAGCTTGTCGGGCCGGATCTCGTCGAGGAGCTCCGGTTCGGCGACGAGCACGCCGCAGTGCGGGCCGAGGAACTTGTACGGCGAGCAGGTGAACAGGTCGGCGCCGAGCGCCGCGAGGTCGGGCAGTTCGTGCGCGGTGAAGTGCACGCCGTCGACGTACGCGAGCGCGCCGACCGCGTGCGCGGAGTCCGCGATCGCCGCGACGGCGGGCATCGTGCCGATGAGGTTCGACGCGGCCGTCACCGCGACGAGCCGGGTGCGGTCGGAGAGCACCGCCTCGACGGCCGCGACGGGGAGTTCGCCGGTCTCCGGGTCGAAGTCGGCCCAGCGCACGGTCGCACCCGCGCGCTCGGCGGCCTGCACCCACGGCCGCACGTTCGAGTCGTGGTCGAGTCGGGTCACGACGACCTCGTCGCCGGGGCCCCAGTCGCGCGACAGGTGGCGCGAGAAGTCGTAGGCGAGCTGCGTCGCGCTCCGCCCGTGCACGACGCCGCGCGGGTCGGCGCCCGTGAGGTCGGCGACGGCCACGCGGAACTCGCGGACCGAGTCATCCGCCCGCTGTTCGCTCACGCTCGAGGTGCCGCGGTTCGACAGCGGCCCGACGAGGGTCGCGGCGATCGCCTGGCCGACGGCGAGCGGCGTCTGCGTGCCGCCCGGCCCGTCGAACTGGGCCCATCCCGACTCGAGCGAGGGGAACTGCGAGCGGATCCGGGCGACGTCGTAGGCCATGGGGTCGAGCCTAGGCGGCGCGGGCGGCGGGGCGGGCGGAGGTGGGCGGCGCGGGATCGGGCAGGGTCGGTTCGGCGCCGCGCCCGGCGCGGAACAGGCGCTGCACGAGCGGGCGGAGGGCGCGCGACAGCATGAGGCCGGTCGTGAGGCGCGACATCGCCTGCCCGAGACGCGAGCCGACGACGAAGAACCGGATGCTCCCGCCGGGGATCGCCTTGCCCGCGGCGGCGAATGGCGCGAGGTCGACGGCGTACCGGGCCAGCGCGCCCGGGAGGTCCTCGGGTGCCGACGCGATCCGCCGCGCCAGCAGGTGGGCGCTGACGAGGGCCGTCGCGGTGCCCATGCCGGTCAGCGGGGACCCGCTCGCCGCCGCGTCGCCCACGAGGGCGACCCGCCCGACCGCCGGCACGGGCACGTCGATGCGGACGAGCTCGTCGAAGTAGAAGTCGGTCGCCGTGGACATCGCCGCGAGCGCGGTCGGGGCGTGCCATCCGGCGCCGGCGAGCGCGCTGCGGATGCGGGCCTCCTGCGCGTCGCGGTCGCCGCGCAGCGACGCGTCGTGGTCGATCCGGAGCGTGATGAGCGCCATCGCGGTCGCCGGGTCGGCGCCCGGGCGCAGGCCGAACGTCGCGCCGGGCACCGACCGCATCGCGAACCAGCCGGGTTCGAGGTCGGCGGGGCGCGGCAGCGTGAAGAACGCGGTGCAGCCGCCGAGGCGGGTGGCGAACCGGTCCTCGGGGCCGAACGCGAGTCGGCGCGTCGCCGAGTGGACGCCGTCGGCGCCGACCACGAGGTCGAACCGTTCCGCGGCCCCGGAGGCGAAGGTCGCATCGACCCCGTCGGCGTCCTGCACCAGGGCGGTGAGGTGCTCGCCGTAGCGGAGGTCGAGGAGGCCGGGCGCGGCGGCGTCGGCGGCCGCGAGGGCGTCGAGCAGCACCCGGTTCAGGTCGCCGCGCGCGATCTCGATCTCGGCGACGGCCCCCTCGCCGTCGAAGTCCTCCATCGACATGCGCCCGTACACGCGGCCGCGGCCGTCGACGTAGGCGAGCCCGCGCTCGTCGATCCGGTGCCGGAGGATCTCGGGGAGGAGCCCGAGTCGCTCGGCGACCTCCCGGCTCGCGCCGCGGAGGTCGACGGCCTGGCCGCCCGGGCGAGGGGCGGGTGCGCGCTCCACGACGGTCGTGCGGACGCCGTCGCGCACGAGTCCGAGCGCGAGCGCGAGGCCGGCGATGCCGCCGCCCGAGATGAGCACGTGCGGGGTGGTGGTCATGGTGGATCCCTTCGTCGGATGCCGCGGATCAGGGTGGCACATATGTCTGAGACATCCGTTCTACTCGTTATTCAGACGTTTGTCTAGCACGGATGTCTCAGACGTTCGGGTACCATGCGGGACATGGGCAACCGCGAAGACCTGCTGGCCGGCGCCCGCCGGGTGATCGCCGATCGGGGGGTCGCGAAGGCGACCGCACGCGACATCGCGAACGAGGCGGGCGTCAGCCTCGCCGCGATCGGCTACCACTTCGGGTCGAAGGACCGCCTCATCACCGAGGCGCTCGTCGAGGCGCTCGGCACCGGGATCGGGGAGGACATCGAGGCCCTCATGCTCGAGGGACGCGGCGGCACGCTGCTCGACGGCTTCGCCGCGACCTGGAACGCGATGCCCGCGGTGTTCGCCGCCAACCGCGAGGCGCTCCTCGCGGGCCTCGAGAACAGCGTGCGCGTGCTCCGCGACCCCGAGGCCGGCCGCCACCTGAGCGAGGCCTCCGCCGAGGGCTACCGCGGGATGGCCGACAACCTCCGAGTCGCCTACCCCGATCTCGACGACGAGCAGGTCGACGCGGTCGCCAAGCTGTACTTCGCGCTCGTGCAGAGCCTCGGCATCCTGTGGTTGCTGAGCCCCGACCGCGGCGTGCCCACCGGGGACGAGCTCGCCGTCGCCGTCGCGGCGATCGCGGGCTCCGGAGGCCCGGGGGCCACCGCGGGCTAGGGTGTCCGCATGGCCGTGCAGACGGAGGGTGGCCGTGGGGGCGGGCGGCAGCGACGCTTCTCGCTCAACGTCCTGCTCGACGGCTTCTTCTTCGTCTTCGCGGGCCTCGCGGCGATCTGGCTCGCGATCCTGCTGTTCACCGAGTCGTTCTCGTTCGGCTGGTGGGGCATCCTCGTCTTCGTCGTGTTCTGGGTCCTGCTCGCGTACCTCGTGCTGCCCCGGCTCCACCGCATCCTCACGACCATCTACGTGCCCGACTACTTCATGGGCCGCACGCGCACGAGCGACGGCCTGCTCGGCGACCCGGTGAACCTCGCCGTCCGCGGCGAGGAGGCGCAGATCCACCGCGCGCTCGAGGAGGCCGGGTGGACCCGGGCCGATGACGTCACGCTCGGCACGAGCTGGAAGATCATCGCCTCGACGCTCACGCGCCGCAGCTACGACGAGGCGCCCGTGAGCCCGCTGTTCCTGTTCGGGCGGAAGCAGGACTTCGCCTACCAGCAGGAGGTCGAGGGGAATCCCGCGAAGCGGCACCACGTGCGCTTCTGGCGGACGCCCTCCGGCTGGCTCCTGCCCGGCGGGGCGCGCGTCGACTGGCTCGCGGCGGGCACGTTCGACCGGCGCGTCGGGCTGTCGCTGTTCACGCTGCAGGTCACGCACAAGATCGACGCGAACACCGACATCGAGCGCGACCACATCGTCGGGTCGCTGACCGGGGCCGACCCGGCCGTCCGGGTCGACGTGCTGCACGACTTCTCGACCGGGTACCACTCGCGCAACGGCGGCGGCGACACCATCCACACCGACGGCGACCTGCCTGTCATCGACGTGGGGGCGGTGCCGGCATGACGGATGCCTCGAAGCGTCGCGCGTACGAGTCGCCGGGCGACCTCGCCCGGCCCGAGCGGGAGGACCCGCGGATGCGCCGGCCGGCGGCGATCGCGGTCGGGGCGGTGCTCGTGGGGCTCCGGACCCTCGCCGGCGTCCTCTGGCTCGCCGCCCTGCTCGCGGTGAGCGGCGACTACGTCGACGCCGAACTCGGAGACGACGGCCTCGACCTCGCCGATGCCGATGCGCAGGCCGTCGGCATGGTCGTCGTCGGAGTGCTCGTCATCGGCGGCGGCATCCTGCTGCTCATCGAACTCGTGCTCGGGGTGGTCGTCTACTTCGGCGTGAACTGGGCGCGGATCACCCTGCTCGTGCTCGGCACGCTCAGCATCAGCGGCACGTTCGCGTCGTGGTGGGCCGGCGACCAGGAGATCCACCTCGACTTCACGCTCGTGACGCTCGCGCTCGACATCCTCGTCATGCTCGCGCTGTCGAGCGAGCCCGCCCGACGGTACGCCCGGCGGAAGGAGCGGGTCAGGGGCACCCCGGATCCTCGCGCGACGGCGCGCGGATAGCGTCGTCGGCATGCCCGTCGCCGAACCCGTCGCGCCTGCCCGTCCGCGTGCCCGCGTCCTGCTCCTCGCCGTCGCCTCCGCCGCCGTCTGCGGTGCGCTCCTCGCCGGGTGCGCGCCGTCCGGGCCCTCGCCGACCGAGGAGACCGCCGCGCCCTCCGGCGCGAGCGGCGACGTCGACCTGATCGCAGCGATCCGCCCGAGCTTCCCCGACGCCGACCAGGTCGTCGCGGTGGCCGTCGTCGACGGAGACGGGGTGCGCACCGCCTACCTCAACGCCGACGCCGGAACGGTCTTCGAGGTCGGCTCGATCTCGAAGACGACGGTCGGGTTGCTGCTCGCCGAGGCGATCGAGCGCGGCGAGGTCGAGCTCGACGACCCGATCGGCGACTACCTCGACCTCGGCGACTCGCCCGCGGCATCCGTCACCTTCGACGAGTTGTCGAAGCACAGCTCGGGCCTGCCGACCTTCCCCAGCGATCCGGCCTGGCGGGCGCGCATCGAGCCGGCCTTCCTCGCGGGCGAGGACGTGCTCGACGAGACCGTCGACGAACTCGTCGCCGAGGCCGCCGCCGAGCCGCTCGCGCCGGATGCCCCGCCCCAATACTCGAACCTCGGCGCCTCGCTCGCCGGGCAGGCGCTCGCGGCCGCCGCGGGCACCGACTTCCGCAGCCTCCTCGTCGAGCGGGTGTTCGAGCCCGCGGGCATGGAGACCGCATGGCTCACCGTCGAGGACGACGAGGTGCCCGCCGGGCTCGCGCCCGGATTCCTCGCCGACGGCGGCGCGGCCGAGCCGTCGACCCTCGGCGCGTACGCGCCCGCCGGCGGCATCACGGCGACCCTCGACGACATGGTGGCCTACGCGCGGGCCGTGCTCGACGGGCCGTTCGCCGACAGTGCCGCGATCGTCCGCCGCCAGGGTGCGCTCGATACCGAGATCGGCTACTTCTGGGGCGCGGAGGCCGACCACGACGGGCACGAGCTCGTCGAGCACGGCGGCGTGACGGCGGGGTTCGGGGCGACGCTCCGGATCGACCGCACCGCGGGGACTGCGGTGATCGTGCTGTCGAACCGCGGCGATTCGATCGACGACGTCGGAGAGTCGATCCTGCTGCGCTTCGCGTCCTGACCGGGGGTCGCTCGCCGAGACCTCACGCCACCGCGGCGTGGGTCGCGCACGCGACGGCGACGCACGACTCGCACACGACCGCCTGCTCCCGGCACGAGGCATCCGGGCAGTTGGCCGTGCGCTTCGTCGCCGCACCGCACCCCGCACATGTGCCGATCACGGCGGCGTGGTCGCTGAAGTCGACCGACCCGCGCCGGTCGAACACGTAGAGCGAGCCCTCCCAGAGTCCGTCGTCGCCGAAGCGTTCGCCGTAGCGGACGATGCCGCCGTCGAGCTGGTACACCTCGCCGAAGCCGCGCTCGACCATCAGGCTCGACAGCACCTCGCAGCGGATCCCGCCCGTGCAGTACGTCACCACGGGTCGGCCCTTGAGGTCGTCGTAGCGGCCGCTGTCGAGCTCGGCGACGAAGTCGCGCGTGGTCTCGACGTCGGGCACGACCGCGCCGCGGAACCGCCCGATCTGCGCCTCGAGCGCGTTGCGACCGTCGAAGAAGACGAGCTCCTCGCCGCGCTCGGCGACGAGTTCGTGCAGCGCGTCGGGGGTGAGCTTCGCGCCGCCGCCCACCACGCCCGCTGCGTCGACGCGGAGTTCGCCGGGTGCGCCGAACGAGACGATCTCGTCGCGCACCTTCACGCTGAGCTTGGGGAAGTCGAGGCTCGCACCGGATGCGTCGAGGCCCGTGCCCTCGCTCCACTTGAAGTCGATCGATTTGAAGGGGGCGTAGTCGCGCGTGCGGCGCACGTAGCGCTTCAGCGCCTGCATCTCGCCGCCGAGCGTGCCGTTCAGCCCGTCCTTCGAGATGAGGATCCGCCCGCGCAGGCCGAGCGAGTCGGCCAGGTCGCGCTGCCACAGCCGGATCGCCTCGGGGTCGGCGAGCGGCGCGAACACGTAGTAGAGCAGGATCTTGGCGAGCGGCACGGCGCCGATCCTACGTGCGCGACCCGAGGGGATGCCCATAGCCTGAAGTCGTGCCCGCGGCCGCCAGGTTCGACCCGGGTCCAGCGCGGAGGGAGTCGACGATGCTCGAGGTGGATCCGTACGCGGCGCTGCAGGCGCTGCGCCCCGTCGGCCGGTTCGAGGTGACCAGCACCGACTTCGAGGACGGCGAGCCCCTGCCGCTCCCGCTGCAGGCGTCCGGCCCCGGCGCGGGCGATCGGTCGCCGCAGCTGTCCTGGTCGGGGTTCCCGGCGGGCACGGCGAGCTTCGCGGTCACGTGCTTCGACCCGGATGCCCCGACCGCCTCGGGCTGGTGGCACTGGGCCGTGGCGAACATCCCGGCCGACGTGACGAGCCTGCCGCCCGGCGCGGGCGAGGCCGGAGGGTTCAGGCTGCCGCGCGGTGCGCTCGTCCTCGGTAACGAGACCGGCGAGCACCGCTACGCGGGCTCGTCGCCGCCGCCCGGCTCGGGCGTGCATCGGTACTTCTTCGTGGTCACGGCACTGGATGTCCCGCGCCTGGACCTGGATCCGGATGCCACGCCCGCCGTCCTCGGCGGCCGCAGCTTCGCCCACACGCTCGCGCGGGGCATCCTCGTCGGCACGGCGGTGAACCCGGCGGACGCCTAGCCGCCGACCCCGGGCGGTTCAGTGCGGACGCGGGCAGTACCCCTTCACTCCGGGGCGGCGAGCATCGCGGACAGCAGGGCGTCGACGTCGAACGCCTCGCCGTCCGTGATCAGGACGTAGGCGAGGTTCGCCCCGTCGGTGGCATACCACACGCCGTTCGCCGCATCGCCGTGGCGTACGGCGGAGACCGCGCCGGACACATCGACCCGCTCGGCGCCGGGCAGCTCGGCTGCTTCGTCGACCGCCCACGATGCCCCTGGGAAGAGGTTGGCGAACGCGGACGAGGTCCCGGAGGGCACCCACCAGGCGCACGCTTCCGATCCGGGCGCCTCGAACAGCCGGGTGAGCGGCGCCGACGCGTCCACGACGGGCTCGGAGCAACCCTCGCCGACGATCAGGTCGCGAAGGTCCGCAGGGATGGGGATGAGCGTGACGATCACGCTCCCCGCGCCGTCCACGCCGCTCCATCGACACGTGATCCGGCCGAGCGAACGCGCGTCGATCGTCTCGATCGTCAGCGCGGAATCGGGCTGGAGCTCCGACGAGGTGCCACCGGGATCGAGTGAGGCCGAGGCGGCGCCGATCACCGATGCGATCTCATCGTCCGATGCGACATCGGGGCAGGCGTCATCGAGCGCGCGCTGCGGAACGATCGCTTGGCTTGCGGGCTCGGGAGCCGGTTCAGCGGCCGGCGCACTCCTGGCACAGCCGACGAAGCGAGTTCGACGAGGAGGACGAGCGGAAGGATCGCGAGCAGTCGCGGACGCGGTCGGGTCACGCGCTCACGCTAGCGACGGCCGCGATCGAAGGACAAACACCTGATTCCGCTCGGATCCGGACGCCGACCGACGACGGGCAGGCCCGGATCAGCCCACGCTCAGTGCGAGGCGCCGGACAGCGCGAGCACGCCGCCGAGGCCGATCATCATCGCGCCGCCGGTGCCCGCGAGGCGCTCGGCCCGCTTGGGGGACTTCACGAACCAGTCGCGTGCCGACCCGGCCGCCAGCGCCCACGTGCTGTCGCCGATCAGCGCCATCACGAAGAACACGAACCCGAGTTCCAGGAGTTGGAGCGTCGCCGAGCCGGCCTCGAGCGAGACGAACTGCGGGAGCACCGCCACGAAGAACGCGATCGTCTTCGGGTTCGTGACGCCGACGATGAATCCCTGCCCGAGCTGGCGCCACCGCGATCGCCGTGCGACCGGCGCCGAGAGCGCGGCCGCAGCATCGCCTCGGTGCCGGATCGCCTGGATGCCGAGGTAGGCGAGGTACAGCGCACCGACGATCTTCAGCACGGTGAAGAGCACGACGGACTGGGCGACGAGGGCCCCGACCCCGAGGGCGACCGCCGCGATCAGCGGCAGCAGGCCGAGCGCGTTGCCGAGGACGCTGAGCAGGCCGCCGACTCGCCCGAGCACGAGCGCGCGGCCGACCGAGAAGAGCACGCTCGGGCCGGGGATTGCGATGAGGATCGCCGATGCGACGACGAACGCCCACAGGTTCTCGACAGGGACCATCCGGAGATCCTACGCCGCGCCGCGGCGAGCGGTGCCCGAGGGCCGGGCCACCCCACCCGCAGCCGGATGCCGCAGGGGCACGATGCGGATAGCGTGGCGACATGAGCGACCTCATCCAGGCGACCGTTGCCGACGGCCTCGGCCACCTCACGCTCGACCGACCCGCGGCGATCAACGCGCTCAACTGGGAGATGGTCCAGGCGCTGACGGTCGTGCTCGAGGCCTGGCGCGACGATACCGAGGTCGGGCTCGTGCTGCTCGACGGGGCCGGCGACCGGGGGTTCTGCGCCGGCGGGGACATCCGCGAACTCCACCGGTTCGCCTCCGACGGCCGGCACGAGGAAGCCCACCGCTTCTTCCGCACCGAGTACCGGCTCGACGCGATGATCGCCCGGTACCCCAAGCCGGTCGTCTCGCTCATGGACGGCATCACGATGGGCGGCGGCATCGGGCTCGCCGGGCATGCCTCGACCCGGGTCGTGACCGAGCGCTCGCGGCTCGCGATGCCCGAGACGCGGATCGGCTTCACGCCGGACGTCGGCGGCACCTGGCTGCTCGCGAGCGCGCCCGGCGAACTCGGCGTGCACGTGGCGCTGAACGCCCGCACGATGGATGCCGCCGACGCGATCCACGCCGGCTTCGCCGACGCGTACGTGCCGTCCGATCGGCTCCCGCACCTCATCCAGGCGCTCGCGGAGCGCGCCGACCCCGGCACGCCCGCCGAGATCGTGATGCTGTTCGACGAGACGCCGGGGCCGTCCGCCCTCGCGCTCGCGCGCGACTGGGTCGACGAGTGCTACTCGGCGCCCACCGTCGGCGAGATCATCGAGCGGCTCCGCGCGGCCGGTCGGCGGGGCGTGGCGGATGCCTCGGCCGCGGCCGACGAACTCGAGACGCTGTCGCCGACCGCGCTCACGGTCACGCTCGAGGCGGTCCGACGTGCGCGCGTGCTGCCGCGCCTCGAGGACGCGCTCGAACAGGAGTTCCGCGCGGTCACGTGGTTCATCGAGCACCCGGACCTGCACGAGGGCATCCGAGCGCAGGTCATCGACAAGGACCGGAATCCGCGCTGGCTGCCCGCGTCGCTCGCGGACGTGCCCGAGGATGTCCCCTCCCGCGCCCTCGACGAGCAGCGGTTCCCCGGGGTGTGGCAGACCGCGGGAGCGTAAGCGCCGAGGAGTCGGCTCGACAGGCGGGCCCGATTCGAGGTATAGTAAGCGCACTTACTACTTAGGAGGTTGCCATGTGGACCACGAGTCATCAGGGAAGGACCGCCGCACCGCCCGCCGCGGTCTGGTCGGCGCTGGAGGCGTTGCACTCCGGAACCCCGCTCGGCCCGAACTCGGACGCGTTCGAACTGCACGGTCCGTTCGAGGTCGGCACCACGCTGACGGTCACGCCGCAGGGCCAGGAGCCGATGCAGTCGACGATCGTCGAACTCGACCCCGGCCACGTGTACGCGGACCGCACGATCTTCGGCGATCTCGTGCTCACGTTCCGTCACGACCTGGCTCCCGCGCCCGACGGCGGCACCGTCGTCACGCACACGCTGACGATCGCCGGCCCCGAGGCCGACCGGATCGGCCCCGAACTCGGACCGCAGATCAGCGACGACTTCCCCGCGGCCATGGCCGAACTGGTCGGCGCGGCCGAACGGCTTCCGGTGTGAGCGGGCGACGATGACCGGCGGGCTCGACACGCGCCACCCGGATGCCGAATCGAGCCCCGGGCTGGCGCTCTGGCGAGTCACCAACGGGTGGCAGCGACAGATGCGCGCCGCCCTCGCGCCCCACGGGCTGACCCACGTCCAGTTCGTCCTCCTCGCCTCGCTGGTCTGGATGGATCGCTCCGAACCAGTCAGCCAGCGCGACCTCGCGGAGCATGCCGGCCTCGACGTCATGATGACGTCGCAGGTGCTCCGCGCGCTCGAGGCCAAGGCGTACGTCCGACGTGCACCGCACCCGACGGACGGGCGGGCCATCGCCCTCGATCCGACGAGCGAGGGCATCGCGCTCGCGAATCGCGCCGTCCGGGACGTCGAGGCCGCCGATGCCGCCTACTTCGGCTCGCTCGCGCCCGACCTGCACGCACCGTTCCTCGCCGCCCTCCACCGGCTCGAACCCGACCGGCGGCCGGGACCCGGTCCGATGGTCGAGTAGCGCCGACCGGAGTCGCCCATCGATGGTCGAGTAGCGCCGACGGAGTCGCCCATCGGTGGTCGAGTAGCGCCGACGGAGTCGCCCATCGGTGGTCGAGTAGCGCCGACGGAGTCGCCCATCGGTGGTCGAGTAGCGCCGACGGAGTCGACGCGTATCGAGACCCGCCCGCATGGTCTCGATACGCGTCCTCGCTCCGCTCGGGCGCTACTCGACCACCGGAAGTCCGGGCGCTACTCGACCACCGGTCCGGCCGCTACTCGACCGCCGGGAGCCGCGCCTCGCGCACGCTCGCCTCGAGCGCGACCCAGGGCAGCATCGCGCACTTCACGCGCATGATGTAGCGGGAGACGCCGTGGAACGCGATCCCGTCGCCGAGGAGCTCCTCGTCGGGCTCGCCCTCGCCCTTCGACCGCAGCATCGTGCGGAACGCGTCGGCGAGTTCGAGCGCCCGGTCGGTGCGTTCGCCTCGGACGAGATCGGTCATGACCGAGGTCGACGCCATCGAGATGCTGCAGCCGTCGCCCTCCCACGCGACCTCCTCGATCCGCTCGCGAGCCGGGTCGAGGCGCACGCGGACCGTCACCTGGTCGCCGCAGGTCGGGTTGAGCTCGTGGTGCGACGCGTGCGCGTCGACGAGCTCGCCCTCGCCGTGCCGGGCCTTCGAGTGGTCGAGGATGATCTGCTGGTACAGCGCCTCGCTCCCGCTCATGCGGGCACCTCCTGCCCGACACCGGATGACTCGACCCCGGATGATTCGACCCCGAAGAACCGCCGCACGCCCGAGAGCGCCTCGACGAATCGGTCGGCCTCCTCGTGCGTCGTGTACACGTACGAGCTCGCACGGGTCGACGCCGTCGCGCCGAGCGCCCGGTGCAGCGGCTGCGCGCAGTGGTGTCCGACGCGGACCACGACGCCCGCGTCGTCCAGCACCTGGCCGACGTCGTGCGCGTGGACGCCGTCGACGACGACGCTCACGAGCCCGGCCCGCCGCTGCCCGGCCTGCGGCCCGATCACGCGGACGCCCGGGAGCGCCGAGACCCCGTCGACGACGCGCGCGGCGAACGACTCCTCGTGCCGGGCGACCGCGTCCATCCCGAGCGCCTCGAGGTACCGCACCGCCTCGGCGAGCGCGACCACCTGCGAGACCGGCTGGGTGCCCGCCTCGAAGCGCTGCGGCGACGGCAGGAAGGATGCCTCGTCGAACGTGACGGTCGTGATGGTCGACCCGCCGGTGCGGGCCGGCGGCAGCGCGTCGAGCAGCTCGGCGCGGCCGTAGAGCGCACCGATCCCGTTCGGCCCGAGCATCTTGTGGCCGCTGAACGCCGCGAAGTCCACTCCGGAGCCCGCGAAGTCGACCGGGCGATGCGGCACCGACTGGCACGCGTCGAGCACGACGAGCGCGCCGTGCCGGTGCGCGACGTCCACGACGTCCGCGACGGGCGCGAGGTATCCGGTGACGTTCGACACCTCGGCGAACGCGACGACGCGCGTGCGCGACGTGATCGCCTCCGCCATCGCGTCGATCGACCAGACGCCGTGCTGGTCGACCCGCACCGCAACGAGCCGCGCGCCGGTGCGCGCGGCGAGCCGCTGCCAGGGGATCAGGTTGGCGTGGTGCTCGGATTCCGGCACGACGATCTCGTCGCCGGCTCCGAGCGAGAACGCGGATGCCTCGGCGCCGCCGAGGCCCGCGCTCGCATCGGACATGCCGAGCGCGACGATGTTCAGCGCGTCGGTCGCGTTCTCCGCCCAGACCAGTTCGCGCTCGCCGGCGCCGACGAAGCGCGCGACGGTCTCGCGCGCCTCCTCGAACAGGGTGGTCGACTCCCCGACGGCGCTGCTCGCGCCGCGGTGCACCGCGGCGAGGTGGTGCTCGAGGTAGTCGCGCTCGGCGTCCAGTACGGCGCGCGGGCGCTGCGAGGTCGCCGCGGAATCGAGGTACGCGGGAACGGCGGCACCGTCGGAACGGGCTGCGAAGGCGGGGAAGTCCGCACGGATGGCATCGACCGTGCGGCCGCCCACCGTGTCGGTGTCGATCGTGGTCATCCCCTCCATCGTCCCACGGCTCGGAGTCGCGGCGGCAGTCGGGGACGAATGCGTCGCCCCGCGACCGTCTCCCGAACGAGGGACGACCGGCACGGGACATCCGAGACCCCCATTCGCTAGCGTGGTGCAGGTGAAGACCCACCACGTGCGTACCCACCGGAGCGACGAGGGCCTCGGCCGCGACGGCCAGCTCGCCTGGCAGCTCGCCGCGCTCGCCGTCGATCCCGTCGAACTCGACGCCGACGTCGTCGACATGGTCGTCAACCGGGTGATCGACAATGCCGCGGTCGCCGCGGCGTCGCTCGCCCGGAAGCCCGTCGTCTCGGCCAGGAGCCAGGCGCTCTCGCACGCGGTCTCGATCGGCGGCGAGGGGGCGACCGTGTTCGGCGCCGACGCCGCCCGGCGCACGAGCCCCGAGTGGGCGGCGTGGGCGAACGGCGTCGCGGTGCGCGAGCTCGACTTCCACGACACCTTCCTCGCGAAGGAGTACTCGCACCCCGGCGACAACATCCCGCCGATCGTCGCGGTCGCCCAGCACCTCGCGTCGGCGCGCGGCCTGACCGGCCGCGACCTCGTGCGCGGCATCGCGACGGGGTACGAGATCCAGATCGACCTCGCCAAGGGCATCTCGCTGCACGAGCACAAGATCGACCACGTCGCGCACCTCGGCCCGTCGGCCGCGGCCGGCATCGGCACGCTGCTCGGCCTGGACCAGGAGACGATCTTCCAGGCGATCGGGCAGGCGCTGCACACCACGACCGCGACGCGCCAGTCGCGCAAGGGCGAGATCTCGACGTGGAAGGCGCACGCGCCGGCGTTCGCCGGGAAGATGGCCGTCGAGGCGGTCGACCGCGCGATGCGCGGCGAGACCAGCCCCGTGCCGATCTATGAGGGCGAGGACGGCGTCATCGCGTGGCTCCTCGGCGGGCCCGAGGCATCCTACGAGGTCCCGCTGCCCGAGGCCGGCGAGGCCAAGCGGGCCATCCTCGACTCGTACACCAAGGAGCACTCGGCCGAGTACCAGGCGCAGGCGTGGATCGACCTGGCGCGGAAGCTGCACGACCAGTATCCGATCCTGCTCGACGACCCCGAGAACGTCGAGTCGATCGTGCTCGAGACCTCGCACCACACGCACTACGTCATCGGCTCGGGTGCGAACGACCCGCAGAAGTACGATCCGGATGCCTCGCGCGAGACGCTCGACCACTCGATCCCGTACATCTTCGCGGTCGCCCTCCAGGACGGCTCGTGGCACCACGCCGACTCCTACTCGCCGGAGCGCGCCCACCGACCCGACACGGTCGAGCTCTGGCGCAAGATCTCGACCGTCGAGGACGCCGAGTGGACGCGCCGCTACCACTCGCTCGACATCGAGGAGAAGGCGTTCGGCGGCAAGGTCGTCATCAAGCTCCGCGACGGCGCCGAGATCGTCGACGAGATCGCGGTCGCGGACGCGCATCCGCTCGGTGCGCGCCCCTTCGGCCGCGAGCACTACGTGCAGAAGTTCCGCACGCTCGCCGAGTGGGCCCTCGAGCCGACCGAGATCGAGCGCTTCCTCGAGCTCGCGCAGCGCCTGCCCGAGCTCGGCCCCGACGAGCTCGGCGCCCTGACGATCACGGCGGCGCCCGGTGCGCTCGTCGGCGCGGAGATCCCGACCGGACTGTTCTAGCGGCGCCTCGGACCCTCGGTTCGGACGGGCACCCCCGAACCGAGGGGTATTCTCCGCATTCCCTCGCGGCTGCGTGCGAGCCCGTGCTATCTTCCCCCAGCCGGCCGGCGCCGACCCGACGCCCGACCGACGCCCGTCGGATGCGCAACGCCGCCCCCGACCGGCCCGCGCTCGGGAGTTGTGCACATGAGCCGCTCAGCGTCCACTCGACCCGATCGTCCGCGACTCGTTCGCGGCCGGCGCCTCGGCATCGGCCTCGTCGCCGCGATCGCCGCACTCATCCTCCCGGCCGTCTCGGCGCCGGTCGCCGCGTCGGCCGAGGACGGCGGGAGCATCGTCGGCTGGATCTACTCGGCGGACTACGACCAACTGCTGCCGGACACCGTCGTCTCGGTCTACGACGCGACCGGGGACGGCTGCTGCGAGGTCGCGACCACGTCGACGGACGACTCCGGCGCCTACGCGTTCACCGGGCTCGAGCCGGGAACCTACCGCGTGCGCGCCGAAGCGGATCCGGTCAGGTGGGAGCCCGCGTGGTACCCGCAGGAGGCATCCTTCGAAGCCGCCGCCGATGTCGTCGTCGGCGCGGGGGAGCAGCAGGACGTCACCTTCGCCGTGCAACGGCGCGCGGCCGTCGTCTCCGGGGTGATCAGGTCGGCTGCGACGGCGGAGCCGATCGCCGGCGCGACGCTCGAACTGTGGGGGTACAGCTCGGACGAGTGGGCACCGCCCGCCCTCCAGGTCGTCGCGATCGCGGTCTCCGACGCCGCGGGCGCCTACCGTCTGGAGTACCGCACCGAAGGCGGCAGCTACCGGTTGCGCGGGCGCGCCGACCCCGGCGCGTTCGCCGGGCGCTGGTATCCGAACGCGGTCTCGTCCTCGACCGCGCAGTCGTTCTGGCTGGGACAGGGCGATCAGCTGACCGGCTACGACCTCTCCCTTCCCGCGTCCGACAACGCCATCGCGGGCACGGTCACCCACGTCGGCACCGGACTCGCGCTCGCCGGAGCGACCGTCGAGTTCTTCGCGGCTCCCGGAGATGCGACGCCCGTCGCGAGCCTCACCACCGCGGCGGACGGCTCGTACGCTCGCGCCTTCCCGGCCGGCACCGTCGTGTGGGTTCGGGCGAGCTCGGATCCGGCCCAGTTCGCGGTGTCCGAGACCGTGCAGGTGTCGCTGAACGACGGCGCCCGGCACACGGTCGACTTCGCGCTCGCGGATGCGCCGGGTCTCGGCGCGTTCGATCCGATGGGCTGGCCGACCGTATCGGTGGCCGCCGACGGCACGCTGGTCGCTTCGCCGGGTACCTGGGGGCCGGAGCCGGTCGAGTTCACGGCGCAGTGGTGGCGGAACTGGGCGGAGGTTCCCGGTGCGACGGGACCGACCTACGCGCCCGTGGCATCCGACGTGGGCACCACGATCTGGGTGCGGATCTACGCGAAGAAGGCGGGCTACGCCTGGACGTTCCGGGACAGCACCACGGTGGTCCCGACCAGGGCGACGCTTTCCGCCTCGACCCCGGTCATCACCGGGACGCCCGCGGTGGGCGCGACCCTCGGAGTGAACCCGGGAGCATGGGGTCCGCTCCCGGTCTTCTTCGAGTACCAGTGGCTCAGGGACGGGTGGCCCATCGTCGAGGCCAGGCGTTCGACCTACACCCTGGTCGCGGAGGACCAGGGCACCGAGGTGTCGGTGCGCGTGATGGGCACGAAGCAACCCGTCTACTGGCCCTCGACCCGGGTCTCGGCCCCCGTCGTCGTGCCCTCGACGCAGCCGGTGCTGAACCCGGCCCCCGTGCCGACGATCGCCGGTGCGGCGCGCGTCGGCGTCAAGCTCGTGGCGACGGTCGGGTCCTGGGGACCGGGAGGCGTCGCCAAGTCCTATCAATGGCTTCGCGACGGCGTCCCGATCAACGGCGCGACCTCGGCGAACTACACGCTGACCCCCGACGACGTCGGCCGGCACATCCGGTTCGCCGTCACGGCCTCGAAGGTGGGCTACGTGCCCAAGTTCCGCTACAGCGCCGAGACCGACGCGGTCGACGCCGGCGTGTTCACCCAGACCCCGGTGCCCCGGATCATCGGCGCCGTGCGATACGGGTCGCCCGAACTCACGGTCGCGACCGGGACCTGGAAGCCGGCGCCCGACGAACTGCAGTACGAGTGGGTGCGCGACGGCGAGCTGATCCCGGGGGCGACCGGCGCGACCTACGCACTCACCCTCGACGACATCGGCCACTCGCTCGCGGTCCGGGTGCGCGGCGTCAAGTCGTGGTACTACCAGGTGCTGCAGGAGAGCGCGCCGCGCGTGATCCTGCCGGGCCGGATCACGAACGAGGTCCTGCCGAGCATCGCCGGCACTCCGCAGGTGGGGTCCCAGCTCACGGCCGACCCCGGCTCGTGGACTCCGCCGACGGCCGAACTGCGGTACGAGTGGCTTCGCGCGGGGGTCCCGATCGCCGGCGCGACCGCCTCGACGTACGTGCTCACCGCCGCCGACCGGAACAAGGTGATCAAGGTCCGCGTGACGGCGACGCTCCCGGGGTACGACCCGCTGGTCCGCACGAGCGTGGGAACCGCGAGGATCCTGCCGTAGGGCACAACGCGGCGGCGGGACATCCACGGCTCGCGTTGTCGCGGGTCGCCAACGAATCGACAGGACCGTGGGATGTCTCGTACGGTCGAGCCCATGCACATGCTGTTCCGGACGCTCCTCCACGTGCTGTTCCTGTCGCGCCGCAAGCCCGACCTCGGGCACTGGGACGTCGCGCGCACGCGCTTCATCACGCTGCCGACGGACCTCGACATCAACCGCCACATGAACAACGGCGTCTACTACTCGATCATGGACGTCGCGCGGTTCGACATGCTCGTGCGGAACGGCATCTGGAAGACCATGCTCGACCAGGGCTGGTACCCCGTGGTCGCGAGCGAGACGATCACGTTCCGCAAGTCGCTCAGCCTCTGGCAGCGATTCACGATCGAGTCGAAGGTGCTCGGGTTCGATGACAAGGCCGTCTACGTCGAGCAGCGGTTCGTGCGCCCCGGTCCCGATGGGAAGCCGGAGATCTACGCGCAGGGGCTCATCCGCGGCCGCTTCCTGAAGAAGTCGGGCGGGATCGTGCCCATCCCGGAGCTCGTCGAGGCGTTCGGCGCGGACGGCATGGGCGAGCTGCCCGAGTGGATCCACCGCTGGGGCGAGGATGTCGCGCTGCCGCCGACGCGTGCGGAGGCGCCGTCGACCTGGGCCTGAGGCCCGAGGCCGCTCCAGCCCGCCGCGCGCTTCGAGGCGCCGGCGCCGGCGCCCGGCTCAGGCGCGCGTCGCGGGCTCGCGCGTGAGTCCCTCGAGCACCGTGTCGAGCTTGTCGCCGAAGGTGCAGGCGAGCAGCTCGTCGACGTTCCGCTCCTGCTGCACCTGGGTGACCATGCCCGAGGCGATGAGGGTGTTGATGAGCATGCCCTGGGCCATGAACTGCATGGCCTCGGCGGGCTCGAAGACCGTGCGCAGCCGGTCGTAGCAGCGCATGAACCCGTCTCGGGCGACCGGGCCGATCACGGGGTCGTGGCCGAGGATGAACCCCTGCATGAGGGCGAGCAGGATGCCGCGGTCGGTCTCGACGAGCTCGACGTACGATGCGCCGACGCGGGCCTGGATGCTGCGCCCGTCGTCGTTGGCGATGGCCGCGTCGAACGCGGCGAGGATGCGGTCGGAGGTGCGCTGGAGCACCTCGACGAACAGCTGCTCCTTGGTGCCGAACATGCGCACGACGTAGGGCTGGCTGATGCCGGCCGCCCTGGCCACGCGGTCGGTCGTGGCGCCGGCGTAGCCGAGGTCGCCGAACACGCGGGTCGCGGCCTCGAGGATCAGTTCGCGCCGCTCCGTTGCGGGGATGCGATCGGATTTCTGGTGCACGCTTGACATGTTATCAGTCGATTACTACATTGGCCCCGTGGTCGATGTAATCAGTCGATTACCACATACAGACGCATCTATTTCCGGATCACTCCAGGAGCTCGCATGTCCACCGCCGTCCGCCGCCCACCCGTGTGGCTCGCCATCGTCGCGGCATCCCTGCCCATGTTCATGGCAACCCTCGACAACCTCATCGTCACGAACGCCCTGCCCGCCATGCGGGCGGACCTCGATGCCTCCATCGAGGAGCTGCAGTGGTTCGTGAACGCGTACACGATCGCCTTCGCGACGTTCATCCTCGCCGCCGCCGCGCTCGGCGACCGCATCGGCCGGCGAACGGTGTTCGTCGCCGGCATCGCCGTCTTCACCGCCGCGAGCGCCCTCGCCGCGCTCAGCACCGAGCCGTGGATGGTCATCGGCGCGCGCGCCGTGCAGGGCCTCGGCGCGGCCGGCATCATGCCGCTCTCGCTCACCCTCATCGCGGGTGCGGTTCCCGATCGACTCCGAGCCGCGGCGATCGGCATCTGGGGCGGCGTCGCCGGCCTCGGCGTCGCGCTCGGCCCGCTCGTCGGCGGCGCCGTGATCGAGGGCTGGAACTGGCAGGCGATCTTCTGGCTCAACATCCCGATCGGCATCATCGCGATCCCCCTCGTCCTCGCCGTCCTGCCGAACACCCTCGGCGCGCGCGTGCGCATGGACCTCCCGGGCGTCGCGCTCGCGGGCCTCGGCGTGCTCGGCCTGGTCTACGGGATCGTCCGCGGCAACGACGCGGGCTGGGACAGCGCCGAGGTGGTCGGCGCCCTCGTCGCGGGCGCCGCGCTCATCGCCGCGTTCATCGTCTGGGAACTGCGGGCGAAGGCGCCGCTCCTGCCCCTGCGGCTCTTCCGCTCGCGGAGCTTCAGCGCCGCGAACGTCGTCGGCTTCACGTTCAGCTTCGGCATGTTCGGCGCGGTGTTCATCCTCACCCAGTTCCTCCAGATCGTGCAGGGCGCGAGCGCGCTCGAGGCCGGCGTGCAGACCATGCCGTGGACCCTCGCGCCGATGTTCGTCGCCCCGATCGCGGGCGCGCTCGCCGGCCGCATCGGCACCCGGCCGCTGATCCTCACGGGCCTCGCGATGCAGACGATCGCGCTCGGCTGGATCGCCCTGCTGCTCGACCCCGCGGTCGAGTACGCCGTGCTCGTCGCGCCGTTCCTCCTCGCCGGCGTCGGCATGGCGCTCGTCTTCGCGCCCATGTCGACCGCGGTCCTGCAGGACATGCCCGCCGACGACCAGGCCAAGGCCTCGGGCACGAACTCGACGCTGCGCGAGCTCGGCGTCGCCCTCGGCATCGCGGTGCTCACCGCCGTGTTCACCGGCGCGGGCGGCGAGCTGACGCCCACCGGGTACGTGGACGCGGCGGTGCCCGCCGTCCTCACGGGCGCGGCGGCGCTGGCCGCCGGGTTCGTCGGGGCGCTCTTCCTGCCGCGTCGGTCGAAGGGCGCAGCGGATGCCCCGGCCGACGCCGAGCGCGAGGTCGAGCCGGTCGGCGCGGGGGCGTAGCGCCGACGATCGCGGATCGCGCGCCGGGCGTCGCCTTCGGGCGGCGCCCGGTTCGGCGTCCTACAGCCGGGCCTGCCGGGGGATCCAGATCTCGCGCAGGATCAGCAGGATGCCGGCCGAGATCGGGATCGCCACGAGTGCGCCGAGGAGTCCCAGCAGGGTGCCGCCGGCAAGGGCCGAGATGAGCACGATCGTCCCGGGCACCTGCACGGCCTTGCCCATCACGCGCGGCGTCAGGACGTAGGCCTCGACCTGCATGTAGACGAGCATGACGAGCAGCACGATGAGCGCCGCGGTCGGCGACGTGAACAGCGCGAACACCGTCATGATCGTCGTGGTCAGCACCGTGCCGATGAGCGGGATGAGCGTCACGAACAGCGCGATCACGCCGAACAGCAGCGCGAACGGCACGCCGACGACGGCGAGCAGGATGGTCGAGAACACCGCGTTGCAGAACGCGAGGATCACCATCCCGCTCAGGTACTTCCCGACCGACGCCATGATGCGCTCGGAGTAGTCCACGATCCGGTCGCGGTGCGACGCCTTCACGAGCTGGTAGATCGCGTGCTTGGTCGCGTCGAGGGTCGCGATGAAGTAGATCGACAGCACCGCGACGAACACGCCGGTCGACACCGCGCCGATGACCGAGACGCCGAAGGCGAGGGCGCCGCCGCCGATCGAGGCCCAGAGGTTGGGGTCGGTGATCACCTGCTGGAGGCCCGCGAGGATGTCGCTGATCACGCCGTTCGACGCCTGGTTGATGCCGGCGTACCAGTCGCTCGACTGCACGTCCTTCACCATCGAGGGGATGCTCTGGATCAGGGCCGCGATCTGGTCCACGAGCGGCGGGATGACGACCCAGATGATGCCGACGACGACCGCGATGAACAGCAGGATGACGACGACGATCGCGGCGCCCCGCTTGAGTCCCCGACGCTCGAACCAGCGGATCAGCGGATCGAGTCCGAGCGAGACGAACGCGGCGATGAAGACCGAGAGCACGACGCTCTGCAGGTTCGCGAACGCGATCGCGAGCAGCACCGCCAGGAGCACGCCGAGCGCGACCGTGAACCCCCACAGCAGCGGGCGGCGCGCGAACATCGAGTCGGACGCGGGCCCGAGCGCCGAGGGCGACCCGCGCCGTCGCATCCCGGGCGGGATCCTCACGCGCCGAGCCGCCGCTCAGGCACTGTGCTCCGTGCGCGGGACGGGCAGCCGGGCGTAGTGGTCGGCGAGCAGGGGGTAGTAGTCGGACCAGTCGGGCATCGGCGTGCCCGCGCGGGCGGCGGTGAACCGATCGAAGTAGTAGTCCCATCCGGGGCCGACCTCGGTCACGTCCTGGGTGCCGGTCAACCGTTCCTGGAACGTGAGCGAGGTCATCCCGCCGCCCTCGGTGAGGTGCAGGTGCAGGCGCCTCGTCTCCGGGCCGCTGCCGAAGTGGAGCCGGAGCCGGTGCGGCGCCTCGCACTCGAGGACCGACACCGACATCCAGTCGGCGTCGGGATCCTCGGCGGTCATCCGGAACAGGATCGCGCCGGTCGACGGGCTCCCCGTCCACGTGCCGATCCACGCGGACATCGCGTGCGGATTCGTGAGGGTGTGCCAGACCTCCTCGATCGGCGCGTGGAACAACCTGGAGAACTGGAGCCTGAGCTCGTTCCCGGAGATGGCGTAGTGCCCGGTCGCCGTCGCGCCCATCCTCGACCCCCAATGTCGCTCGTGGTGTCAGGCTAATCCGGCCGTACGGCGAAGGGCTAGAGTCGGAGCCATGACTTCCAGGGGGCAGGGAACACGTCACGAAGAGGCGCTCGACATCACCGAGGGCAAGTCCGGGCTGTGGGGCGCGCTCGCCGGCCTCATCGTCGCGGCGCTCATCGCGGTGCCGTTGTCGGCCGCCTTCTCGTTCGCGACGCACCCGAACACGCAGCAGCTCTTCGCCGGTCGACTCGACGAAGCGAGCCCCGCCGGCTACCAGGCGTTCTGGTGGCTCGTGACGCTCCTGCTGGCCGCGCTGCCCTTCCTGGTGGGATTCGGCGTCGCGAAGCTCTCGGCGAGGTCGCTGCTCGTGATCGGCGCGATCATCGCGCTGTTCGTGATCGCGATCATGATCATCGGGCAGATGTTCGTCTTCTAGCGTTCCAGCACGGCCATGGCCGCGTTGTGGCCGCCGATGCCGCTGACCGCACCGCCGCGCCGCGCGCCGGACCCGCACACGAGGATGCCGGGATGCCGTGTGCCGACGCCCCATCGCTCGGCCGGCGTGGCGAGCGCGTCGCCGGGCTCGGCCCACGGCCACGACAGCGGGCCGTGGAAGATGTTGCCGCCGGGCAGCGCGAGCGCCTCCTCGAGGTCGTGGGTGGTCTTCACCTCGATGCAGGGGCGGCCCGAGGCATCCGTCGCGATGACGTCGCGGATCGGCTCGGCGAGCACGCTGTCGAGCGAGGCCAGCACCGCGTCCTCGAGCCGCGCGCGCAGCTCGTCGTTGCCGAACCGCTCGACGAGCCGGTCGGGCACGTGCAGGCCGAACACCGTGAGGGTGTGCGCGCCGGCGGCCGCGAGCTCGGGCGAGAGGATCGACGGGTCGCTCAGCGTGTGGCAGTAGATCTCGCACGGCAGCGGCGAGGGGATGCCCCCGCGCGACGCCGTGCGGAACGCGTCGTCGAGCTGCGTCGCGAGCTCGTTGACGTGGAACGTGCCGGCGAACGCCTCCTCCGGGCGCACCGACTCGTCGCGCAGCCGCGGGAGTCGGGTGAGCAGGAGGTTCACCTTGACCTGCGCGCCCTCGGGCGTCGCGAGCGCGCGCAGGCGCTCGGCGACCACGGACGGCACGGCGGGCGCGCCCGCGGCGCGGGCCGCGTCCTCGACGAGGCGGTCGAGCACGACGGGCGCGACGTTCGCGAGCACCACGCGAGCGGATGCCTCGTGCTCGGCGCCGTCGTGCCGCCACCGCACGCGCGGGGCATCCTCGTCGCCCGCGCCGCCCGCGCGGCTCGCGCCCGGTGAGATCGCGGTCGCCTCGGCGTCGGTGACGAGCGTCGCGCCCGCCTCGCGGGCGGCGCGCGCGAGTTCGCCCGTGACCGCGTCCATGCCGCCGACCGGGACGTCCCAGTCGCCGGTCCCGCCGCCGATGACGTGGTAGAGGAAGCAGCGGTTCGCGTCGAGCTCGGGGTCGGCGAGGTCGGTGAACGTCCCGATCAGCCCGTCGGTCGCGACGACGCCGCGGACCAGGTCGGACGCGAAGCGTCCGTCGAGCGCCTCGGCGAGCGGGCGCTCGACGAACGCGCGCCACGCGTCGTCGTCGCCGACGAGCGCGCGGGCCTCGTCGCGCGTCGGCAGCGGCTCGGTGAGCGTCGGGAACAGCGCCTCGGCGAGGCGTGCGGTGTCGGCGTAGAAGGTCTTCCACGACTCGGCGTCGTCGGCCGCGTCGACGCGCGCGAAGGCGGCGGCGGATGCCTCGGGCCCGGCCTCGACGTCGACGAGCAGGCCGCGCGACGGGTCGCGGGGGTCGGGCGTGTACGACGAGAACCGGCGGCGGACGAGCCGAACGTCGAGCCCGAGGTCGTCGATGATGCGCTGCGGCAGGAGGCTGACGAGGTACGAGTAGCGGCTGAGGCGCGCGTCGACGCCCTCGAACGCCTGCGCCGAGACCGCGGCGCCGCCGAGGTGGTCGTCGCGTTCGAGCAGGAGCACGTCGAGGCCCGACCGGGCGAGGTAGGCGGCGGCGGTGAGGCCGTTGTGGCCGCCGCCGACGATCACGACGTCGTGATCCGGTCGGCTGGAACGGTCGGCTTCCGGGTGAGGCATCCATCGAGCGTAGGCGACCGGGCAGCCCTGAGGGGCGTGGCGAAATATTACTGACAAGTCAGTAAGTTTTCCGCTACGGTGATCACCGTTCGCGTCGCCGTCGACGCGAACGGTGCAGCCCCACTCCGCACCGACCGGAAGCCCGGCGGCGCGACGCCGCCGGCAGTTCAAAGGAGAACCAGTGACGCAACGCACCAGGGCGGGTCATCCATCCGCCCGATCCCGGCGCCGCCTCGGCGCCGGCGCGGCCATCGCCGCCCTCGCGATCGGAGGAACCGTGTTCACCGCCATGCCCGCGGCCGCAGCCGACGCGGACCTGTTCGGCCCCAACGTCACGATCTTCGACGAGACGTGGACGGCCGACCAGATCAGCGCCGCACTGCAGGCCGCCTCGCAGGAGGCCGAGTTCAGCCAGAACCGGCACCAGTTCTTCTTCAAGCCGGGCACCTACGGCTCGGCGGCGGGGCAGAACAACCCGACGACCGCGACGGGCATCGTGAACTCCGAGCTCGGCTACTACCAGGCGGTCGCCGGTCTCGGCGCCTCGCCCGAGGACGTCCGCATCAACGGCTCGATCCACGTCGAGCCCGTGCGCGCGTGCGAGGCGAACCCCTGGGACTGCCAGCAGCCCGGCTCGCTCACGCGGTTCTGGCGCTCGATGTCCAACCTCACGTTCAACCCGATCCAGCGTGCGATCGGCGCCGACGCGGCCCGCCCCTTCCCGAGCGGCACGGCTGACGCGCACCAGATGCGGTTCGCGGTGTCGCAGGCCGCACCGCTGCGTCGCATCAACATCGAGGGCAAGCTCACCCTCATGGGTCGCGTGGGCGAGTACGCATCGGGCGGATACCTCGCCAACTCGCGCGTGACGGGCGAAGTGCTGAGCGGTTCGCAGCAGCAGTGGTTCACCCGCAACTCCAGCGTCGGCACGTGGAACGGCGGCGTCTGGAACATGGTGTTCTCGGGCGTGCAGGGCGCACCGGCCACCGATTTCGGCACGATCGTCAAGTACACGAACAACGACCCGAACCGCCCCGAGTACGGCAACAAGACGACGATCGCCGAGACCCCGCTCGTGCGGGAGGCGCCGTTCCTGTACCTCGACGGCAGTGACTACGAGGTGTTCGTGCCGAAGGCGAAGGCGAACTCGAGCGGCTACGACTGGTCGACGGACGCGTCGGCCGGCCAGTCCATCCCGCTGTCGGACTTCTACATCGCCAAGGAGGGCGCGACCGCGGCCCAGCTCAACGCGGCGCTCGCGGCCGGCAAGCACCTGCTGCTCACCCCCGCGGTCTACCAGCTGGATGCCCCGCTCCACGTCGACCGCGCCGGGACGGTCGTGCTCGGCCTCGGCTACGCCTCGCTCGTGCCGACGGCGGGGAACGCAGCCATCGCGGTCGGGGATGTCCCGGGCGTGAAGATCGCCGGCATCACGGTCGATGCGGGAACGACGCAGTCCGACGTGCTCGTGCAGGTCGGGCCCGACGGGGCATCCGCTTCGACGCCGTCCGACCCGACGACGCTCAGCGACGTGTTCATCCGCGTCGGCGGTGCCTGGGCGGGCAAGGCCGAGACGTCGATCGAGGTCAACAGCCCCGACACGCTGCTCGACCACATCTGGGCGTGGCGCGCCGACCACGGCGAGGGAGTCGGCTGGACCTCGAACGTCGGCGACCACGGCGTGGTCGTGAACGGCGACAACGTCACGGCGCTCGGCCTCTTCGTCGAGCACTACCAGAAGAACCAGGTCGTCTGGAACGGCGAACGCGGACGGACGATCTTCTACCAGAGCGAGATCCCGTACGACCCGCCCACGCAGGGCGCCTACATGGACGGCACGCGTCTCGGCTACGCGTCCTACCGCGTCGGCGACAACGTGCGCCAGCACCTCGCGCAGGGACTCGGCGTGTACTCGTTCTTCGACAACCAGTACAACGGGAGCAAGGACATCTTCGTCGAGAGCGGCGTGCAGGTCCCGCAGAAGCCGGGCGTGCGCGTCGAGTCGGCGGTGTCGGTCAAGCTCAACGGCACGGGCGGCATCAACCACATCGTCAACGGCCTCGGCGACGCCGCGGCCGGCGCGGGCGGCGGCATCACGAAGCTCCTCAGGGTCTACGAGACCGCGGTCGACCCGAACGCGCAGACCCTCCAGGTGACCGTGCCCGTCGGCGCCCCGGGCGAGTTCGTGTGGAGCATCGACGGGACCAACGGGATCGTCGACCTCGGCACGGCCGTCGAGAACGGCGACCGGTTCGAGGCATCCGGCTCGATCAACCCGGTGCGGGTCACCGACACGCGTCGCAGCCGCGCCGCCTGGTCGGTGTCGGCCCAGGTGAGCGACTTCGACTCGAACGTCGCGTCGTTCTCGGGCAAGTACCTCGGCTGGACGCCGTCCGTGGTCGAGGCCGGTGGCGGGGCCGCCGCCGGCGATCCGGTGGAGTCGGGCTTCGACTCCGGCGACGGCCTGTCGAAGTCGTCGACGCTCGGCCACGCGGCATCGGGTCACGAGAAGGGGTCGGCCAAGCTCGGCGCCGAGCTCGACCTGAAGCTCCCGGTCGACGTCACCGACGGCACCTACAAGGCGACGCTCACCATCACCGGCCTGAGCTGATCCCCGGCTCGGCCTGAGGAGCGGCCGGGGCGTCTGCCCGCCCCGGCCGCTCCGCTCCACCCGATCCACCTGCTCCATCCGCACCATCCGCACCATCCCTGTAACGACGTCGAGGAGCCGCCATGTCCGTCCGCCGCGCCGCATCCACCGCCTCCGCCGCGCTCGTCGCGGCGCTCTCGCTCGCGGCCGTCGTCGGCGGGATCGGCGCGGCCCCGGCCGCCGCGGAGGGACCCGACGTCACCTGGGGCGTGCGGACCGCGGCGAACGCGTTCGGCGACACCCGCGAGAACTACGCCTACCGCGTCGACGCCGGCGAGACGATCGAGGACGCGATCGTCATCGCGAACCACGACGACGCGCCCATCGCCCTCGACGTGTACGCCGCCGACGGCTTCACGTCGGAGAGCGGGCAGCTCGACGTCGCCCCGCGCAGCGCGACCCCCCGCGATCTCGGCTCCTGGCTGGTGCCGGCCGCCGACCGGGTCGTCGTGCCGCCCGGCGAGGCGATCGAGGTGCCGTTCACGGTCGAGGTGCCGGCGAACGCGACCCCCGGCGACCACGCCGGAGGCATCCTGACCTCGCTGGTCGACCCGGAGGCGGACCAGGGCCTCACGGTCGACCGTCGTCTCGGCATCCGCATCCACCTGCGGGTCGACGGCGCCCTCGCGCCCGAACTCGCGATCGACGACCTGCGCGTCGGGTACGAGGGCACCGCGAACCCGTTCGGCGCGGGCGAGGCGACCGTCCGCTACACCGTGCGGAACGCCGGCAACGTGCGACTGTCGGCCGGACAGGCCGTGACGGTCGCCGGCCCGTTCGGCATGCTGCCGGTCGCGGCGGCCGGCCTCGCCGACGTGCCCGAACTGCTGCCCGGCGAGACCTGGCCGGTCGAGGTGCGAGTCGCGGGCGTGCTGCCGACGTTCGCCGTGACCGCGACGGTCGCGCTCGACCCGCGCGCACCCGAGCGCGCCGACGTGGACGCCGAGCCGGTCGAGGCGATCGCGGCCGCCCCCGCGATCCCGTGGGTCCTGCTCGTGGTCGCGCTGCTGATCGCGGCCGGCGTCGTGCTCGGGCTGCGCCTCGCGCGGCGGAAGCGCGCCGAGCGGCAGGCGCGCGAGGACGCACGCGTGCAGGACGCGGTCGAGCGCGCCCTGCAGGAGCGGGAGCAGGAGCGGGAGCACGCGGACGCGGGCGTGTGAGTTCCGGCCGGGCGGGCGCCGGACCGGGGCTGCGGGCGCCGGACCCGGGCGCCGGACCCGGGCGGCGCGCGACGGTTGCGGATGTCGGCGGGCGGGGGTTGCATCGGCACATGGACATCGCATTCGTGGCCGGCTTCGGCCCGATCGGCACGCCCGGCACCGAGTCGCACGACTTCTGGTCCGGTGCGCTCGGGATCCGGTTCCACGAGAACGCGCCGCGCTACTTCCACACCGAGGAGCTGCCCGGCGTGAAGGCGTTCGCCATCTGGCCGATCGACCAGGCCGCCGAGGCCACGTTCGGCACGACCGAGTGGCCCGCCGATCGCCCCGTGCCGCAGGCGTGGATCGAGTTCGACGTCGACTCGCACGAGGCCGTCGCGCCGGCCGTCGAGGAACTCCGAGCGAAGGGATGCGAGATCCTCGTGGACGCGCACCTCGAGCCGTGGGGGCAGACCACCGCGCGCGTGCAGAGCCCGGAGGGACTGCTCGTCGGCGTGAGCCACACGCCGTGGATGCACGGTTCGGCCGACGAGGCCGCCGGCGCGGAGGGGTAGCGCGCCGAGTCGTCGGCCGGCGCACGCGCGGCGATCCGGGCCCGACGGCCCGACGGCCCGCCGGCGCGGTCAGCTCGGCAGGTCGAGCACGATGCCGGTCAGCCCCTGCAGCACCGCCGCGACGCCGAGTTCCACGGCGTCGCGGCTGCGGGCGGGCGTGACCGAGGCGGCGTCCTGGTCTCCGGCCGCGGCCAGGCCCGTGCCGCGGAACGTGGCGCCGTCCCAGATGACCGCCGTCATGTTGGCGGTGGGCTCGGCCACCTGCGCGCCGACGATCAGGAACTGCCGGTCGAAGAACTGCGGGGTCGCGTACGTGAACCCGTCGACGACCTCGGCGCCAGCCCCGATCACGAGATCGAGGTCCGCTCCCGCCGACGACACGATGCGCTGCTCCACGCCGACCTGGTCGACTTCCCGGGCGACCTGCAGGGCGACGCCGTGCTCGTCGGCCCAGCCCTCGATCGCGGCGACGAGCGTGGTCGTCGCGGGCGAGTCGCCGGCGACGACGAGGAGCGCCCGGTAGCCGGCAGGCGGGTGGACGCCCGCCCACGAGCCGGGCTCGGGCGACACCGTGGCCTCGGGCGACGGCGAGGGGAGCGAGCCGAGGATGCTCCGCGACCCCGCCTGCCCCCCGAGCCCGGCGATCCCGACCGACACGCCGACGACGGCCACGCCGATCGCGACCGCCGACGCCACGATCGCGACCAGCGGCCCGAGGGCGGCACGCCGGGCCCCGGAGCGGGACGCGTCGGGTCGCGGATCGGCGGCGGGCGGGGCGTCGTCGAGGGACGACGGCAGTCCGTCGTGGGGCGGAGCAGGGGCGGTCGGGGCGTCCATCGCCCGTGAGCGTGCCACCGTCCGCCGACGCGGAGGTGACCGGACGGTGCGTTCCCGGTGAACGGGACGGGACGGACGTTCGCCGCACGGCTGCCCTCCGTTCACCGGCATCCACGAAGGTCGGCGTGGCCGACCGAAGGAGACCCATGCCCGCCCCCACCCGATCCCGCCGCCTGCGCGCGATCGCCGCCACTGCGATCGCGCTCGCCCTGCCGATGCTCGGCCTCGCGCTCGCCCCGACCCCCGCGAGCGCGCACGGGTTCACCTCGACCGTCTACGCCGAGGCGACGTCCACCTCGACCGGCGTCGAGGTCGAACTCGACCTCGAGTACGACCTGCTCGTGGTCTCGGCGGCCGAGAACGAGGGCGACCCCGCCTTCTTCGACGACGGCATGGCCGTGTTCGAGACCGGCGACGAACCCGAGGCGCTCGCGGCGCATCCGGAGACCGTACTCGCCTACGTCGCCGACCGCTTCACCGTCGCCGTCGGCGGCGAAGCGTGCACGCCGCGGCAGCGCGGCGACGCGACCGTGCACGAGCGCGACGGCGTGCCGTACGCGACCTACGTGCTCGACTTCGCGTGCGCCGGCGGGGGAGGTGCCGAGGCCGCCGATGCGGCGGGCCGCCACGGGGCCGCCGCGCTCGAGTTCCGCAGCGCCCTGTTCCCGGACGACGAGGGCTACGTCACCGGCACCACGACGATCCTCGACTACGACCTCGACGGCCAGGCGGGCAGCGCCGCACTCGACGACGCGCACCCGACCTACTCGACCGAGCAGCCGTGGACCGAGCGGTTCGCCGAGTTCTTCCTCCTCGGCGCCGAGCACCTGCTGGGCGGGCTCGACCACATCCTCTTCCTCGTCGCGTTGATCGTCGGCTCGCGTCGCCTGCGCGACGTGATCCTGGCCGCGACGACGTTCACGGTCGCGCATTCGATCACGTTCCTGCTCGCGGCGCTCGGGCTCGTGCGCGTGCCGTCGGTCGTCGTCGAGCCCGTGATCGCGCTGTCGATCGCGATCGTCGCGGCCTGGTACCTCCTCGGGGTGGCGCGGGCGCGGGACATCCGCTCGCCCGCGCCGTCGCTCGATGCGGGCGGCCGGCGGCTCGACCGCTCGGATGCGTCGCGCCTCGCCGTCGTGTTCGTGTTCGGCCTGATCCACGGGCTCGGCTTCGCGAGCGCGCTCGGCATCGACGAGGCGTGGTCGTGGACCCTCCTCGGATCCCTGCTGGTGTTCAACGTCGGGATCGAGGCGGTGCAGGTCGGCATCATCCTCGTGGCGTTCCCGCTGCTCGCCCTGCTGCGCCGGCGCACCCCGCTGGCGGCGGGCCTCGCGGCCGTTGCCGTCGCGAGCGTCGTCACGGTCGTCGGACTCGTGTGGTTCGTCGAACGCGTGCCCTGGTGGGCGTGAGGGCAGGTGGCGAGCGCGGCCGACCGGGTCGCCGCCGGTTCGGCCGACCGACACCGGCGGGCCGTCGTCCGGACACCGCCGATTCACCGGGCGAGGCCAGCGTGGCGGCGGCGCACCTCGCGCCGACGCACGTCACCACCATCCGAAAGGAACGGATCCTCTCCATGTCGATCAACGACGCGGCTCCCGCGTTCTCGCGGCGGACCCGCCGCGCCGCCGCGGGACTCTCCGCGGCGGTCGCCTGCCTCGCGCTCACCGTCGGGGGCCTCGCCCTCACGGCGGCGCCGGCGTCGGCGGCCACCACCGCAGCGTCCGACCTGGTCCTCCAGGTCGGCGCCGACCAGTCCCAGCGCAACCTCGCCTGGTACTCGCCGACGGCCGTCGCCCAGGTGGCGCAGCTCGCGCTCGCCTCGGACGTCGTCGACGGGGCGTTCCCGTCGACGGCGGTCACCGTCACGTCGACCGGCGGCCCGACCACGAGCGGCGAGGTCAACCACTTCGCGACGTTCACGGGCCTGCTCCCGAACACCGCCTACGTCTACCGCGTCGGCAGCGAGGGCGACTGGTCGTCGACGTACTCGTTCCAGACCCGTGCCTTCGACGGCGACTTCGACTTCCTGTTCTTCGGCGACCCGCAGATCGGGTCGTCGGGCAACGTCCCCAACGACGCGGCCGGCTGGAACGCGACGCTCGACGTCGCGACCGCGGCCTACCCCGCCGCCGAGCTGCTGTTCTCGTCCGGCGACCAGGTCGAGACCGCGAACAACGAGGCGCAGTACGAGGCGTTCCTCACCCCGGACGCGCTGCGCCGGATCCCGTTCGTCGCGACCAACGGCAACCACGACGTGGGCTCGAAGGCGTACGCGCAGCACTTCAACACGCCGAACCTCGACCCCACCGCGGGTGCCGCGTCCTCGGGCACGACCTCGGGCGGCGACTACTGGTTCACCTACAAGGACGTCCTGTTCCTCGACATCAACTCGAACAGCCTGAACGACGCCTCGCACATCGCGTGGCTGACCCAGGTCGTGCAGGACCACGGCGCCGACGCGAAGTGGAAGGTGCTCGCCTTCCACCACTCGATCTACTCGGCCGGCCCGCACGCGACGGACACCGACGTGAAGACCCGCCGCGCCGACCTGCCGACCACGATCTCGAACCTGGGGATCGACCTGGTGCTGCAGGGCCACGACCACAGCTACGCGCGCAGCTACCTCCTGCGCAACGGCGAGAAGGCGAACGCGGCCGAGGCCGCCGGCGCCGACTCGGTCGTGAAGGGTCCGGGCGGCGTGCTCTACGTCACCGCGAACTCGGCGTCGGGTTCGAAGTACTACGACCTGCAGGCGTCGGGCTTCCCGTACCTGTCGGTCTCGAACCAGGAGAAGGTGCGCAACTACACCGCGGTCGAGGTCACCGATGAGGCGATCACGGTGAAGACGCTCCGCAGCCAGGCCAACGGCGACCAGAAGCCCGTGAACAGCGTGGTCGACGCGGTCACGCTCACGCGCGAGGACGCCCCGGCGGTCGACCCGAACGCGCAGCAGGTCGCGGTCGCCGTGCCGGACACCACGCCGGGCGAGTTCGTGTGGAGCGTCGACGGCACCAACGGCCTCGTCGACCTCGGCACCGCGACGGCGCAGGGCGACCACTTCGCCGCCTCGGGCTCGATCAACCCGATCCGCGTCACCGACACCCGTCGCACGGGCGCCGCGTGGTCGCTGTCGGCGCAGGTCGGCACGTTCAGCTCGGGCAACACGCTCTTCTCGGGCAAGTACCTCGGCTGGACGCCGAAGGTCGTCGAGCAGGGCGGCGGCGCGCTCGCGGGCGACGCCGTGCAGTCGGGCTTCGACGCCGGCGACGGTCTCGGGGTCGCGCGCGGCCTGGCCCACGCGGCGACGGGCCACGCGCCCGGCTCGGCGAAGCTCGGCGCCGACCTCGACCTGAAGCTGCCGACCGAGGTCGCGGGCGGCGCCTACCAGGCGACGCTCACGGTCACCGCGCTCAGCTGAGCACCGGATGACCCGGGGCCGGGCGCTCCAGCCCGGCCCCACCCCGTTCCTCCGTTCCCACCGATCCACCGATCCACCGATCCACCGATCCGCCGATCCGCCGCGACTCCCCGAGGAAGCCATGCCCGCTCGATCCCAGCTCCGCCCCCGAGGCATCCGCGCCCTCGCGCTCGCCGCGGCCGCCGTCGCGCTCGCCTCGCCGACCGCCCCGGCCTTCGCCGCCGACGATCCCGTGTCCGACCCCGCCGTGTGGGGCGTGCGCACCGCGTCGAACGACCTCGGTGCCGCGCGCGAGCACTACGCCTACGCGCTCGATCCCGGCGAGACGCTGCACGATGCGATCGTCGTCGCGAACCACGACTCCACGCCCCTCGACCTCGACGTGTACGCCGCTGACGGGTTCACGACCGAGGCGGGCGAGCTCGACCTCCTGATGCGCGGCGAGACCTCGACGTCGGTCGGAGCGTGGATCGCGCTCGACGAGGGCACGGTGCACCTCGAGCCCGGGGCATCCGTCGAGGTGCCGTTCACGGTGACCGTGCCGGAGTCCGCGTCGCCGGGCGACTACGCCGGCGGCGTGGTGACGTCGCTCGCGACGCCCGAGCAGCAGCAGGGAATCGCCGTCGACCGGCGGCTCGGCATCCGCGTGCACCTCCGCGTAGGCGGCGACCTCGCGCCCGCGCTCGCCGTCGAGGACCTGCGCGTCGACTACACCGGCACCCTCGACCCGTTCGGGACGGGCGAGGCGGTCGTCACGTACACCGTCCGCAACACGGGGAACCTGCGCCTCTCGGCGACCCAGGCCGCGTCGGTCGCGGGGCCGGGCGGCCTGTTCCCCGTGGCGGCTGCGGGCCTCGGCGACCTCCCCGAACTGCTCCCGGGGGACGAGCGCGAGGTGCGCGTCCCGATCGCGGGCGTCTTCCCCGCGGGGCTGGTGACGGCCGACGTGGTCCTGCAGCCGATCGTGCCGCAGACGGTGGATGCCTCGGATGCCGCGGTCGCGGTCGACGCGGTGCGCGCGCAGGCGACCACCTGGGCCGTGTCGTGGACGCTGCTCGGGCTCGTCCTCCTGGTCGTGGCCGCCGCCGTGCTGCCGTTCGTGCTGCGAGGCCGACGCCGCCGTCGCGAGGACGCGCGGGTCGCGGCCGCCGTCGCGGAGGCGCTGGCCGCTCGCGACGAGGAGCGCGCGGGCACCGCGGTCGAGCGGTAGCCGGCAGGCCGGGCGCGCGCAGGCGGTCGGGCGCGTCAGGCCGTCGGGCGCTCGGCGCCGTCGTGCCCGTCAGGCCGTCCGCGGCAGCGTCGCGAGCACGGTGCCGTGGTCGTCGACCACCGTGAGCGTGTCGCCCTGGACGGTCCCGGAGTCGAGCGCGCCGAGGGTCTGGTCGCCGTCGGGGCACGCCATCCGCGTCATGGCGACGTCGTTGAACTCGGCCGCGGTGCCGTCGTCCTCGAGCTCCCAGGTGCCCATGAGCGTGTTGCAGCCGTCGCTGCCGGTGAGCGACCCGTCGGCGCCGAGCACCAGGTGCGGCTGCGTCGGGTCCGCCGTGCCCCAGGTCCCGACGAACCCGGTGCCCGACACCGATGCGGAATCGTCGGACGAGGCCGACGGCGACGGCGACGCGCTCGTCGTCGCGGGGGCCGCCTCGGGTGAGTCGGAGGTCCGCTCGAGCCGGCCGATCTCCGCGCCGTCGTCGGAGAGGATCGTCATCGTCGTTCCGGAGACGGTCGCGACGTCGAGGCCGGAGAGCCACGTGTCGACGCCCTCGCAGGCCATCAGCGTGGACGCGACGTCCCCGAACTCGATCTGGTCGGCCTCGTCGAGCTCCCAGCCGCCGGCGAGCCGGTTGCAGCCGTCGCTGCCCGTCAGGGTGCCGTCCTCGGCGAGCGAGAGGTACGGCTCGCCGGTCGTCGGGTCGCCCCACGTGCCGACCACGTCGATGCCGCCACCGGATGACCCGCCGCAGCCGCTCAACGCGATCGCCGCGACGACCGCCCCCACGCCCAAGATGACCGCCCGCGTCCCACCCATGCGGCGAGGCTATCGCGTGGCCCCCACGGCGTCACCCCACGGCGTCACCCCGCGGCGCGGCCCAGCGCCTCCCTGACCGCGACCACGGCGGGACGTGCGGCGCCGGCCAGGCGTGCCGAGGAGAACACCTCGCGGTGCGGGCTGCCCGGGGGTGCGACGAGCGCGAGATCGCTCGGCTCGCCCGCCCAGACGAGGTCGGGCAGGAGCCCGACCGCGTTGCCCGAGCGGATGAGCCGGATGTGCGCCGTCAGGTCGGCGGTCTCGTAGCGCACGTCGGGCTCGAACCCCGCGGATCGGCAGAGCTGCTCGGCCCACTCGCGCGACGCCGTGCCGCGGGGTTCCAGCACCCAGGCGCGTGCGGCGAGGTCGGCGAGGCGCGGCGGGTGCGGGGCATCCGCGGGCGGCAGCGCCACCCGGATCGCGTCGGACACGAGCGGGACGCGGTCGAGCCCGGGCACGAGCGGCCTGGTGCGACCGGGGTACTGCTCGGCGAGCGCGAGGTCGACGTCCCGCGCGGCGACCTCGACGAGGCCGGCCTCGGGTTCGCGCTCGACGACCTCGACGCGCAGCGCCGGGTGCTCCTCGGCGAGGAGCGTGAGCGCGCCGGGGAGCACCGCGTGCGCGGCCGACTGGAACACCGCGATGCGGACGGTCCCGCCGACGGCGGTGAGCGATCGGGCGACGTCGGCCTCGGCCTCCTCGAGCCGGTCGAGGATCGCGGCGGCGTGCCCGACGAGGACGAGCGCCTGCGGCGTGAGCTGGACGCGGCGTCCGGCCTGCACGAGCAGGGGCACGCCGGCCTCGCGCTCCAGGACCCCGAGCTGCTGCGACACCGAGGACGGGCTGTACGAGAGCGCCTCGGCGACGGCCGCGAGCGTGCCCCGGCGGTGCAGCTCGACGAGGAGTCGCAGGCGTCGGACGTCGAGCATGCGACCTCCCTCCTCGATCATTCGGTTCTTCCGACGAGTATCCATCGGAATCATGCGCTGGAGTGAACGGATGCGCCGCCGGAGACTTGTCTGCGATCCCGCGCGCGAGACACGGGACCGGAGCGAGTGAGGACTACCGTCGTGACCATGACCACCGCGGACCACGTGCGGACCGATCGCGTCGTCTCCCTCGTCCGCCGCTGGCTCGCCGAGAGCCAGGGCCACCCCGTCGACCCCTCGGCGGCACGGCTCGCGGGCGTGCTCAAGGACCCGAACGGCCTCGCCTTCACCGTCGGCTTCGTCGACGGCGTCATGCGCCCCGAGGACCTCGGCGTCGCCGGGCGCAACCTCGCGAAGGTCGCGCCGCTCGCACCGAGGTTCCTGCCCTGGCACCTCCGCGCGGCCGTCCGGGTCGGCGGCGCGCTCGCGCCCGCGTTCCCGTGGGCCGTCGTCCCCATCGCCCGCCGCGTGCTCCGCCGGATGGTCGGGCACCTCGTGCTCGACGCGACGCCGCGGCACCTCGGCCCCGCGATCGCGAAGCTGCGCGACTCGGGCGACCGGCTGAACCTCAACCTCCTCGGCGAAGCCGTGCTCGGCGAGCAGGAAGCCGACCGCCGCCTCCAGGGCACCTACGAGTTCCTCGCGCGCGACGACGTCGACTACGTCTCGATCAAGGTGTCGAGCGTCGTCAGCCAACTCTCGATGTGGTCGTTCGACGACACCGTCGAGCGGGTCGTCGAGAAGCTCACCCCGCTGTACCGGCTCGCGGCGCGGTCGTCCGCGGCCGGGAAGCCGAAGTTCATCAACCTCGACATGGAGGAGTACCGCGACCTCGACCTGACGATCGCGGTCTTCCGGGCGCTCCTCGACCAGCCCGAGTTCCAGGCGCTCGAGGCCGGGATCGTGCTCCAGACCTACCTGCCCGACGCGCTCGACGCGATGCAGCGGCTCACCGCGTGGGCGCAGGCCCGCCGCGCCGCGGGCGGCGCCCCGATCAAGGTGCGGGTCGTGAAGGGCGCCAACCTCGCCATGGAGCACGTCGACGCCGAACTGCACGGATGGCCCGTCGCGACGTACCCCACCAAGCAGGACTCCGACACCAACTACAAGCGCGTGCTGCACTGGTCGCTCACCCCCGAGCGCACCGACGCGGTCCACCTCGGCATCGCCGGGCACAACCTCTTCGACGTCGCGCACGCCGCGCTCGTGGCGAAGGAGCGCGGCGTCGCCGACCGCGTCGAGTTCGAGATGCTCCTCGGCATGGCGACCGGGCAGGCCGCCGCGGTCCGGAAGGACGTCGGCCGGCTCCTGCTCTACACGCCCGTCGTCAGCCCGGCCGAGTTCGACGTCGCGATCGCGTACCTCGTGCGCCGGCTCGAGGAGAACGCCAGCCAGGACAACTTCATGTCCGCCGTGTTCGAGCTCGACCGCGACGAGCGGTTGTTCCAGCGCGAGCGCGGCCGGTACCTCCGTTCGCTCGAGGCGCTCGCCGAGGAGACCGACGGCACGCCCGCGCCCCGGCCGAACCGCACGCAGAACCGGCGCACCGAATGGGCGGACGGGGTTCCGGATGCCCCGCACCGCGGTGCCCAGGCGCCCGGCACCGGGCACGACGACGAATCGCTCACCGACGTGGTCTCCGGACTCGCCCGTGGGTCGCAGGGCGACGGGTGGGGGGCGGGCGCCCTCGCCGACGGCACCGCCACAGGCGCTGATCCGGGCCTGGGGACGGCCGTCCCCGGCGTCACCGGCTGGGCGGCGGCGCCCGCCGCGCCGCCCGCTCCGTGGCTGAGCTCCGCGCCCGCCACGACCGGAGCCGTCGCGGCGATCGGCGATCGCGACGAGGCATCCGCTGCGCTCGTCGGCTCGGGCCGCACGCCCGGCTTCCGCAACCAGCCCGACACCGACCCGGCGCTCGCCGCGAACCGCGACTGGGGGCGGCGGATCCTCGAGCGCGTCCCGCTCTCGACGCTCGGCCGCGCGACCATCGACGCCGCGAGGGTGACGGACGCCGCCGACCTGCGCGCGATCCTCGAGCGCACCGCCGCCGCGGGCAAGGCCTGGGGCGAGCTGCCGGGCGCCGAGCGCGCCGCGCTGCTCCACCGCGCCGGGATCTCGCTCGCGGCGAACCGCGACCGCCTCATCGAGGTGATGGCGTCGGAGTCCGGCAAGACGATCGCCGAGGGCGACCCCGAGGTGAGCGAGGCCGTCGACTTCGCCCACTACTACGCCGAGCGCGCCCGCGAGCTCGACCACGTCCAGGGCGCGATCTTCGTGCCCTCGAAGCTCACGCTCGTGACGCCGCCGTGGAACTTCCCGGTCGCGATCTCGGCGGGCGGCGTGCTCGCCGCGCTCGCCGCGGGCTCGGGCGTCGTCGTGAAGCCCGCGCCGCTCGCGCGCCGCTCGGGCGCGGTCATGGTCGAGGCGCTCTGGGAGGCGGGCATCCCGCGCGACCTGCTGGCCCTCGTCGACGTCGGCGAGGAGGACCTGGGTCGCGAGCTCGTCGCGAGCCCGCTCGTCGACCGGGTCATCCTCACGGGCGCCTACGAGACCGCGGAGCTGTTCCGCTCGTTCCGCGCCGACCTCCCGCTGCTCGCGGAGACGAGCGGCAAGAACGCGATCATCGTGACGCCCTCGGCGGACCTCGACCTCGCGGCGGCCGACGTCGTCCGGAGCGCGTTCGGGCACGCCGGGCAGAAGTGCTCGGCCGCCTCGCTCGTCATCCTCGTCGGCGAGGTCGCGAAGTCGGAGCGGTTCCAGCGCCAGCTCGTGGATGCCGCGCGGTCGCTCCGCGTCGGCCTCGCGTCCGACGCGACGACCCAGGTCGGCCCCGTCGTCGAGCCCGCGCAGGGCAAGCTGCTGCACGCGCTCACCCAGCTCGGCGCGGGCGAGACGTGGCTGCTCGAGCCGCGCCGGCTCGACTCGGCCGGATCGCTCTGGTCGCCCGGCATCCGCACGGGCGTGCAGCCCGGCACCTACTTCCACCTCACCGAGTTCTTCGGCCCCGTGCTCGGCATCATGCACGCGAAGGACCTCGACGAGGCGATCTCGATCCAGAACGCCGTCGACTACGGCCTCACCGCCGGGCTGCACTCGCTCGACGCCGAGGAGCTCGCGACCTGGCTCGCCCGCGTCGAGGCCGGCAACCTGTACGTGAACCGGGGCATCACGGGCGCGATCGTGCAGCGCCAGCCGTTCGGCGGTTGGAAGAAGTCGTCGGTCGGCGCGGGCGCGAAGGCCGGCGGGCCGAACTACCTCCTCGGGCTCGGCGACTGGGCGCCCGACCACTCGCGGACCACGCAGTCGCTCCACCTCCGCGGGCTCGACCGGCGCGTGACCGATCTCATCGAGGCGTCGCAGTCGTCGCTCGCCTACGACCGGTTCGAGGTGCTGCGCCGCGGCGCCCTGTCGGATGCGGTCGCGTGGGCCGAGGAGTACGGCACGGTCCGGGATGCCTCGGGCCTCGGCGTCGAACGGAACCTCTTCCGCTACCTGCCGGTTCCGGTGACCATCCGGATCTCGGACGACGCGGCCCTCGTCGACGGGCTGCGGGTGATCGCGGCCGGCGTGCTCGCGAGGTCCCGGGTCACCGTGTCGACCTCGGCCAAGCTTCCCCGCGGCGTGCGGAACGCGCTCGCGACCCGGAGCCTCGAGGTCGTCGCCGAGGACGATGCCGCCTGGCTCGCCCGCGTGCGACGCGGCGGGCTCGGCACGTCGCGCGTGCGGCTGGTCGGCGGCGACGCATCCGCGCTCGCCGAGGCGCTCGGCGGGCGGCCGGACATCGCGGTGTGGTCGCACCCGGTCACGCCCTCGGGCCGGATCGAACTGCTGCCGTTCCTGCGGGAGCAGGCGATCTCGATCACGAACCACCGGTTCGGCAACCCGACGTCGCTGTCGGACGGGGTGATCTAGGCCGGTTCAGGGCTGGAACGGCCAGAACACCGGCGTGAGGAACACCGCCGCGGCGAGGAAGACCAGCGCCAACGGCCAGCCGTAGCGGGCGTAGTCGCCGAACCGGTACCCCGCCGGGCCCATCACCATCAGGTTGACCGGTGTGGCGACCGGCGTGAGGAAGGCCGCGGCGGCCGCCGTCGTCACCGCCATGAGGAACGGGAGCGGGGACATCCCGAGCTCGCCGGCGACCGCGATCGCGACGGGCGAGAGGATCAACGCGGTCGCCATGTTGCTGATCACCTGGCCGAGCGCCAGCACCACGACGCCGAGCGCGAGCAGCACGAGGTACGGGCTCGAGTCGCCGACGACGGCGAGCAGGCCCGAGGCGACCAGGTCGGCGGCTCCGGTCGCGAGGAACGCCGTCGACAGCGGGATCATGCCGGCAACCAGCACCACCGTCGTCCACGAGATGCGACGGAAGGCGCGGGCGATCGGGACGATGCGGGTGAGGATCATCGCACCGGCGGCGAGGAGCCCGGCGATCGCGGCCGGGAGGAGGTCCGTCGCCAGCACCACGACCATGGCCGCGAGCACGCCCAGCGCCACCCAGCCGCGCCAGCCGAACGGCGCGAGTTGGCGCCGGAGCGCATCGGGGTGGTCGACCACGAGCAGGTCCCCGCCGAGGCTGCGAGCCTCGAGGCGATCCCAGCTGCCCTGCATCAGGAGCACGTCGCCGGGCTGGAGCGCGATCGGCCTCGTCTCCTCGCGGTCGTTGCGCAGGATCGCGAGGAGCACGATGCTCCCGTCCTCGCCGCCGACCATCCCGGGGAACACCTCCTTGCCGATGAGCTTCGACCGGGGCGGCACGACCGCCTCGGTGATGCCGAGCTCGCGATCGACGAGGGCCTCGTCGCGCACCGACGGGTACTGCTTCCGGATGGTCGCGGTATGGCCGCTCAGGTCGCGGATGCCCGAGGCCGCCGCCCGGTCGGGGATGAGCCGGCGCCCGAACAGGAGCGTGACGAGCACGGTCGCGATCACGAGCGGCACGCCGATCTTCGCGAACTCGAAGTAGCCGAGGGTGCCCGCGCCGCTGTCGAGCGCGAGCTCCGCGATGAGCACGTTGACGGGGGTGCCCGTGAGGGTCAGCATCGAGCCGGCATGCGCGCCGAAGGCGAGCGGGAGCAGCAGCCGGGACGGCGCGATCCCGCTCCGCACGGCGACGATGACCGCCATCGGCAGGAGCGCGGCGACCGCGCCGTTCACGCTGATGAGCGCGGTGAGCAGGGCGACGACGATCATCACGACGACCAGCGCGCGCCGGGCGTCCGAGCCCGTGAGCCGCACGACGGCCTGGCCGACCCAGCCCGTCACCCCGGAGGCGTCGAGGCCCTCCGAGACGACGAACAGCGTCGCGATGAAGACGACGGTCGGGTCGCCGAACCCGGCGAGGGCCTCGCGGAGGTCGAGCACCCCCGTCGCCCAGAGCGCCACGGAGACGCCGACGGCCACGATCGCGACCGGGATGCGGCCGGTCAGGAACGCGATCACCGCCAGCCCGAGGATCACGAAGGTCGCGACGATCGGGTCCATGGTCAGACCCTAGGGGAGCCCGGTCGAGAACGGCAGTCTTCACGCGACCGCTCGACCGGCGATAGGGTCGCACCAGATCGACCGGCACCGTCGCCGGGCGGTCGCTGCATCAGCCGGGGAGGGGCCGCAGTGACTCATCGGAGCGCCACAGCCACGCCGGCGGCCGCGACACGCACGTCGTGGCTGCCGCTCGTCGTCGTCGTCCTCACGCAGGTGCAGGCATCCTTCGCGGTGAACGCGCTCACCGTGTCGATGGGGCCCATCACCTCCGACCTCGACACGCCCGCCACGAGCGTCGGCACGGCCATCACCGCCGGCACGTTCGCGATGGCCGCGTTCATCCTGCTGGGCGCCAAGGTCGGCTCGCGCTTCGGCACGAAGGCCGTGTTCCAGATCGCCCTCGCGGTGCACGGCCTCGCCATGGCGGGGGTCGCGCTCGCAGTGAGCCCGGCGATGCTCTTCATCGCGCAGGCGCTCTCGGGCGCCGTCATCGCGCTCATCGCCCCCGCGCTCACCGTGTTCATCGCGGCCAACTACCACGGCAGGCAGCAGGCGACCGCGATCGGGCTCCTCGCCGCCGCGATCCCCGCCGCCGGCGTGCTCGCCCTGCTGATCGCGGGCACGTTCGCCGAGACCATCGGCTGGCGGTACTCGTTCGGGCTCGTGGTCGTGCTGGCCGTCGTGAACCTGCTGCTCAGCCTCGGCCTCAGGCGGGTCGAGCCGCAGCGAGCCCTGCGGATCGACTGGGGCGGCGCGTTCATCGCCGCCACGTCGATCATCCTGTTGAGCTTCGGGTTCTCGGGACTCGCGCCCTGGGGAGTCGTCCTGGCCTCCGACCAGGCGCCGTTCGACATCCTCGGGCTCTCACCGGCGCCCGTCCTGGTGCTGCTGGGCCTCGTCGTCGGGCAGCTGTTCTTCGTCTGGCTGCGTCGCCGGCAGCGCGAGCACCGCCCGCGGATCTTCGACCTGCGGGTGCTGAAGTCGGGCCAGGAGCGGGCGATCACCGCGTGCATGGCGATCATGCTGTTCGTCGGCACCGCCGCGAACTTCCTCATCCCGCTCTACATGCAGGTCGTGCAGGGCCTGTCGGGCATCGAGACGTCGTTCTCGATCATCCCGTACACGTTGTCGATCTTCCTCTCGAGCACGTTCATCGCCCTGATCTACGGGCGGTTCTCGCCTCGGCAGATCGCGACGGCCGGCTTCGTCGTCGTCGCGTCGGCGCTCGCGCTGCTCGCCTTCACGATCCAGAACGAGTGGGGCCAGGCCTTCGTGGTCGTCGGGCTCGTCCTGTTGGGCCTCGGGCAGGGCTCGATCGTGGCGCTCGTGTTCAACACCCTGCTGTCCGCGGCGCCGAAGGAGCTGGCCGGCGACGTGGGCGCGTGGCGCGGACTCGTGCACAACGTGTCGGGCAGCGTCGGCATCGCCGTGGCGACCGTGTTCGCGGTGACGGTGCTGTCGGGCCTGGTGCTGTCGGAGGTCGCCGATCACCCGGAGCTCACGCCCGAGGTGGTCGCGGAGGTGAACCTCGACCAGGTCAACTTCGTGACGAACGACCACCTGAAGGACGTGCTCTCGACGACGGGTGCGACCCCGGCCGAGGTCGATGCGGCGGTCGCGATCAACGAGTCGGCTCGGTTGACCGCGTTGAAGATCTCGCTGCTCGCGCTGGCCGGCCTGGCGCTGCTCGCGATCGTCCCGGCGACGCGGATGCCGGGCCGCATGCGCGACGAGCTGCCCGCGCGGCTCGAACCCGACGACCCCGACGCCATCGACGACACGCCCGATGACACGTCCGACGACGACCTCGTCCACACTGAGAGGAGCCCGAGATGACTCGCGCCGCCCAGAAGCTCATCCCCGACACCTTCGACCCGGTTCCGTCGGCCGCGTGGATCGACGCGCTCGCGGCGACCGCCGTCGACGAGCTCGACGAGTCGGCCGGTGCCCTCGGCGTGCTCATCGCCGCCGAGGGGCCGCTCCCGCCCGGGATCGCCTTCGACCGCGACGCGCTCGCACGCGCCGGCTTCGAGGCGAAGCCGGGGCAGGCGCTCGCCCTGCCGCAGCCGACGGGCCCGGTGCTGGTGCTCGTCGGCCTCGGCGGGGACCCGCTGACCACGGCCGCCCTGCGCACCGCCGCGGCCGTGTTCGCCCGGGCGGCGGCTCGGCACGCCAGGATCGGCCTCCGGGTCGACGGCATCGGCGAGGTGGATGCCTCGGCCGCGGGCCGTGCGCTCATCGAGGGGATCGTCCTGTCGAGGTACCGGTACAGCCCGCTGAAGCAGGCTCGGAAGGACACGCTCCCCGAAGCGATCGAACTGCGGGTCGGCGACGGGGCCGATCGCGAGCTCGTGGCCGACGGGATCGCGGCGGGACTCGTCGCGGCCCGGGCCGCGTGCCTGGCCCGCGATCTCGCGAACACCCCGCCCGGCCACCTCACGGCGGCGGACTTCGGCGAGGTGGCCGTACAGCTCGGCGCCGCCCACGGGTTCGGCGTCGAGCTGTTCGACCGGGCGCAGCTGATCGCGCTCGGCTGCGGGGGCCTCCTGGGCGTCAACGCCGGCAGCGCTGAGGAGCCGCGGATGGTCAAGCTGACGTACGCGGGCACGGGCGGCGGGAAGCTCGCCATGGTCGGCAAGGGCATCATGTACGACTCGGGCGGCATCAGCCTGAAGCCCAGCGACCCCATGCACCTGCTCATGAAGATGGACATGGGCGGTGCCGCGGCGATCCTCGGCGCGTTCACCGCGTTCGCCGCGGCCGGCGTGCGGTCCGAGGTGACGGCCTGGCTCATGTGCACCGACAACATGCCGTCTGGTTCGGCCTACAAGCTGGGCGACGTGCTCACGGCCCGCGGCGGCACCACCGTCGAGGTGAAGAACACCGATGCCGAGGGCCGCCTCGTGATGATGGACGGGCTCGTGCTCGCGACCGAGACCGAGCCCGACGCGATCGTCGACATCGCCACGCTCACGGGGGCGGCGCTGATGGCGCTCGGCCAGCTCACCGCCGCCCTGTTCGGCAACGACCAGCCGTTCGTCGACCAGGTGAAGGCGGCGGCGGATGCCTCGGACGAGCAGGTGTGGCAGCTGCCGCTCGAGCGCACCTACCGCAAGCAGCTCGACTCCGACGTCGCCGACCTCTCGAACCTGGGCGGGAAGTACGCCGGGGCGACGACGGCCGCGCTGTTCCTCGACCACTTCGTCGCCGGCATCCCGTGGGCGCACCTCGACATCGCGGGCACCATGCAGTCGGACGCCGACGACGCCTGGCGGTCGGCCGGCGCGACGGGGTTCGGCGCCCGGCTGCTCCTCGACCTCGCGGAGCGGTTCGTCGCGCCCTCCGCCTGACGCTACTTGCCGCGGTTGCGGCGGCGCGCCGGGCGCGGCGCGCGGCCGCCGACGAACGAGCGGGCCGAGTCGACCACGAAGCCCTGCCGAAGCGCCTCGCGCCCGATCAGCATCCGGAAGCCCATCTGGTCCCGGTTGCTCAGCGTCACCTCGGCGGTGACCGTGTGCCCGATCATCACGACGTCGAGCATCACCACGATGCGCTCCTCGACGTGCCCCGACGAGCTGCGCACCCGACGACGGTCGTGCACCGGGCGCTCGACCGTGACCGCGTCCTCCTCGGACAACTGCCACGGACGCACCTTGAAGCGCACCCAGTCAGCGCCCCTCCGACGGAACCCCTCGACGTCGAACGCGTGGATCGCGCTCGAGCGCGCGCCGGTGTCGAGTTTCGCCTTCACCCAGGGCACCTCGATGCCCGGCAGGCTCACCCACTCGCGCCATCCGGCGATGGTGGTTGAATGGATGGGCTCTGTCACTCGCCTATCTTCTCAGGGGCTCAAGGATGAAACTTGCGATCCTGTCGCGCGCCCCGCAGGCGTACTCCACGCAGCGACTCCGGGCGGCGGCCGAACAACGCGGCCACACCGTCCGGGTGCTGAACACGCTGCGCTTCGGCATCGACCTCACCCAGCTCGAGCCGGACCTCCAGTACCGGGGCCGGCCGCTCAGCGACTACGACGCGATCCTGCCGCGTATCGGCAACTCGATCACCTACTTCGGCACGGCCGTGGTGCGCCAGTTCGAGCAGATGGACGTCTACACGCCGAACACGGCGAACGGCATCTCGAACGCGCGCGACAAGCTGCGCGCGACGCAGATCCTCTCCCGGCACAACATCGGGATGCCCGCGACCGCGTTCGTCCGCAACCGCGCCGACGTGCGTCCCGCGATCGAACTGGTCGGCGGAGCACCGGTCGTGATCAAGCTGCTGGAGGGCACGCAGGGCATCGGCGTCATCCTCGCGCCGCAGGTCAAGGTCGCCGAGGCGATCATCGAGACGCTGCACTCGACCAAGCAGAACGTGCTGATCCAGAAGTTCATCGCCGAGAGCCGCGGGCGGGACATCCGTGCCCTCGTCGTCGGCGACCGCGTCGTCGCGGCGATGCGCCGCGTCGCGAACGGCGACGAGTTCCGCTCGAACGTGCACCGCGGCGGCAGCGTCGAGGCCGTCGAGCTCACCCCCGAGTACGAGCAGGCCGCCGTGCGATCGGCGCAGATCATGGGACTCAAGGTCGCCGGCGTCGACATGCTCGAGGGCAACGAGGGCCCGCTGGTGATGGAGGTCAACTCGTCGCCGGGCCTGCAGGGCATCGAGCAGGCGACGAACCTCGACGTCGCCGGCGCGATCATCGACTACATGGCCAACCAGGTCGCGTTCCCCGAGATCGACGTGCGCCAGCGGCTCACGGTCTCGACGGGCTACGGCGTGGCCGAGCTCCTCGTGCACGGTGCCGCCGACCTCGTCGGCAAGTCGCTGGGCGAGTCGGGCCTGTGGGAGCGGGACATCACGGTGCTCACGCTGCACCGCGGCACGACCGTGATCCCGAACCCGCGGAAGGGCGTCGTGCTCGAGTCGGGGGACCGGCTGCTCTGCTTCGGCAAGCTCGAGGAGATGCGGTCGATGATCCCGGAGCGACGTCGCCGGCGCGCCAAGGTGCGGAAGCTGCCGAAGGAGCCGATCCCCGAGGGGTGAGCCGCGGGCCCCGGTGGTCGGGCAGCGCCGGTTCCTCGGTGGTCGGGCAGCCCCGCCGGTTCCCCGGTGGTCAAGTAGCGCCGCCGGTTCCCGGTGGTCGGGCAGCGCCGCCGGTTCCCGGTGGTCGAGGAGCGCCGCCGGAGGCGACGCGTCTCGAGACCCGGCGCGACTACGTCCCGATGCGGAGCGCCCGGTCGATCGTCTCGAGCGCGTCGTCGGGCGGGATCTGGAGCCGCCGGGCGAGCGCGGCGAACTCGGCGGCCGCCTGCTGCAGCTCGCGGTGCGCGGCGTCGCCGTGCGCGGAGACGAAGGTCCCGGCCCGGCCGCGCGTCTCGATCTGGTGGTCGCCCTCGAGCTCGCGGTACGCGCGCGCCACGGTGTTGACCGCGAGGCCGAGCTCCTCGGCGAGCGCGCGGACGGTGGGCAGCCGCGCCCCGGGCGCCAGGTCGCCGTGCCGGATCCGGTCGACGACCGCCGCCCGGATCTGCTCGTACGGCGCCGTCGGCGAAGCCGGGTCGACCACGATGCGGTCCATGCTCACTCCCGGTTGCGGTTGACGAGTCGCGAGAGCACGATCGCGCTCCGCGTGTGGTCCACGTTGGGTGCGACGCGCACGCGCTCGAGCGCGTCCTCGAGCGAGGTGATGTCGCGCGCGCGCATGTGCACGATCGCGTCGGCCGAGCCGGTGACGGTGCCGGCGTACACGACCTCCGGGACATCCTGCAGGATGCGCCGCAGCTCCTCCGGCGCGACCGTCCCGCGGCAGAACAGCTCGACGTACGCCTCGGTGCTCATGCCGTCGACGGCGGGGTCGACCTGGATCGTGAACGAGCGGATGACCCCGTCGGCGACGAGCCGGTCGACGCGCCGTTTCACCGCCGATGCGGACAGGCCGACGGACGACCCGATATCGCCGTAGCCCGCGCGCGCGTTGCGTCGGAGCAGGTCGAGGATCGCGCGGTCCAGGTTGTCCATGCCCGCGAGCATATGCCGGGACGTTGCGTCGGCACACCCCCGCACGCGGATTTCATGCGGGAGCGGCCGCCCAGCCGCCGAAGATGCGGATGCCGCCGGGTTCGGGTCGCCGCGCGTGCCGCGGAGCCTCCGCGCGTCCCTAGGCTGGAATCCATGTCTGCGAATTCCCCCGTCCGCATCGGCGTGCAGGTCCAGCCCCAGCACGCCGAGTACTCCGCCATCCGCGACACCGTGCTCCGGCTCGAGGACCTCGGCGTCGACGTCGTCTTCAACTGGGACCACTTCTTCCCGCTCTCGGGCGACCCCGACGGCCTGCACTTCGAGGCGTGGACCATGCTCGGCGCGTGGGCCGAGCAGACCGAGCGGATCGAGTTCGGCACGTTGGTCAACTGCAACTCCTACCGCGGCGCCGACCTGCAGGCCGACATGGCCCGCACGCTCGACCACGTCTCCGCGAAGGGCGGCGGCGCGGGCCGCTTCATCTTCGGCACGGGCAGCGGCTGGTTCGAGCGGGACTACGACGAGTACGGGTACGAGTTCGGCACGGCCGGCTCCCGCCTGAACGCGCTGGATGCCGCGCTCCCGCGCATCCGCGAGCGCTGGTCGAAGCTCAACCCGGCTCCGACCCGGCGCATCCCGATCATGATCGGCGGCGCGGGCGAGCAGAAGACGCTCCGGATCACCGCCGAGCACGCCGACATCTGGCACTCGTTCGTGCGCCCCGACGCCCTGGCCCACAAGCTCGACGTGCTGAAGCGGCACGGCGACGCGATCGGCCGGGACGTCTCGGAGATCGTGATCTCGAACGAGCTCGGTCGTCACGGCGACGACGAGCGCGCCGAGGCGCTGCACGCGGGCGGCGTGCGGCTGTTCACCGTCGGCATCTCGGGTCCGGACTACGACCTCGAGCCGGTGCGGCACTGGCTGCGCTGGCGCGACGCGAAGAACGCGTAGCGGCCCGGGCCGGGCGGCGCATGGCGCCACCCGGCCCGAACGTCGCCCGGCCGGCCGCTCAGTCGTCGACCGAGACGGTGATGGCGCCGTTCGACGAGCCCAGCACGAGCTCGAACTCCCCGTCGGGGTCGTCCGCCACGCCGATGTCGGTGCTCCCGTTCGACGTGTGCGCATCGACCCGGTAGGCCGCGTCCGGCACGGTGATCTCGATCGAGCCGTTCGACGTGTCGGCGGCGACGTCCTGCGCGGTGACGAGCTCCAGGTCGATCTCGCCGTTGGACGTGTCGACGTCGATGCCGTGGCCCGCGAGCCCGCGGCCGACGATCGCCCCGTTGCTCGTCGAGGCGCTGACGGAGCCGGCGACGTCGGTCAGCTCGATCCGACCGTTGCTGGTCTCGACGTCGACCTCGCCGACGTCCTCGAGGTCGAGCTCGCCGTTCGAGGTCTCGCCCGAGACGTCCACGCCGACCGGCACCTCGACCGTGTACGCGACCGAGCAGTTGCGGCCGCATCCCCCGAGGACGAGCTCGTCGCCGTCGACCCGGTGGGTGTCGCCGATCTCGCGCTCCGGCCCGCGGTAGCGGACCGTGCGCTCGATCGAGACGCCCGTGGCGCCGGCGACGCCGCGCACCTCGACGCTGTCATCGGGCGAGTCGATCGTGACGTGCGCGACGGTCGCGGCGACCGATGCGGAGTCGGAGAACTCGTGGAGCGGCCCGAGGAACGCGCAGCCGCTCAGGCCGAGCGCGATGGCGCCGGCCGAGACGGCGGCGACGCCGACGGTCGCGATCCGGGCGGTGCGGTGCGTGCGGGTGCGGTGCGGGCGCCGGGTGCTGCGGGCGCTTCGGGCGGCGGTGCTGCGGGACATGGTGTGTGGACCTCCTCGATCGCCTCCGACGCTACTGAGCGGCTCCGGACGACGGCACTGGGGCGAGCCACCCGGCTTCCGGGGGACATCCCCCGTACCGGGAGCCGGGGCAGCCGTTCGTCGCCACCGTGCGGACGACGCGTGACCCGGGTCGACCCGCGGGTCTAGGCTGGCCCGCATGGGGGAGGTCACCGAACCCGCACCCGGTGAGGTGGGGCCGCCGGAGCCCCGGGTCACCGACGGCGGGGAACGGACGACGAGGGGGGACCACGGGTTCCTCGGGCAGCCGCGCGCGCTCGTGCACATCTTCGGCGTCGAGATGTGGGAGCGCTTCAGCTTCTACGGCATGCAGGGGATCCTGCTCATCTACCTGTACTACTCGGTGGCCGAGGGCGGCCTCGGGATGGACCAGACCGCAGCGGCGGGCATCGTCGGCGCGTACGGCGGCGCCGTCTACCTCTCGACGATCCTCGGCGCCTGGATCGCCGACCGCCTGCTCGGCAGCGAACGCGTGCTGTTCTTCAGCGCGATCGTGATCATGGCCGGGCACATCGCGCTCGCCCTGCTGCCCGGCTTCCTCGGCGTCGGCGTGGGCCTCGTGCTGGTCGCGTTCGGCTCGGGCGGGCTGAAGGCGAACGCGACGAGCGTCGTCGGCACGCTCTACGACGAGCACGACCCGAGGCGCGACGCCGGCTTCAGCGTGTTCTACCTCGGCATCAACCTCGGCGCGTTCTTCGGCCCGCTCCTCACCGGCCTCGTGCAGAGCACGCTCGGCTTCCACTGGGGGTTCGCGCTCGCCGCGGTGGGCATGGCGATCGGCCTGACCCAGTACGCCTTCGGGCGGAAGTCGCTGCCGCCCGAGGCATCCGTCGTGCCCAACCCGCTGCCGCGGGACCGCCGCGGCCTCGTGATCGGCGTCGGCGCGGCCGCCGTGGTCGTCGTCGTGGTGCTCGTCCTGGTCGGGTGGATCACGGCGACGAACCTCGTGCTCTGGGTGATCGGCGGCACGATCGCCGCCGCCCTCGCCTACTTCGCGGTGATCCTGACGAGCCCGCGCATCACCCGGGTCGAGCGGCACCGCGTCTTCGGGTTCGTGCCGCTCTTCATCGCGTCGGTCGCGTTCTGGTCGCTGTACCAGCAGCAGTTCACCGTGCTGACGATCTACAGCGACGAGCAGCTGAACCGCGACCTGTTCGGCTGGGAGATGCCGGTGTCGTGGGTGCAGTCGATCAACCCGATCTTCATCATCATCCTGTCGGGCGCGTTCGCGGCGCTGTGGACGAAGCTCGGCGACCGGCAGCCGTCGACGCCGATCAAGTTCGCGCTCGGCACGGTGATCATGGGCCTGGCGTTCCTGCTGTTCATCCCGTTCGCCGGTGGCGGCCCGAACTCGACGCCGCTGCTGGCGATCGTGGGGATCCTGTTCGTGTTCACGATCGCCGAGCTGCTGCTCTCGCCGGTCGGGCTGTCGGTGACGACGAAGCTCGCGCCGAAGGTGTTCCACACGCAGATGGTCGCGCTGTTCTTCCTGTCGGTGGCGCTCGGCACCGCGATCGCGGGCCGCCTTGCGGAGTTCTACTCGACCGAGACCGAGGTGGCCTACTTCGGCGTGCTGGGCGGCATCGCGATCGTGCTCGGCGTCGCGCTCGCGGTCGGCAGCCGCGGCGTGCTGCGGCTCATGTCCGGCGTCCGCTAGGGCCGTCGAGCCGCCCGGTTCCCGCCGGTTACGATGCACGGGTGCCCGAACCCCTGGTGGTGATCCCCACCTACAACGAGCGCGACAACCTCGCATCGATCGTCGCCCGAGTGCGGCAGGCCGTGCCCGCGGCATCCGTGCTCGTCGTCGACGACGCCTCGCCCGACGGCACGGGCCTCCTCGCCGACGAGCTGGCCGCGGCGGATGCCTCGGTGCACGTGCTCCACCGCGCCGGCAAGGACGGCCTCGGGGCCGCCTACCTCGAGGCGTTCGACTGGGCGCTCGCGAACGGGTACGACCCGGTCGTGCAGATGGACGCCGACGGTTCCCACCGGCCCGAGGAGCTGCCCGACCTGCTCGCCGCGCTGCACGGCCCGGCGGGGGACGTCGCGGCCGCCGAGGAGGGCGCGGGCGAGGCATCCGCCGACCTCGTGATCGGGTCGCGCCGCGTGCCGGGCGGGTCGATCGTGAACTGGCCGAAGCACCGCGAGTGGCTCTCGCGCGGCGGCAGCGCCTACTCGCGCAGCATGCTGCGGCTGCCGTATCGCGATGTCACGGCCGGCTACCGCGCGTTCAGCGCGGACGGGCTGCGGCGGATGCAGCTCGAGGAGGTGCACACGCGCGGGTACGGGTTCCAGGTCGACATGCTGATGCGAGCGCACCGTGCGGGGCTGCGGATCGTCGAGGTGCCGGTGACGTTCGTCGAGCGCGAGCGCGGCGACTCGAAGATGAGCCTCGGGATCGTGCTCGAGGCGATGGGGCGGGTCACCGCGTGGGGCATCGCGTCGTGGTTCGGCGGAGGTCGGCGGCGGGGGTCGGCGGGTGACCCCGGAGCTCGGGAGTGACTCGCACCGACCGTCTCTACGCGCTCGTGGAGGAGCTGCGCGCCGCAGCGCCGGGTCGGCGCAGCGCCCGCTGGCTGGCCGATCGCTTCGAGGTCAGCGTGCGCACGATCGAGCGGGACATCGGTGCACTGCAAGCGGCGGGCGTGCCGATCTGGGCGGATGCCGGGCGAACCGGCGGGTACACGATCGATGCGCGCCACACCCTCCCGCCGCTGGGGTTGACGGTCGATGAGGCCTTCGCGATCACCGTCGGGCTGGGCGGGCTCGCGACCAGCCCCTTCCGGGATGCCGCGCTGAGCGCATCCCGGAAGATCACGGCGGTGCTCGGTGCCGAGGAAGCGCGGCGGGCGGCCGCGCTGGCCGGGCGGGTCCACCTGCTCGAGGACGACGAACGCGGGGGTGCCCCCGACCGCATCGCTCGTGCATTGCGCGAGGACAGCGTGCTGCGCATCCGCTACCGCGACGCCGAGGGCAGGGAGAGCAGCCGCGACGTCGAGCCGCTCGGGTTCATCGGGAAGGGGCAGGACTGGTACCTCGTGGCCTGGTGCCGGCTTCGCGGGGGCGTTCGCGCCTTCCGCGGGGACCGCGTGACGGATGCCGCGCCCACCGGCGAGCGGCCGCCGGCCCGGGCCGTTCGGGCGGAGGACCTGGAGATCCCCTACGGGACCCTGCGCCCCCTGTCGTTCGAGTGAGCGCCGCCGACGGCTTGGGGAAACACCGACAGGACGGTGTCGCGAGCGCGCTCGAGGATCGAAGCATGGAATTCGCATCGATCCGCCTCATCACCCGCGACGTCGCCCGCCTCGCGGACTTCTACGAACTCGTCACCGGCCTCGAGGCGTCCAGGCCCGTCCCGGTGTTCGCCGAGATCCGCACCGCACGTGCCACGTTGGCCATCGCCGACCCCGCCACCGTCGGAATGCTCGGTGCGGCCGCTCCGGAACCCGGCGGGGCATCCGGCGTCATCATCGAGTTCCTCGTCGGCGACGTCGACGCGCGATTCGCGCAGCTGAGCCCGAGCCTGACCGACATCGTGCTGGAACCGACCACCATGCCGTGGGGCAACCGGTCGGCCCTGTTCCGCGACCCGGACGGCAACCTCGTCAACCTCTTCTCCCGGCCCGCCTGAGCGCAGGACGCCCCGTTCGCCCCCCGGGGACGGGCGTGGGCGCCGGACGATCGATCGGGTCGTGCCGACGAACGGTCGGGCGCCCGCGGGGCGCTTTCGCGAGGGTGGAATCCGACCCTCAAGGAGCGACATGTCCACGAACCTGCCGAGCACCGGCTCGACGACCCTCCCCGATCCATCCGCCTCGCCCGACGCCGCGGGCGCGACCGCCGCGGGCGCGACCGCCGCCCCGCCGCAGCGCGCCGCGTGGGCGGCGGTCGTCGCCCTCGGCCTCGGCATCTTCACGATGGTGGCGAGCGAGTTCCTCCCCGCGAGCCTGCTGTCGCCGATCGCGGCCGACCTCGGCATCACCGAGGGCGTCGCCGGCCAGCTCGTGACCGCCACGAGCCTCATCGGCATCGTCGGCGGCCCGCTCGTCGTCTCGGCGCTGCCCCGGCTCGATCGTCGCTGGGTGATGGTCGGCCTCACCTCGCTCGCGGTGGTCTCGAACGTGCTGGTCGCGCTGTCGCCCGCGTTCGGCCTGATGCTCGCCTCGCGCCTCCTGCTCGGCCTCGCGATCTCGGGGTTCTGGGCCATGTCGCTCGCCGTCACGGCGCAGCTCGTGCCCGCCGACCGGCTCGGCCGCGCCATGACGATCGTGAACATGGGCCTGTCGCTGGCGACCATCGCCGCCGTCCCCGCCGGGGCGTTCCTCGGGGACCTCGTCGGCTGGCGCGCGGTGTTCCTTGGCGCGGCGGCGGTCGGCGTCGTCGCGCTCGTGGTGCAGCTGGCGACGCTGCCGTCGGTGCCGCCGACCGGGGCGCCCGGGTTCCGCACGCTGGCGCAGACGGCGGTGCGACCCGTCGTCGCCCTCGGCATCCTCTCGATCGTGCTCATCTCGGGCGGCCACTTCGCCGGATTCACGTACGTGCGCCCGGCGTTCGAGACCATCGACGGGTTCACCCCGGCGCTGCTGGCGGTCCTGCTCGCGATCTTCGGCGTCGCCTCGTTCGTCGGGAACCTCATCGCCGGGCCGATGGCCGACCGGCGTCTCGGCGCGCTGGTGCTGGGCGCGCCCGCGGCGATCGGCCTGGCGACGATCCTCTTCGCCGTGTCCGGTGCGAACGTCGTCGCCACCTTCGTCGCCGTCGCCGTGTGGGGAGCGGGGTTCGGGGCGATCCCGACGATGATCCAGTCGTGGATGGCGGTCGTGGCGCCCGACCGGCTGGAGAGCGCGGGCGGCCTGGTCGTCGCCGCGTTCCAGACGGCCATCACCATCGGGGCCATCGTCGGCGGCGTGCTCGTCGACTCGGTCGGCGTCCAGTCGGCGTTCCTCGTCGGCGGCGTCTCGGCCGTGCTGGGCGCGCTCGTGCTCACCGCGGCGAGGCCGCGGTCGCGCCGCTGAGGCGGGACCCCTTCGGATCGACTCCGGGTCAGGCGACGGGCTACAGCGCGGCCCGTCGCCATCGGCTCGGGGCGACGCCGCTGTGCCGGCGGAACGCGCGGCTGAAGCCCTCCTCGCTCTCGTAGCCGAGCCGGTACGCGATGCCGCTGACGGGCTGGCCCTCGCGGAGCATCCGCTCGGCCTGCCGCATCCGGACGCGCGCGAGGTAGCGGGCGGGCGTATCGCCGACGGCGGTACGGAACTGCTCCGCGAACTGCGAGCGCGACGCGTGGGCGACGCGGGCGAGGGAGGCGACCGTCCACGGCGAGCCGGGGTCGTCGTGGATGGCGGCCAGGGCGAGGCCCAGGTTGCCGTCCTCCGCCGCGGCGAGCCACGGTCGGGCGCTCCCGCACCCGTGCTCGAGCCAGAATCGGATCGCGGCCGAGACGGCGACGTCGGTGAGTCCGGCGATCACGGTGTCCGCGCCCGGGCGGCCGAGGGCCGCCTCGCGGTGGACGGTGTCGAGCAGGGCGGCGAAGCCGGGTTCCTGCTGCCGGAACTCGGACGAGTGCAGCACGGGCGGCATCGCGCGGGTCATCAGGGGGTGCCCGCCCGTGAGCGCGAGCGACGTGCTGATGACGCTCGCGCGCGACGAGGCGCGCAGCGTCGCGCGGCCGCCGCGGGGGAGCAGGGCGAAGTTGCCGCATTCGAGCCGGTAGACGACGCCGTCGTGCTCGAGGTCGACGTGCCCGGAGATGACGAAGTGGAAGCGCGACGCGTCGGATGCCTCGTGCCGGGCCTCGCCCTCGGCGAGGTCGTGGTGCCCGAGGTCGATCACCGACCAGCGCAGGTGTTCGATGAGCAGGTCGATGGTGCGGGTGTCGTCCACCGCCGTCGCGGGCGGGTACCGGTCCTCGAACTGGCTCATGGGGTGTGCAAGCGCCCCGCGGCGCCCGCCATTCCCGGTGCGGCATCGGATGACGCGGCGCCGGGCCTCGGTCAGGCGGGCCTCGGTTCAGGCGGGCCTCGGTTTCAGGGGGCCTCGGTTCAGGGGAGGTCGGGACGAGGAACGCGCACGCGAGGCGCATCCGGTGCCCTTGCGCAACCCCCTGCCGGGTCGTCCGGCGTCGGCGTAGACCGGAGGCATGACCGTGGAGCTGAACGCCCTGGAGAGCCGGGCCGACCTGTTCGACCACGACGAGATCCGCGCTGCCGCGCGGAAGCTCCTCGAACCGATCGACGCGGAGGGCTGAGATGGCGCGCACGAACCGTACCGAGCGAAAGCAGGCGAAGGCCGCGATCTCTGCGGCGAAGGTCGCCTCGCGCGAGGCCGAGAAGCTCGCGAAGCGGATGCCCCGGAGCCGGCGCCGCAGCCGCCTGTCGCTGGCCGTGGCCGATGCGGACCTGGCCCGTCGCGCCGCGCGCGAGCAGTTGGGACACTCGCCCCGGCGCGCCGCGCGCACCGCGGCCCGCGCGACCGTGCGACTGCAGCGGGCGGCCGCGGCGACCACCCCGCGCCGGGGCGTGTCGGCCTCCGGCGGCGCACGCGGTCGCTCCGGTCGGGTGCCGACGAACGTCCTCGCGCCCGGCGTGCCGCCGGGGGAGATCGCCGAGCGCGCCAAGGCGAACGCGAAGCTCCTGAAGCGCCATCGCGTGCAGGCGAAGCAGGCGCGAGGGTGGGCGAAGAAGATCGCAGCCGGCGTGGTGGCGCAATCGATCGTCGTGCCGACCGATGCCGAGGCCGCCCGCGTGCGGCGGCAGCGGAAGCCGTAGCCGCTGACCCTCGTGCAGCGGCAGGTGCGGCGCCGCCTGGTGCTCGACGGGCCCGACGCGGCCGGCGGCGCGGTCGCGGGCGCGCCGGGCATCCCGATTGCATGAGAATCGGCCTCATCCCCCTGTGAGCGGAGGATGGCCGAATCTCTGCACTGCGGGCGTCGCTCGCGCGTCGTCAGACGGCGAGCCGGAGCGGGTCGGCGAGGAGCCGCTCGCGCGCGATGATGCGGGCGCCCGCGATCGCCGCGTCGTGCCCGGCCTCCGCCGAGACGAACCCGGGCATGCCGACGAGCGCCTCCCCGGCGATGGTCGGCCGGTTGTCGCGGTAGCTGGTCTCGATGTCCTCGAGCAGCTCGCCCCAGTAGCCGCGGACGACGATCTCGCCCGGATCGAGCACCGTGACGGCGAACTGCAGCGCCCGCCCGATCCAGTGCGCGGCGTCGAGCCACGCCCACCTGGCACGGTCGTCGGCGTCGTGGATGCGCCGCACGAGCTCGGTGAGCGCCGCGGTGCGGCCCGCGGTCCGATCGAGCTCGCCGAGGCCCGCGTGCTCGAGCACGCCGGCGGCGTCGGCGACCGTGGCGAGGCATCCTCGCTGCCCGCACGCGCATTTCGAGCCGTTCGGGACGACCGGCAGGTGCGCGAACCAGGTCGCGAAGCCGTGCGCGCCCACACGCGGGCGGCCGCCTTCGAGTGCGGCGGCGTGGATGCCGCCGTCGCCGCCGATGACGAGCAGGTCGGGATCGCCGCCGACCGCGGACTCGGCCGCGGCGGCCGCGTGCGCGGCGGAGACCAGCGAGGTCGAGTCCATGAGCGCCCGGATCGCGGACGAGCGGACCGCGAGCTCGCCGAGCAGGTCGACCGGCTCGATGCCGAGCCTGGTGCTGCCGATCGCGACCGGCGGGCGCCCGGCGACCCCGCCGTCGACGACGACCGCGAGGTCGACGACGGGCCGGTGGCCGCGAGCGGCGCTCGCGAGCGCCCGGTCGATCGCGGTCGCGAGCTCGCCGACGACATCGGCGGCCGCGACGTCGTGCAGCGGCACCGTGAACCGCGAGAGCTCGGCGCGGTCGAGGCCCGCGACGGTCGCGACGGCCTCGTCGACCGCGAGCTCGGCGGTCACGATCACGTGCGTCCGCGCGGCGAGCTCGACCGAGGCCGTGCGCCCGTCGCCCGCGGAGGCCGCATCGACGAGGATGCCGGCGTCCTTGAGACGCGTGGTGAGCCCAGCGACCGCGGTGCGGCCGAGACCGGTGACCGTGGACAGCTCGGTCCGGGAGGCGCTGCCGTGCATGATCAGGTGGTCGATCAGCACCGGTGCGAGGGCGTCGTCGGGCCCGTGGGCCGTGGCGACGTGGACGGGAGGCTCCTCGAGCTTCGTCATGCCCTCATGATCCCGGGGGCGGGGCGGCGGGGACACCGCCCCATTCGGGGGAGGGGGCGACGCCTCGATCGACGCGGCCCCGCTCGCCCCGTCCCGTCAGGCCTTCGGCCCCGGCTTCGCCGCGGGCTTGCGCGCCGCGGGCTTCGCCGCGGCCGGCGCCTTCGCGGCCGGCGCGTTCGCGTTCGACGCCTTCGCGGCCGTCGACCGGTTCGCGCGCACGGTCGTGGGCCGCGCCGCGGCCGCCAGCTCGGCCGCGGCCGCGATCGGACGCGCGACGGGCTGCATCCGGGTGAGCTGCGTGACGTGCTGCGGCCCGAGCTCGTCGAGGCTCGCGACCTCGAGGAGCTTCATCGTGCGCTCGACCTCGCCCTTCAGGATCGAGATCGTCTTGTCGACGCCGCGCCGGCCGCCGGCCATGAGGCCGTACAGGTAGGCGCGGCCGATGAGCGTGAACCGGGCGCCGAGCGCGACGGATGCCACGATGTCGGCGCCGTTCATGATGCCGGTGTCGACGTGCACCTCGAGGTCGCTGCCCACCTCCCGCACGACGTGCGGCAGCAGGTGGAACGGGATGGGCGCGCGGTCGAGCTGGCGGCCGCCGTGGTTCGACAGCACGATGCCGTCGACGCCGAGGTCGGCGAGCTTCTTCGAGTCCTCGACGTTCTGCACGCCCTTGACGACGATCTTGCCCGGCCACATCGAGCGGATGATCTCGAGGTCGTCGAACGAGATGGTCGGGTCCATGGCCGAATCGAGGAGCTCGCCGACCGTGCCGCCGGTCGTCGACAGCGACGCGAACTCGAGCGGCGGGGTGGTGAGGAAGTTGATCCACCACGCCGGGCGCGGGATCGCGTTGATGATCGTGCCGGGCGTGAGCTGCGGCGGGATCGAGAAGCCGTTGCGCTTGTCGCGCAGGCGCGCACCCGCGACCGGGGTGTCGACCGTGAAGAAGATCGTGTCGAACCCCGCCGCGGCCGCGCGGCGGGTGAGCTCGTACGAGATCTCGCGGTCGCGCATGACGTAGAGCTGGAACCAGTTGCGGCCGTTCGGGTTCGCGGCCTTCACGTCCTCGATCGAGGTCGTGCCGAGCGTCGACAGCGTGAACGGGATGCCCGCGGCGCCCGCAGCTCCCGCGCCGGCGATCTCGCCCTCGGTCTGCATGAGGCGCGTGAACCCGGTCGGGGCGATGCCGAACGGCAGGGCGCTGGTGCCGCCGAGCACCTCGCGGGTCGTGTCGACGACGGGCACGTTCCGCAGGATCGACGGGTGGAACTCGACGTCCTGGAACGCCTGACGGGCGCGCTGCAGTGAGAGTTCGCCCTCGGCGGCGCCCTCGGTGTAGTCGAACGGGGCCTTCGGCGTGCGGCGCTTCGCGATGTCGCGGAGGTCGGCGATCGTCAGCGCCTTCTCGAGCCGGCGGTCGGTCGGGTTGGCGGTCGGGGTCTTGAACCGCATGAGCTGGGCGAGCTCGCGCGGGTTGGGGAACTGGCGTTGCACCATCGTGGTCACTCCTGGATCGTCTGCGCGTGGTGGTCGGGGAGGGTCTCGGCGTAGTAGCCGGAGATGTGGTCGTGGATGCGCCGGCTCGCGAGCGGGGCATCCTTCGATCGGATCGCCTCGACGAGGCTGCGGTGCTCGTGGCGCAGCCGTCTGCGCGTCGCGTCCCAGTCGTCGATGTGCGAGAGGCCGTCGAGCACGTAGGCCTCGATGCCGCTGCGGAGGCCGGCCATGGTCGCGGCCACGACCTGGTTGCCGGATGCCTCCGCGAGCGCGAGGTGGAACTGCGCGTCGAGCGCGAGGAACTCGTCGGGGGAGAGGGACTCGCCGTCCATGGCCTCGAGCAGCAGTTCGGCGTCGACGAGGTCGGCCGGCGGGTTCGCGAGGGCGAGGTCGCCGGCGACGGATGCCTCGAGCACGAGACGCGTGCGGACGATGTCGGCGACCGGGAAGCCGCGCGCGGCGACCTGCAGGCGCATGAGGGAGCTCATCGCGCCGCCCGGCGTGGAGATGATGATCGCGCCCGCGGTCGGCCCGGACCCGGTCGCGGTGCGGATGAGTCCCATCGCCTCGAGGACCCGGAGCGCCTCGCGGACGCTGGACCGGCCGACGCCGAGTTCGGCGGAGAGGGCGCGCTCGCCGGGGAGGTGCTGGCCGGGGACGAGGTCGCCTGAGAGCAGGCGGGACTCGATGTGCTCGAGCACGACCTGCCAGGCGCGCGGGTCTGCGGGCGGGCGGGAGGCGGCCTGGGCGAGGCGCGTGATCCCGGCGTCGGTGACGAGTGCGTCGGCGGCCATCGCCATCCCCCTTCTCATGGTCAGACCACGGTAGCAGATGTGGTCGGGCCACAGGGGAACCGTGGGTGGGCCGCGATCGATCCGGGGGTTGTCCCCCTGCCGGCCCGCTCGGCTGCGTCGATAGCTTGCCGAGCATGACCACCGCACCCGCCCGCCGCGCGACCTCCCTGCCCGGACCCACGCCCACGCCCGCCCCCGCACCCGCCCGCGGCGCCGTCGGCCGCCGCATCGGCTGGACCTGGCTCGCCCTCAGCTCGCTCGCGATCGCCGTCTACTCGGTGAGCCCGTACCTCATGAGCTCGCTGCAGGCGCTCTCCGAGCAGGGCGTCGGCCTCGCGAGGACGTACGAGCACGCGCCGGCGTTCGCGCAGGCCGCGTTCTATGCGCACATCGTCGCGGGCGGCATCGCGCTCGTCGTCTCGCCCTTCCAGTTCTGGGCGGGCCTGCGGAACCGATTCCCGAAGGTGCACCGCTGGATGGGCGCGGTCGCGCTCCTGGCGATCGGCGTCGCCGGCGTGTGCGCGCTCGTCATCGCACCGTTCAGCAAGGCGGGACTGGCCGGCCTGGTCGGCTTCGGCGCGATGGGCCTGTGCTGGCTCGCGAGCGGATGGCTCGCGCTGCGCGCCATCCGCCGGCGGGACATCCGCTCGCACCGGGCCTGGATGATGCGGGCCTTCGCACTCACGTACGGTGCCGTCACGCTGCGGCTGTGGATCGGCCTGCTCGTGTTCGCGCAGGTCCCGTTCGCCGAGGGCGGGTTCGACTTCGACGCCGCGTTCGCGAACGCGTACGGGCTCGTGCCGTTCCTCTGCTGGATCCCGAACCTCCTGATCGCCGAATGGCTCATCGCGCGCCGCGGCCTGCCCGGATTCCGCCTGGTCGACCCGCGCGCGTGACGGTCACGCGCCGACACATCCCGCGGGTCGGGATTGCACAGGCGCTGCGCCCGGTTGGAGTCTGGGAACAAGCCATCCACGAAGGAGCCCCATGACCGAGACCGCCCAGCCCGTCGCCGACGCCCGCCTCGGGGCATCCGGACCCGCGTTCGCCCCGCTCGTGCTCGGCACGAACGTGCTCGGCTGGACCGCCGACCGCGAGGCATCCTTCGCCGTGCTCGACGCGTTCGTCGACGGCGGCGGCGCCGCGCTCGACACCGCCGACGGCTACTCGGCCTGGGTGCCCGGCCACACGGGTGGCGAGTCCGAGCGGATCATCGGCGAGTGGGCCGAGTCGCGCGGCGCGCGCGACCGCGTCGTGATCGCGACGAAGGTGAGCCAGCACCCCGAGTTCCGCGGGCTCGCGGCCGCCAACATCGCGGCGGCGGCGGATGCCTCGCTCGAGCGCCTGCGCACCGACCGGATCGACCTCTACTACGCGCACTTCGACGACCCCGAGGTGCCGCTCGAGGAGACGGTCGGCGCGTTCTCGGCGCTCGTCGACCAGGGCAAGGTCGGCGCGATCGGCATCTCGAACTACACGCCCGAGCGCATCGACGAGTGGTTCCGGGTCACCGAGGAGCACGGATTCCACCGGGCGGTCGCCCTGCAGCCGCACTACAACCTCGTCGAGCGCGAGTTCGAGGGCGCGCTCCGCGCGCGCGCCGAGCGCGAGGGCCTCGCGGTGTTCCCGTACTTCTCGCTCGCGAAGGGGTTCCTGACCGGCAAGTACCGCGCCCTCGGGGACACGACCGCCGACGGGGCCAGCGTCCGCGCCCGGGCCGCGGCGGAGTACCTCGACGAGCGCGGCCTCGCGGTGCTCGAGGCGCTCGACGAGATCGCGGAATCCCACGCGGCGCCGGCCGCGGCCGTCGCGCTCGCGTGGCTGCGGCAGCAGGCGTCGGTGTCCGCGCCGATCGCGAGCGCGCGCAACGTCGAGCAGCTCCGGCCGCTCCTCGCGTCGCTCGCGCTCGAGCTCGGGGCCGACGAACTGGCCCGCCTCACCGAGGCGTCCGCGGTGTCGGGCCTGGAGGCCTCCGCGTAACCGCGGCCGCGACTCCGATCGGATGGCCCGGGCGACGCCCGGGCCATCCGTGCGTCCGGCATGGTCGGACCACATGAAACTTCCCGGAAACACACGGTGTACAGTTGACTGCGGCGACGGGTCGACGTGGTCCCCAGCCAGAGGCAAGACCGACCCCTTCGCGCGACACCAAGCGCGACCTCCCGTGCCCCCCACCCCCGAGCGCGGCATCCCTCTCCGCCGCGCCCTTCGACGCGAGCGGTTCCCATTTGAACTCCCCTCTGGAGCAGACCATGGCCGTGACCGGCGCCATTTCCGACATCTACGCGAGCGTCCTCGCACGCAACCCCGGTGAGACCGAGTTCCACCAGGCGGTGGGCGAGGTCTTCGACTCGCTCGACCGCGTGCTCGCCAAGCACCCCGAGTACGTCGAGGCCTCGATCCTCGAGCGCATCTGCGAGCCCGAGCGGCAGATCATCTTCCGCGTGCCGTGGGTCGACGACCGCGGCCGCGTGCAGATCAACCGCGGCTTCCGCGTGCAGTTCAACTCGGCGCTCGGCCCGTACAAGGGCGGCCTGCGCTTCCACCCCAGCGTGCTCCTCGGCACCGTGAAGTTCCTCGGCTTCGAGCAGATCTTCAAGAACGCCCTCACCGGCATGCCGATCGGCGGCGGCAAGGGCGGCAGCGACTTCGACCCCAAGGGCAAGAGCGACGCCGAGGTCATGCGCTTCTGCCAGTCGTTCATGACGGAACTCCAGCGCCACATCGGCGAGTACACGGATGTCCCGGCCGGCGACATCGGCGTGGGCCGGCGCGAGATCGGCTACCTGTTCGGCCAGTACAAGCGCATGACCAACCAGTACGAGTCCGGCGTGCTCACCGGCAAGGGCATCACGTGGGGCGGGTCGCTCATGCGCACCGAGGCGACCGGCTACGGCGCCACGTACTTCACGCAGCACATGCTCGAGACCAAGGGCCAGAGCTTCGACGGCCTCGACGTGCTCGTCTCCGGCTCGGGCAACGTCGCGATCTACTCGATCGAGAAGGTGCACGCCCTCGGCGGTCGCGTCATCGGCGCCTCCGACTCGGGCGGCTCGATCTACGACCCGGCCGGCATCGACGTCGCGCTCCTGCAGGACGTCAAGGAGGTCCGCCGCGCGCGGATCGACGCGTACGTCGCCGAGCGCCCCGGCGCGACCTACCTGCCGGGCCTGCCGGTCTGGGAGATCGCGCGCGAGCACAAGGTCCAGGTCGCGCTGCCGTCGGCGACCCAGAACGAACTCGGCGCCGAGCACGCGAAGGTGCTCGTCGGCGCGGGCGTCGTCGCGGTCGCCGAGGGCGCCAACATGCCGACGACCCCCGAGGCGACCGAGATCTTCCGCGAGGCCGGAGTGCTCTTCGGGCCGGGCAAGGCCGCGAACGCCGGCGGCGTGGCGACCTCGGCGCTCGAGATGCAGCAGAACGCGTCGCGCGACTCGTGGAGCGCCGAGTACACCGATGCGCGCCTCGCCGAGATCATGCAGGGCATCCACGAGCGCTGCGCCGAGACGGCCGACGAGTACGGCGCGCCCGGCGACTACGTCGTGGGTGCGAACATCGCCGGCTTCCTCCGGGTCGCCGACGCGATGCTCGCCCTCGGCGTGATCTGAGTCATCTCGTCGCACCTCCGGTGGACGCGTAGCGTCCCTCCGGTGGTCGAGTAGCGCCCGGTGGAGCCGGACTCCTCCGGTGGTCGAGTACCGCCCGGTGGAGCCGGACTCCTCCGGTGGTCGAGTAGCGCCCGGCGGAGCCGGACGCGTATCGAGACCAGGCGAGCCCGTCGGGTTCCGTGGTCTCGATACGCGTCGCCGCTGCGCGTCGGCGCTACTCGACCACCGTGGGGCGTCAGCCCTTCTTCGGGCGGATGCGGACCCGGTTCTGCTCGTCCAGCTCGACCACGCCGCCGCGCGAGCGGAGGAAGTCGGTGAACGACGCGAAGCCGAGCCGGCGCTCCTGGAACGACGGGTCCATGCGGAGCATCTGGTTCTTCACCGCACCCGACGGCTGCCACTCCTCGTCGCTCTTGGACCGCAGGAGCTCGAGCGCCTTCAACAGCAGGCGTCCGGGGTTCCGCGACGGGCCGGTGACGGCCGGCTCCTCGCCGGGTGCGGGCGGGGCCGCGAACGCGACCGCGAGTCCGGCGGCCACGGGCACGGCGGATGCCTCGCCGCCATCGGCCTCCGCGCCCCTGCCGGACTTCGCGCCCGAGGCATCCGACCCGCTCGCCCGGCGTCCGCCCCGGCTGCGCGACGACTTCGCGGGCGCGGCGGCGACGGCCTCGGCCGCGGCGGGCTCGGCCTCGGCGTGCTCGACCCCCTCGTCCTCGTCGACCGAGGCATCGGTCGACAGCAGGGCGTCGTAGTCGGCGTACTCGTCGCACGCGGCCGTGAGCGCGCGGCTCGTGCCGCCCGCGACGCCGATGCCGACCACGTAGCGGCCGAGCCGCTTCGCCTTCTGCGCGAGCGCGACGTAGTCGCTGTCGCCCGCGACGATCACGATGTGCGTGAGGTCGTCGAGGCGGAAGAGGTCCTCGACGGCGTCGACCGAGAGGCGGATGTCGGCGCCGTTCTTCGTCGCCGACAGCGGGAAGAGCTGCACGAGGTCGACGGCGCGATCGATGAGCTGCCCGCGGTAGCTCGCGTTCACCGGGGTCGACCAGTCGGCGTAGGCGCGCGCGAGCGCGATCGTGCCGAACGTCGCCGCGAAGTCGAGCACCGCGTCGACGTCGACGGTCGCCTCGACGAGCCGCTCGGCCGTCTTGGGGCCGGGGTTCGCCGCCTTCGATCGCGAGGTGTCCTTGCGGTAGGCGCCGTCGCCGTGGAGTTGGTCGTATCGCGAGATCACGATGTTGTCGAAGTCGAAGTACAGGGCGACGCGTGGTTCTGCCGGAGCGGCCATGGAGTCGAGCCTACGCCGCCGCCGTGGTCGAGCCCGGCGCCGCAGGCATCCGGACCGTAAGTCCGCCTCCCGGCCGGCCGGCAGACCAGCCGGCCAGCAGCTCAGCCGGCGACCGCGATCGCGTTGTGCAGCTCGTCGGCGTCGACGCCGAACCGGCCGAACCCGCCCGCGATGTTCGTGAGCAGCACGAAGCAGGTGCCGAGCGACGGCGTGATCCAGAATTCGGTGCCGGCCCATCCGCCGTGGCCGTACGTGTCGCGGGCGAGCAGGCCCGGGGCTGAGTGCCGGAGGTTCCAGGTGAAGCCCCAGTCCTGCCCGCGCTCGGCGACGTACGGCTCGAGCTTCGGGAGGCCCGCGGTCAGCGGTCGGAGCATCGCGGCGGCGGTCACGGGCGCGACGACGGACCCGTCGTCCCGCAGCAGCGCACCGCCGAGTGCCAGCAGGTCCGCGGCGCGCCCGAGCAGCCCGGCGCCGGGCGCGCGGAGCGTCGTGAACGCCGCGTAGTCCACGCCCTGCGCGGCCGTGTCGACGGGCGTGTGGCGCGAGGCATCCGACTCGAAGGTGAAGCCGGATGCCCCGGCCCGCGCGCCGACGCGCTCGACGCGGGCGTCGAGGGACTCGCCGCTCGCGTGCTCGATGAGCGCGCCGATGCCCTCGAACGCGACCGTCGAGTACCGCGACGTCGTGCCGGCCGCGAAGTCCCGGCCCGGCGCGAGCAGCGCGCCGCGCTGGTCGGGTGCGTCGAGCGCGGGCTCCGGGATGCCCGAGGTGTGGCTCGCCAGGTGTCGCAGCCGCACGACGTCGTCGCGGTCCGCGCCGAACGCGGGAAGCGCCGCCGAGAGCGGTGTCTCGAAGGTCAGGCGCCCCTCCTCCACGAGATGCAGCGCCGCCAGCCCGACGATCGGCTTGGTGATCGAGAACAGCGGGTAGTGGTCGTCGGCGGATGCCCCGCCGAACGCGTCGAGCGCGATGATGCCCGAGGCATCCGCGACGCCGAGCACGGCCGTGGGCAGCGCGCCGGAGGCGACGTGGCGGCGCACCCAGTCGAAGGCGTGGTCGAAGCTCATCGGTCCGCCCCCAGCACCACGTTGACCGGCTCGTCGCCCGCGAGCATCCGTTTGACCTGCCGCCGGACGAGCCGCGCCATGCGCGGCATCATCGCGGTCGACGCGCCGCCGACGTGCGGCGAGATCAGCACGTTCGGGAGCGCGAAGAGCGGATGCCCCTCGGGCAGCGGCTCCGGATCCGTCACGTCGAGCGCGAAGCGCAGGCGTCCGCTCGCCGCCTCCGCGAGGATCGCCGCGGTGTCGGCGACCCGTCCGCGCGCGATGTTCACGACGAGCGCGCCGTCGGGGAGCGCGGCGAGGAACGCGGCGTCCACGAGGCCGGTCGTCGCGTGGGTCAGCGGCACGCCGACGATGACGATCTCGGCGCGGGGGAGCAGGTCGGGCAGTTCGTCGATGCCGTGGACGTGCCCGCGATCGTCGTCCCGCGCGCGGCTCGCGACGCGCGTGAGCGCGACCTCGAACGGGGCGAGCCGGTCCTCGATCGCCTGTCCCACGCCGCCCGTGCCGAGCAGGAGCACGCGCCGGTCGGCGAGGCTCGCGCGCCGCTCGGGCGCCCATCGGCCCTCGACCGCGGCGCGCACGAACTCGGGGATGCCCCGCTGGGCCGCGAGGATCAGGGCGAGGGCGAGCTCGGCGGTCGAGGTCTCGTGGACGGAGGCCGCGTTCGCGAACACGTGGCCGGCCGGGAGGTTCGCGGCGACGTCGTCGTAGCCGATCGACTGGGACTGGACGAGCCGCGTGCGGACGCCCGCGAGGGCGCCCAGCTTCGCCGACGACCCCATGTACGGCGGCACCACGAGGTCGATCTCGGCGGCAGGCGGCGGGGAGTCGAGATCCCACAGGGCGACGTCGACGTCGTCGGGGAAGCCGCCTTCGGCGTTCACGGCGTCGAGGAGGGTGCTGCCGGGGAGGGTCACGAGCAGTCGGCGATCGTTCACCCGGTCATCCTGCCACGAGCGGGGAACCGCCCGGATCGGGTCGAGTCAGGGGAGCTGCTCGACCTGGGCGCGGATGATCCGCTCGACCAGCGCGTCCTGCTCGTGGGCGTCGACGAGGCCGTCCATGCCGTGGAGCAGGCCGTCGACCTGCAGCGATGCGATGCCGTGGCTCAGGGCGCACAGCTGCAGGAACACCGTCTCGACGTCCCCGCCGATCGCCCCGGTCGCGTGGACGTCGACGACGAGGTCGCGGAGGCATCCGAGCGCGGCGACCCGGACGCGGTCGAGCGTGCCGTCGTCGCCCTCGGGCGGGGTCGGCGTCCGGAACATCGCGTCGTAGTGGGCGGGATGCCGCTGGGCGAACGCGACGAACTCGATGGAGTCGTCGAGCAGGCGCTCGCGGCCGGGCAGGTGCGCCGCCTTCGCCTGGGCGGTGCCGAGCTCGACCGCGAGCAGCCCGAGCCCCTCGATCGCGAGTGCGAGCACCATGCCCACGCGGCTGCCGAAGAAGTGGGTGGGCGCGGCGTGCGAGAGACCGGCGCGGCGGGCGACCTCGCGGAGGCCGACGTTGTTCACGCCCCGCTCGCGTGCGAGCTCCTCCATCGCCCGCAGGAGCGCGGTGCGGCCCGGCGCGGTCGAGCCCGCGTGCTCGCGCAGCAGGACCGCGACCTCGGCGGCCGCGCCCGTCGGTTCGACCGGCAGCGCGGGATATCCGCTCGGCCCGGCCGTGGTCGGGTCGACCGCGGTGATCGGCTCGCTCACCCTGCCTCCAACGTGACAACGTCAAGGAAATGCTTGACAACGTAAAGCCACCGGTCGTAGCCTCGCTTTACATCGTAAAGCCATTGCTGGTGGATATGGGGGAAGCGTCATGGTCGACATCACCGCGGACGAGGTCTGGAAGGCCGTCGCCGCCGAGAACTTCATGGTCGTCGGCATGGTGTCGGCCCGCGGCGGCGCGCGCACCGCCGGGGTCATGCACCAGGTCCACGACGGTCGGGTGTGGTTCACCACCAACGAGCGACTGTGGAAGGCACGGCACATCGCCGCGGAACCGAACGTCTCGGTCACCGTCCCGATCGCGAAGCGCATTCCGCTGCTGCCCTGGATCAGGATCCCGGCCGCCACGGTCACGTTCTGCGGCGTCGCCGAGACCATCCCGGCCGCCGACCTGCATCCCGAGGTGGCCCACGCGCTCCTGCACGGCCTCGACGTGACCGACGGCGGCGAACTCGGTGCGCTCATCGCGATCGGGATCCGACCGGTCGGCGACTTCGTGACCTACGGCGTCGGGGTCTCGGCGATGGGCATGCGCGACACCGAGGCCGCGGCCGGTCGGGTCGCTGTGGATGCCCCGGCGACGGCCCAGGCGACGGCGCCGGCGGTCGCTGCGCGGGTCGGCGGCTAGCCCTCCGCGGAGCCGACGAGCTCGATCGACACCATCCGCGCACCCCGGCCCGATCCGCATGCGGACTCGCCCGGATCGAGGTCGGCGACCTTCGCGCGCACGGTGTCGTCGACCGCGATCGACGCCGGGGCGCTGCCCGTCAGCGACCACACCTCGCCGTCGTCGGTCGTCACCTCGGTGCATCCTTCAGCGAGCGCCGACACGCGTCCCGCGACGACGCCCGACGGCGGCACGTCCGTCGGAGCGGTCGGCGGCGCGGTGGGCCGCGCCATCGTCGGGGGCGTCGAAGAGGACTCCGGCCCGGTCGACCCCGCCGCCGGATCCCCGGGGCGCGGTGCGTCCGAGGCCTCGCTGCCGGCCGAGCACCCGGTGAGCAGGAGCGCCGCGGCGACCATTCCCACGGCGCATCCGATGATCGCTCGCATCATCCGCTCCCTCCTCCGTGCTTCCCATTCTGCGCCCCGGTTCGCGACCGATGTCCGGCCGAGACGAGTGCGGCGCCCGGGAGCCGGAGCTCCCGGGCGCCGCGTCGGGTGAGGGTCATCCGACCCCGCGGTCATCCGCGGATCAGAAGACCGCCACCGTGATGGACGTGCCCTGCTGCTTGACCACGAGGATCTTCACGCCGGCCGCGGGCAGCTTCACCCCGTGGTTCGGCACCTCGGGGTACCAGTACTGCTTGGTGTCGTCGAACAGCGGGTTCGGCAGCTGCGCCTTGATGGTGCTCTTCACGCCGCCGACGTGGAGGTCGACCTTGTCGGTCGGCTTGAACCCGAACGGCGCGTCGTAGACCTGGACCCGCGAACGCCAGTAGTTGCCGTTCACGTCCTTCAGCGGCTTCGGGTGCGCGTCGATGTACAGGTTCCGACCGCTGCCCGGGTGCGCGAAGGTGTCGTTGTCCGCGTACGAGAGGTCCCAGTACGAGATGAGCAGGCCCTCCTGGTACGAGAAGTGGTCCACGAAGTCGGGCTTCGCCGGGTTGTACCCGAAGAAGTACGGCCCCGTCTTCAGGTACTGGTCGTACGACACGTAGGACCGGTTCGCCGCGATGTAGTAGTTGTCGAAGTCCTGCGTCGTCGACGTCCCGACCGCGGAGAACCCGTCGACGGTCCAGCCGTTGGCGCCGGCCTCGGCGCCGTCCTCGAAGACCCCCGCGATCGCGATGTCGTCGAGGAACAGGCCGGGAACCAGGTCGGTGCCGTTGCCCGCGACGCCGCCGTCCGTCGTGTACCGGATGCGCAGCGAGACGGTCTGGCCGGCGAACGCGCTCAGGTCGAACGAGGCGTCCGCCCACTCGGCCTGCGTCCCGTCGGTGCCGATGGGGGCTCCGGCGTCGGTGAAGACGTTCGTGATGCTGCCCTCGATCGGCGTGAACCCGGTTCCGGCGTCGACCTCGACGGTCGCGTAGTCGTAGCCCTCCTCGATGTCGTAGCGGGTCTTGAAGGTGAGCGCGGACGACCCGGCCGGCACGGCGACCGTCCTGGTCAGCGTGCTCGTCAGGTCGTCGCCCGACCCGCTGTACCACTGCGATGCGCCGCTGGCCGGTGCCCGAGCTCGTTGGTCACGGTCTTCTTCGGCAGGGCGACCACGACGGCCTGCGGCTTCTTCGTGTTGTACTCGGCGGGTCCGAGGTCGACCACCTTGCGCTGGCCAGCCTGGACGAGCTTGTAGTCGAGCCATCCGAGCTGGAGCTTGTTCCACGCGCCGAGGTCGCCGCCGCGCTCGCCGATGCCCTGGTCCTTCTTGGCGCCGAGCCGGCTCTGCGCCATGAGGGTCCAGTACTCGTTGTTGTTGTCGCCGCCGGAGAGGATGTTGTAGTCGTCCGGGAGGCCGAGGTCGTGGCCGTACTCGTGGTAGAACACGCTGCGGCCGCCGTTCTCGGGCTGGATCGTGTAGTCGCCGATCCAGACGCCCGAGCTGCCGATCTGCGTGCCGCCGAGCTTGTTGGCGTCGGGGCCCGTCTGGCCGGCCTGGTTGACGTAGGCGTACCAGCGGTGGCTCCAGATCGCGTCGCCGGCGTAGATCGGGTCGCCGTCGGCCTGGTCGCCGCCCGAGTGCACGATCTGGAAGTGGTCGATGTACCCGTCGGGCTCGTTGAAGTCGCCGTCGCCGTCGAAGTCGTAGCGGTCCCACACGTCGAACGACGCGAGGTCGGCGTTCACCTCGTCGACCGAGCGGCCCTTGGCCAGCTGGTCCTCGTACCAGACGTTCGCGGCGTCGCGGACGAGCGCCCAGACGCTCGAGCAGACGTTCGAGCCGCAGACGTCGGTGCCGTACCGGCCCTGGGTGTAGTCGACCTTGACCCAGTCGGTCACCTCGCCGCCGACGCTGTAGCGGCCCGAGGACTGCGTCTCGTAGTAGTCGCGGAGCGACTCGGCGCCGCCGAAGTAGAGCTCCTGGAAGTACTGCTGCGAGTAGTCCGCCTGCCAGACCGTGCTGTTGTCGACCTTGCGGTCGGGCGCCGGGATCTGGTTGTGCAGCGGACCCTCGGTGCGCTGCGCGTTCGGGTCGGGCGGGTAGGGCGACGCCGTGTCGCCGAACTCCGCGAGGATGACGAAGATGCGGTCGGTCGTCTCGCGGGACAGCTCGACGTACTGGTCCTTCCCGGACCCCGGCTTGCCGCGCTTGGCGTGCTGGTCGGCGCCCGCGCCGTCCTCCGGGCCGAGCTTGACGACCGTGCTGTCGCCTCGTTGCTCGGGCTGCAGTTCGCCGTTGAGCACGCCGGTGATCGCCGATTCGCGGAGCGCGCTCCGCTTGTCGTCGAGCGGGTTCGGCAGGCTGTCGGTCGGGACGACGCCGGACGGAGCGGGGTCGGCCGGTGGGGCGGCGAACGCGGGCGGGGCCGCGATCACGCTCGCTCCGAGGAGTGCCGCGGTGGCGGCACCCAGCAGGATCTTGCGCACGTATTCCTCCAGGTGTGAGGTACGCCGGGGCCGCTGAGGACGGCGACGGTGCAGCATGAGGCGGCCGGTGAGCCCGTCACGTGTGGTGGCGCCTCAGCCTCTCGTTCGGGTGGAGCGGCGCGCCCTGTGGGACGCGCGTGGAGAGGAGTCTATGAATCCACCCAGAGCCGAAACAAGATCTTGAAATGTGGCGCCGGACAGGGCAGGATGCCCCCTGATCAGGGGGCATCCTGCCGAGGTCATCGGGCGCACCGGAGCGGCCGGGACCGACCCGGCGTCAGCCGCTCAGCGCGTCGCGGGCTCGTACCTCCGGGGCGCGAACGCCGACGCGACGAGCGCCCGCATCGACTCGAGGTCGCCCCCGACGAAGCCCTGCGCGCGCGCCTGCACGAGCACGTTGCCGATCGCGGTCGCCTCGACCGGGCCCGCGAGCACGGGCAGCCCGGACCGGTCGGCCGTGCGCTGGCAGAGCAGTTCGTTGAGCGAGCCGCCGCCGACCACGTGGATGGTCTCGACGTCGACGCCCGAGAGGATCGACGCCTGGCGCACCGCGCCGGCGAACGCCTCCGCAAGGCTCTCGATGATCGAGCGGGCGAACTCGGCGCGGCTCTGCGGCGCGCGGACGCCGCGCTCGGCGCACCACTCCGCGATCCGGCCGGGCAGGTCGCCCGGCGCCAGGAACCGCGGGTCGTTCGCGTCGAACACGGTCGCCTCGCCCGTGACCGCGCCCGCCTGGGCGAGCAGCGTCGGCAGGTCGATCGTGTCGCCGTCCCGCTCCCACCAGCGCACCGACTCGCTCAGCAGCCACAGGCCCATCACGTTGTGCAGGAACCGGATGCGCCCGTCGACGCCGCCCTCGTTCGTGAAGTTGGCCTCGCGCGAGGCATCCGTGGTCACCGGCGCCTCCAGCTCGACGCCGACGAGGCCCCACGTGCCGCACGAGATGTACGCGGACGACTCGGCGCGCATCGGCACCGCGACGACCGCCGAGGCGGTGTCGTGGGATCCCACGGCGACGACCTCGAGCCCCGCCGGGGCGCCGAGCTCGTCGGCGACCTCGGGCCGGAGCGGGCCGATCCGATCACCCGGCGACACGAGCCGGGGCAGCACGGATGCCGCGAGTCCGAGCCGGTCGGCGAGCTCGACGTCCCACTCGCCCGAGGCGACGCCGAGGAGTCCCGTGGTCGACGCGTTCGTGCGCTCGGCGACCTTCGCGCCCGTGAGCAGGAACCCGACGAGGTCGGGCACGAGCAGGAGGGAATCCGCGAGGTCGAGGCATCCGCTCTCCCGCTCGGCGGCGAGCTGGTAGACCGTGTTGAACGGCAGGAACTGGAGGCCGTTGCGCCGGTACAGCTCCTCGAAGGGCACGGTCGCGTGCACGCCCGCGACCGCGCGCTCGTTGCGCTCGTCGCGGTAGTGGAACGGCTCGCCGAGGAGGCGGTCGCCGCGGAGCATCCCGTAGTCGACCGCCCAGCTGTCCACGCCCACCGACCGGATGCCGGGCTCGCGGCGGAACGCGTCCGCGAGCCCGCGCGACAGGTCGCGGTAGAGGCCGGTGAAGTCCCAGTGCAGGCCCGACGCGAGGCGGACGGGGCCGTTCGGGAAGCGCGCGATGTGGTCGAGCGCGAGCGTGCCGGTGCGCCCGTCGACGTGGCCGACGATGACCCGGCCGCTCGTCGCGCCGAGGTCGACGGCCGCGACGGTGCCCGCGGCGGTCATCGGAGTCGCCCGTTCGTCTGGGGCGTTTCGACTCGCTTCGCTCGCTCAACGACCAGACGCCGGCCCCGGTCGTTGAGCGAGGAGCGTAGCGACGAGACGAAACGCGCCCGGATGCGAGTCGTCATCGCAGGAACGCCGCGGCGACGCCCGAGTCGACCGGGATGTGCAGGCCCGTGGTGCGGCTCAGCTCGGGGCCCGTGAGCACGTACACCGCGTCGGCGACGTTCTCGGGGACGACCTCGCGCTTGAGGATGGTCCGGTTCGCGTAGTACTGGCCGAGCTCCTCCTCCTTCACGCCGTACGTCGCGGCGCGGTTCGCGCCCCAGCCCGCGGCGAAGATGCCCGAGCCGCGCACCACGCCGTCGGGGTTGATGCCGTTCACGCGCACGCCGTGCTCGCCGAGCTCGACCGCGAGCAGGCGTACCTGGTGCGCCTGGTCGGCCTTCGTCGCCGAGTAGGCGATGTTGTTCGGGCCCGCGAACACCGAGTTCTTCGACGAGATGTAGATGACGTCGCCGCCCATCCCCTGGTCGACCAGCGCGCGCGCGGCCGCCTTCGAGACGAGGAACGAGCCCTTCGCCATGACGTCGTGCTGGAGGTCCCAGTCCTGCTCGGTGGTCTCGAGCAGCGGCTTCGAGAGCGACAGGCCGGCGTTGTTGACCACGAGGTCGACGCCGCCGAACGCGAGCACGGTCGCGTCGATCGCGGCCTGCACGCCCGCCGCATCGGCCACGTTCGCGGCGACGCCGATCGCGACATCCGCGTTCCCGAGCTCGGCCGCGGCGGCCTGCGCCTTCTCGAGGTCGAGGTCGGCGACGACGACGCACGCGCCCTCGGCCGCGAGCCGGGTCGCGATCGCCTTGCCGATGCCCGACGCGGCGCCCGTGACGAACGCGATGCGGCCCTGGTGGGTCTTGGGCTTCGGCATGCGCTGGAGCTTCGCCTCCTCGAGCGCCCAGTACTCGATGCGGAACTTCTCGGCGTCGCTGATCGGCGTGTAGGTCGAGAGCGCCTCGGCGCCGCGCATCACGTTGATCGCGTTGACGTAGAACTCGCCCGCGACGCGCGCGGTCTGCTTGTTCGCGCCGTACGAGAACATGCCGACGCCGGGGATGAGCACGATGAGCGGGTCGGCGCCGCGGATCGCGGGGCTCTCGGCCGTCGCGTGGGCGTCGTAGTACGCCTGGTAGTCGGCGCGGTACTCGCGGTGCAGTTCGTGCAGGCGCGCGAGCTGCTCCTCGACGGTCGCCGTGGCCGGCAGGTCGAGGATGAGCGGCTTCACCTTGGTGCGCAGGAAGTGGTCGGGGCAGCTCGTGCCGAGCGCCGCGAGCTCGGGGGCGCGCTCGGACGCGAGGAAGTCGAGCACGACGTCCGAGTCGGCGTAGTGGCCGACCATCGGCTTGTCGGTCGACGCGAGGCCGCGGATCGTCGGTGCCAGGGCCGCGGCGCGGGCGCGGCGCTCGGCCTCGGGGAGGGCCTCGAAGCCCGCGCGGACGCCGCCGAACGGGGCATCCTTCCCGTGCTCCGCGATGTACGCGGCCGCGGTGTCGATGATCCAGAGCGAGTTGCGCTCGGCCTCCTCGGAGGTGTCGCCCCACGCGGTGATGCCGTGGCCGCCGAGGATCGTGCCGATCGCCTGCGGGTTCCGCTCCTTGATCTCGGCGATGTCGAGGCCGAGCTGGAAGCCCGGGCGGCGCCACGGCACCCAGACGACCTTGTCGCCGAAGATCTTCGCCGTGAGCTCCTCGCCGTCGGCCGCGGTCGCGATCGCGATGCCCGAGTCGGGGTGCAGGTGGTCGACGTGCGCGGCGTCCACGAGGCCGTGCATCGCGGTGTCGATCGACGGCGCCGCACCGCCCTTGCCGTGCAGGCAGTAGTCGAACGCGGCGACCATCTCGTCCTCGCGGTCGACGCCCGGGTAGACGCCGACGAGCGCGCGCATCCGGTCGAGGCGGAGGACCGCGAGGCCCGACTCCCGGAGCGTCCCGAGGTCGCCGCCCGAGCCCTTGACCCAGAGGAGCTCGACGGGCTCGCCGGTGACCGGGTCGGTCTCGGTTCCCTTCGCCGACGTGTTGCCGCCGGCGTAGTTCGTGTTCTTGGGGTCGGCGCCGAGGCGGTTCGACCGGGCGATGAGGTCGGCTGCGGCCTGGTTCGTCATGAGGTGATTCCTTCGGTGATGCGGGTGGTCTGGTGGTCGGATGCGGTTTCCGGTGGTCGAGGCGCGCCCGGCGAAGCCGGACGCGTCTCGAGACCCGCGATCCACTCGGCGACGCGTGCGACGGTGGCGGATGCCCCGGGCTCGTCGGGTCGGTTCAGGTGGCCGTGCACGGTGCCGGGCTCGAGCGCGAGCTCGATCGGCACGCCGGCCTCGGCGAGCGTCGCAGCGAACGCCTCGCCCGAGACGCGGAGCTCGTCGACGTCCCCGTTCACCATCAGGGTGGGCGGGAAGCCGACGAGGTCGGCGGGCGTCGCGAGGCCGGGAACGGCGGCGATCGGGGCGTGTGCGACCGTGCCGCCGAGGTAGGTCTCGTACATCGAGCGGACGGCCTCGGGGCCGAACCGGTCGGCGTCGGGGTTCGCGTCGAGCGCGGCGCGCAGCGCCGGGTCCGGCGCGGGCTGGACCGCGAGCAGGGTCGGGTAGGCGAGGAATACGCCTGCGGGGAGCATCGGCCGCGAAGCGGCCTCCGGTGGTCGAGTAGGCAGCGAAGCAGCCGTATCGAGACCGGTCGCGAGGTCTCGATACGCGTCGCCTCCGGCGGCGCTACTCGACCACCGGGGGGTGTCGCCTCCGGCGGCGCTACTCGACCACCGGGGGGTGTCGCCTCCGGCGGCGCTACTCGACCACCGGGGGGTGTCGCCTCCGGCGGCGCTACTCGACCACCGGGGGGTGTCGCCTCCGGCGGCGCTACTCGACCACCGGGGGGTGTCGCCTCCGGCGGCGCCACCCGACCACCGGGGGCTCCCGTGGCCGAGCATCCGCAGCACCGCGCCGGTCACGAGGTTCGCCCCGGCGCTCGCGCCGCCGATCGCCAGGCGCGCCGGGTCGAGTCCGAGCTCGTCGGCGTGGTCGAGCGTCCACGTCCACGCCGCGAGCACGTCGTCGGAGGCGGCCGGGAACGTGTTCGCGCCGTCGCGCACCAGCCGGTAGTCGATCGACACGACGGCCACGCCGCGCGCCGCGAACGCGCGCGCCACCCAGTGGGCCTCTGGCATGTCGAGGTCGCCGTGCACGAACCCTCCGCCGTGCGCCCACACGAGCCCGGCGCCCGCGGAGTCCGCGGTGCCGGTCGCCGGGTACACCCGGACGAGCCCGTGGGCGGCGGCGAAGGGTTCGGTCACGGACACGACCTCACGCCCCCCAGCCGGCCTGGACGCCGCCGACGCGGTCGGCCGCGATCTTCGCGAGGTAGCCCGACTCGGCGAACGCCCGCATCGGGTCGGCGGGCAGGCCCCGCGACTCGCGCCATTCGGCGAGGGCCGGGCGCACGTCGGTGTAGAACGCGTCCATGAAGATGCGGTTCGCCTCGAGCACGTCGCCCGACACCTGCGCCTGCTTGAGGGCGTCCGTGTCGACGAGCAGCGCCCGGGCGGTCATCTCCTGGACGTTCAGCACGGAGCGGATCTGGCCGGGGATCTTGTCCTCGACGTTGTGGCACTGGTCGAGCATGAACGCGACGTCGGGGTCGCCGTATCCGCCGCCGCGGATGACCTCGAACACGATGCGGAACAGCTGGAACGGGTCGGCCGCGCCCACGATCAGGTCGTCGTCGGCGTAGAAGCGCGAGTTGAAGTCGAACGAGCCGAGCTTCCCGAGCCGCAGCAGCTGCATGACGATGAACTCGATGTTGGTGCCGGGCGCGTGGTGGCCGGTGTCGAGGCAGACCATGGCCTTGTCGCCGAGCGCGGCGACCTGGGCGTACGAGGTGCCCCAGTCCGGGACATCCGTGTGGTAGAAAGCCGGCTCGAAGAACTTGTACTCGAGCACGAGGCGCTGGTCGTCGCCGAGGCGCGCGTAGATCTCCTGCAGCGACTCGTGCAGGCGGTCCTGGCGGCCGCGCAGGTCGGCCTGGCCGGGGTAGTTCGAGCCCTCGGCGAGCCAGATCTTGAGGTCGCGGCTGCCGGTCGCGTGCATGATGTCGATGCAGTCGAGGTGGTGGTCGATCGCCTTGCGGCGGACGGCGGCGTCTTCGTGCGTGAGAGCGCCGAACTTGTAGTCGTCGTCCTGGAAGGTGTTCGAGTTGATCGTGCCGAGCGCGACCCCGTGGTCCTCCGCGTGCTTGCGGAGGTCGTCGTAGGAGTCGACCTTGTCCCACGGGATGTGCAGCGCCACGGTCGGCGAGAGCGCGGTGTACCGGTGCACCTGCGCGGCGTCGGCGATCTTCTCGTAGGGGTCGCGCGGCGTGCCGGGGGTCGCGAAGACCTTGAAGCGCGTGCCGGAGTTGCCGAAGGCCCAGCTCGGCAGTTCGATCGCCTGCTTGGCCAGTTCGGCCCGGATGTCGTCGGTGAGGATGCTCACGTCGTTTCCTGCTTTCGGTGTGGAGTGGTCGATCGGATGTCCCGCTCAGCGCGCCGCGTCGGCGTCGAGCGCGGCGAGCTGGGCCTCGAGGTTGAACACCTCGGGGAGTCTGGGGGCGCCCTGGTCGGGGCGGGTGCCGTCGAGGGCGATGAAGAAGGGGGCCATGTCGGCCTCCCAGGCCGCGGTGCGCGGGTCTGCTTCGAGGGCGCGCTGGGATGCCGCGTCGTCGTCGGTCTCGTAGTAGCCGATGAGGAGCCCGTCGGCGCGGAGGAAGAGCGAGTAGTTGCGTCGGCCGGATGCCTCGATCGCGCGGAGCATCTCGGGCCAGACGGCGGCGTGACGGTCGCGGTACTCGTCGAGGCGGGTCGGGTCGACCTGCAGCTGGAAGCAGACGCGCTCCGCGGTGGGGTGCTCGGGGCTCGTCATCGAGCTCGCTCCTCGTGGGTCAGGGATTATGAATCGTTTCAACGATAGGTGGTGGCGGCGGAGTCCGCAAGTGGGAATGCGTTTTCCATCCCGTTCACCCTATGACTCTGGCGCCCGCCGGCGGAAGGCCGCCGCGGAAGCAGCGGGGCCCGGCCGCGCGTGCGCGCGAGCCGGGCCCCACCGGTGCATCCCCGACTCAGAAGTCGAAGTCGCCGATGTTGTCCGCGTCGAACACGTACGGGTCGCCGAGCAGCACGGCGCCGTCGGCGCCGACCGTGTACGAGCCGAGCTTGCCGGCGTCGAACGTGTCGCCTTCCTTACCCGTGATCTCGCCCTCGATGAGCGCCTTCGCCGCGTAGGCGGCGAGGTAGCCCAGGTCGGCCGGGTTCCACAGCGCGAAGGCCGTGACGGTGCCGTCCTCGACGTACTCGCGCATCTGGTTCGGCGTGCCGAGGCCGGTCAGCGCGACCTTGCCCTTGTACTCCGAGGTCGAGAGGTAGCGGGCCGCGGCCGAGATGCCGACCGTCGTGGGCGAGATGATGCCCTTGAGGTTCGGGTGCGACTGCAGCAGCGCCGCGGTCTTGTCGAACGAGGTCTGGTCGTCGTCGTCGCCGTAGACCGTCTCGACGAGCGTGATGTTCGGGTGGTCGCTGGCCAGCAGCTCCGTCATCGTCTCGATCCAGGCGTTCTGGTTCGTCGCGTTCGCCGACGCCGACAGGATGGCGATCTCGCCCGCGTCGCCGATCTGCTCGGCGATCAGGTCGACCTGCACCTTGGCGATGCCCTCGGCGGTGGCCTGGTTGATGAACAGGTCGCGGCACTCGGGGTTGGTGTCCGAGTCGAAGGTGACGACCTTGACACCCGCGTCGCGCGCCTCGTTCAGGGCGTCGCAGATCGCCTCGGGGTCGTTCGCCGACACGGCGATGGCCCCGACGCCCTGCTGGGTGAGCGTGTTGATGTAGCTCACCTGCGAGTCGGGCGTGGCCTCGGCCGGGCCGACCTCCGCGAAGGTGCCGCCGAACTCGTCGATGGCCTCCTTGGCGCCCGACGACGAGGTGTCGAAGTACGGGTTGCCGAGGTTCTTGGGCAGGAACGTGATCGCGAGGTTCGCCTCGCCGTCGCCGCCTCCGTCGCCTCCGTCGGTGCCGGAGTCGACGGCGCAGCCGGCCAGGACCAGCGCCGCGGCCGCGGCGAGCGCCGTCAGCGCGCCCGCACGCCGCTTGTTCTGAAACATCGTTGTTCTTCCCTTCATCGGTTGGTCGATGGGTGATCGCATCGACTGGTCGCGCGGCCCGGTCACCCTGCTGTGGAGGCCTCGACGCGCGGTGTTCCCCCTGGTGCTCGCCGCTGCTTGCGCAGCCACGCCAGGAAGCTGTTGGCCACCACCGACGCCACGAGGAGCACGCCGGTGATGATGTTGATGACGTCGGACGTGACGTTCGCGAGGCGCAGGGCGCTCGCGAGCACGCCGATGAGCAGGACGCCGGCGATCACGCCGTGGATCGCCCCGCGTCCGCCGAACACGGACACCCCGCCGAGCACGACCGCGGCGATGACCTGGAGCTCGAGGCCCGTCGCGTTGTCGCCGCGGGCGCTCCCGAAGCGGAGCGTGTAGAAGATGCCCGCGAGGGCCGACACGACGCCGCTCAGGATGAACAGCACGAGCTTCGTGCGCTCGACGTGCACGCCCGAGAACCGGGCGGCCGCCTTCGAGAGGCCGATCGCGTAGATCCCGCGGCCGAACGGCGTGAAGTGCAGGAGCACGACGAACACGGCGAGCAGCACGAGGAACAGGAACAGCACGACCGGGATGTTCGAGCCGCCCACGCGCATCTTGGCGAGGTCGGTCCAGAACTCGGGGAAGTCCGTGATCGCCGTGGTGCCCAGCAGGCCGACCGCGAGCCCGCGGAAGAGCGCGAGCGTGCCGATCGTGACGGCGAGCGACGGCAGGCCGACGACGGTCACGAGGAATCCGTTGACCGCGCCCGCGACGCCGCCCGCGACGAGCGCGACCACGGCCGCGAGCTCGAACGGCAGGCCGCCCGCGGTGAGCACGCCGGTCAGCACGCTCGCGAGGCCGACGATGCTCGCGACCGACAGGTCGATCTCGCCCGTGATCATGATGAGCGTCATCGGCAGCGCGATGAGCAGGATCGGGGTCACGTCGAGCAGCAGGTAGGTCAGCGTGATCGGCTGGCTGAACCCGCGCACGCTCAGGGCGGCGACGACCGCGACGATGACGAGCAGGGCCACGATGGCCATCTCGCGCGTGAGCAGGATCCGCTGCCAGAGCGGGCGGTCGTAGTCGCGGTAGGTGCGCGCGATCGCGGCGGCGGTGCTGGTGGTGGCGGTCATCGGTCTTCCTCCCGCGCCTCGATGAGACGGCGTCGCTGCCGCACCGCGAGCACGCGGTCGAGCACGATGGCGCCGATGATGAGCGCGCCGACGACGGCGCGCTGCCAGAAGTCGGGGATGCCGAGGATCGGCAGCGCCCGGTTGATCGTGAGCAGGAGCCAGGCGCCGATCGCGGCGCCCCAGACCGAGCCGACGCCGCCCGTGATGGCGACGCCGCCGATGACGGCCGCGCCGACCGCATCGAGCTCCCAGCCCGCGCCAGCCTGCGAGTTCACGGTGCCGTACCTGGCCGCGTAGAGCACGCCCGCGAGGCCCGCGAGCGCGCCCGAGAGCACGAACGCGAACAGCAGCCGGCGGGTGACCCGGAGGCCGTAGAGCTCGGCCGCCGCGGGGTCGGAGCCGATCGCGTAGAACTCGCGCCCGCCGCGCGTGTTCTTCATCATCCAGCCCGCGACCGCGAGCACCACGAGCGCGATGATCGTGAGGATCGGGATCCAGAGGATCTGCCCCGTGCCGAGCGCGAGGAAGTCCTTCGGCAGGTCGGACGCGTTGACCCGGTCGCTGCCGGTCCACAGCACGTTGATGCCGCGGTAGGCGTACAGCGTGCCGAGCGTGATGACCATGGCCGGCACCTTCGCGTAGGCGACGAGCGCGCCGTTGACGAGGCCGAGCAGGCCGCCGAACACGATCGCGATGAGGAACACCGCGACGATCGGGATCCCGGGGATGTCGATGAACAGCCGGCCGGTGAGGTAGGCAGACAGGCCCAGCACCGAGCCGACCGACAGGTCGACGTTCCGCGAGATGAGCACGATCGACTGGCCGACGGCCACGAGCACGAGGATCGAGGGGGTCAGCAGCAGGTCGCGCCAGCCGTCGGACGAGAACAGGAAGTTCGGGTTGACGACGGTCGCGGCGATGATGACGAGGATGAGCGCGAGCAGGATGCCGAACTCGCGTGCGGCGCCGATCGCCTGCAGGCGCTTGGTGACGGCGGTCTTCTCGATCGCCGGTGCCGGCGGCGCCGGGGACTGGCTGGGGGCGGTCATGCGTGGGCTCCCTGGGCGTGGGTGGCGGCGTACATCACGTTCTCGCTCGTGGCATCCGCCCGGTCGATCTCGGCGGTGATCCGGCCCTCCCGCATGACGAGCACGCGGTCGGCCATGCCGAGCACCTCGGGCAGCTCGGAGGAGATCATGAGGATCCCCATGCCGCGGCCCGCGAGCTCCGACAGCAGGCGGTGGACCTCGGCCTTCGTGCCGACGTCGATGCCGCGGGTCGGCTCGTCGATGATGAGCACGGTGGGCTCGGTCGCGAGCCACTTGCCGAGGACGACCTTCTGCTGGTTGCCGCCCGACAGCGTGCCGGCGATCGTCGACAACGCGGTGGTCTTCACCTCGAGGCGGCTGGCCCAGACCTTCGCGGCGCGGTTCTCGGAGGCGGAGGTGATGAGTCCGGCCTTCGAGAGCTGCTCCCGGATGACGATCGAGACGTTCCGGGCGACGGAGGACTCGAGCACGAGTCCCTGCTTCCGGCGGTCCTCCGGCACGAGCGCGATGCCCTGGCGGATCGCCGCGTCGGGGCGGTGCTTCGGCAGCGTGCGGCCGGAGATCCGGACGGAGCCCGACTCGTACTGGTCGACGCCGAAGACGGCGCGCGCGACCTCGCTCCGGCCGGCGCCGACGAGGCCCGCGAGGCCCACGATCTCGCCCGCGCGAACGGTGAAGGTGATGTCGTGGAAGACCCCGGTCTTGGTCAGGCCCTCGACCTCGAGCAGCGGCTCGCCGATCTCGGCCTCGAGCTTGGGGAAGAGCTCGGTGACGTCGCGCCCGACCATCTGGCGGACCAGCTCGTCGACGGTCGTGTCGGCGATCGGCGTGGTCGAGACGTACGATCCGTCGCGCATGACCGTGACGGTGTCGCAGAGCGCGAAGATCTCGTCGAAGCGGTGCGAGATGAACAGCAGCGCGCGGCCCTCGTCGCGCAGGCTCCGCGCGACGGCGAAGAGCCGGTCGACCTCGACGCCCGAGAGCGCGGCGGTCGGCTCGTCCATGATGAGCACGCGCGCGTCGAGCGAGACCGCCTTGGCGATCTCGATGACCTGCTGGTCGGCGATCGAGAGGCCCTCGGCGGGACGCTCGGGATCGATCGCGACGCCGAGCCGCTGGAAGAGCGCCTCCGCCTCGCGCCGCATCGCCTTCCGGTCGATGCGGCCGAACCGGTTCACGGGCTGGCGGCCCATGAAGATGTTCTCGGTGACCGACAGGTCGGGGAACAGCGTGGGCTCCTGGTAGATGACCGCGATGCCCGCGGCCTTCGACTGGGCGGTCGAGGTGAAGTCGACGTCTTCGCCGCGCAGGCGCAGTTCGCCCGCGTCGCGCCGGTAGAGTCCCGCGACGATCTTCACGAGCGTCGACTTGCCGGCGCCGTTCTCGCCCACGAGGGCGTGGATCGAGCCGGAGTCGAGCCGGAGGCTGCCGGAGCGGAGTGCGACGACGGGACCGAAGGACTTCACGACGCGCGAGAGCTCCAGCATCGGCGGGGCCGGCGTCAGCGGCGGGTCCGTCTCCACGGGGGGCCTCCTCATCGAGGTGAACATGGGATGAATCGATTCATGTACGATTCAGGGACACTGTATGTTTCGATCGGATCCGGGTCAAGTCGGATCGGAACGAACGAGCGGACACCGGCGAAGGAGCGGGATGGCAGGAGTGCGCATACGCGATGTCGCCGAGCGCGCCGGCGTGTCCGTGGGCACCGTCTCCAACGTGCTCAACCGCCCGGGCGACGTGTCGCCCGACTCCGTCGAGCGCGTGCACCGCGCGATCGAGGAGCTCGGCTACGTGCGCAACGACGCCGCGCGCAAGCTCCGCGCGGGCGTCAGCACGACGGTCGGCTTCGTCGTCCTGGACGGCCAGAACCCGTTCTTCACCGACGTCGTGCGCGGCGCCGAGGACGAGGCATCCAGCCACAACCTCGCGATCCTCTACGGCAACACCGACGAGGATGTCTCGCGCGAGCGCATGTACCTCGACCTCTTCGAGGAGCAGCAGGTGCTCGGCGTGCTGATCTCGCCCTACGGCGACATCCAGCCGCGCCTCGAGCGGCTCCGGCGCAGGGGCATCCACGCCGTGCTCGTCGACCGGTTCAGCGGGGACGGGCGGTTCAGCTCGGTCTCGGTCGACAGCATCGCGGGCGGCCGCATGGCCGTCGAGCACCTGATCGGGACCGGGCGCCGGCGGATCGCGTTCGTCGGCGGGCCGTTCGAGATCCAGCAGGTGCGCGACCGGCTCGCGGGCGCACGCGTCGCCGCCGAGAACGCGGCCGTGCCCGTCGGCATCGAGGTCGTCGCGACGGATGCCACGACGGTCGAGGCCGGGGCCGCCGCGGGCGCGCGCATCCTCGCCCGCCCGCCCGCCGACCGGCCCGACGCGCTCTTCGCCGCGAACGACCTGCTCGCGCTCGGGCTCCTGCAGGCCCTCGTCGTCGGCGGTCGGATGCTCGTGCCCGACGAGATCGCGATCATCGGCTTCGACGACATCCCGTTCGCGGGCGCCGCCGCGGTGCCGCTGTCGTCGATGCGCCAGCCGAGCCGGATGATCGGGCGCACGGCACTGCGCATCCTCCTCGAGGAGACCGCGTCGCCCGACGTCATCCCACGCCAGACCGTGTTCCTCCCCGAGCTCGTCGTGCGCCGCTCGACCGACCCCGCGCGGCCGCGCGGCCGCGCGTGATGTGCGGGGATCCGTGGGTCGAGGGCTCGCCTGACCTACACTCGGCTCGTGGCTGAGCAGATCCCGCCCCCGGCGAGCGTGCGCGACGTCGCCGCACTCGCGGGCGTGTCGGTCGGCACGGTCTCGAACGTGCTGAACCGACCCGACAAGGTCGCGCCCGGCACGGTCGAGCGGGTGCAGGCGGCGATCGAGCGCCTCGGCTTCGTGCGCAACGACGCCGCGCGGCAGCTCCGGGCCGGTCGCAGCCGGTCGATCGGCCTCGTCGTGCTGGACGTGCGCAACCCCTTCTTCACGGATGTCGCGCGCGGCGCCGAGGACCGCGCCGCCGAGGACGGCATGACCGTGCTGCTCGGCAACAGCGACGACGACCCGGTGCGCGAGGGCGCCTACCTCGACCTGTTCGAGGAGCAGCGCGTGCACGGCGTGCTCATCTCGCCGCGGACCGACGACCCGCCGAGGCTGCATCGGCTGCGCTCGCGCGGCACGCCCGTCGTGCTCGTCGACCGCGAGTCGCCCGACCTCGGGCTCTCGTCGGTCGCGGTCGACGACGTCGTCGGCGGCGAGCTCGCCGCACGGCACCTGCTCTCGATCGGGCGGCGCCGGATCGCGTTCGTCGGCGGCCCGTCGAGCATCCGCCAGGTGACCGACCGCCTCGCGGGGGCGCGCGCGGCGGTCGCCGAGGTCGAGGGCGCGACGCTCGAGGTCGTCGAGACCGAGGCGCTGACGGTGCTGGCCGGCCGGGCGGCCGGCGAGGCGCTGCGCGCGCGTCGGCCCGAGGATCGGCCCGACGCGGTGTTCGCGGCGAACGACCTGCTCGCGATGGGCGTGCTGCAGGCCCTCGTGATGCGCGGCGAGGTGCGCGTGCCCGAGGATGTCGCGCTCATCGGCTACGACGACATCGACTTCGCGAGCGCCGCGGTGGTGCCGCTCTCGTCGATCCGGCAGCCCGCCGCGCTCATCGGCTACACGGCGGTCGACCTGCTGCTCAGGGAGGCGGCGACGCCGCAGGGCTTCGAGCGCGAGCGGGTCGTCTTCCAGCCCGAGCTCGTCGTCAGGGAGTCGACGATCGGGGAGCGACCGGCACCGAGCCGGTGAGCGCGTCCACGGCGCCGGGCACGGCGACCAGGTCGCCGTCGGCGATCGCGTCGGTCGCGCCGGCCCAGGCGACGCCGAAGCCCCACCGGGAGCGGGGGATCCGCTCGATGCGCATGCCGCGCGCGCGGATCGCCCAGGCGAGCCCGATCGCGCAGGCCAGGAATCCGGATGCCGCGGCGACGCCGAGGCCCCAGCGCGCGCCGAACGTGTTCGCGACCCACCCGACGATCGGTGCGCCGATGAGCGTCGAGCCCATGAGCACCGCGGTGTAGAGCGCCATGACGCGCCCCCGCACGTCGGCGTCGGTCGTGGTCTGCACGTAGCCGTTCGCGGTGCTCAGCATGGTCACGATCGCGAAGCCGATCGGCACGGTCGAGGCGGCGAACCAGCCGTAGGCGGGCATGAGCGATGCCGCGAGCGCGGCGAAGCCGAACCCGCCTGCCGCGATCACGACCACGCGGAGCCGGGCGCGGTCGCGGCGTGCGGCGAGGAGGGCGGCGGTGAGGGACCCGATCGCGAGGATCGAGGAGATCACGCCGAACCCGCCGGCGTCCTGCCCGAAGAGCACCGCCATGGTCGAGGCGAAGATCGGGAAGTTCATGCCGAACGCGCCGATGAGGAACACGATCGTGAAGACGACCGCGAGGTCGCTGCGCGAGGCCACGTAGCGGAACCCGGCCGTGAAGCCGTTGCCCTCGCGCCTCCGGCGCGGCCGGGGGACGAGCTCGGACCGCCGCATGGCCAGGAGCGCACCGATGAGCGCGAGGAACGTCGCGGCGTTGAGCAGGAACACCCACCCCGACCCGACGACGACGATCAGCAGGCCCGCGGTCGCCGGGCCGATGAGCCGCGACACGTTGAAGGACGCGGCATTGAGCGCGACCGCGTTCGAGGTGTTCGCGCCGCTCACGAGGTCGGAGACGAAGGTCTGCCGCGCCGGGGCGTCGAACGAGTTCGCGATGCCGAGTGCGAGCGCGAAGCCGTAGACGTGCCAGAGCTGGGCGTGGCCCGAGAGCAGCAGCACGCCGAGGCCGATCGCGAGCAGCATGAGCGCCGTCTGGGTGCACAGGAGGATCCGCCGCCGGTCGAACCGGTCGATGACCGCGCCCGTGAGCGGCACGAGCGCGAGCTGCGGCCCGAACTGGAGCGCCATCGTGACGCCGACCGCGGCGGCGTCGTGGTGCGTGAGCTCGGTGAGCACGACCCAGTCCTGCGTGGTCGCCTGCATCCAGCCGCCGATGTTCGAGACGATCGCACCGAAGAACCAGAGCCGGTAGTTGCGGGTGTGCAGCGAGCGGAACATCGCGCTCACGCGTCGGCCAGCTTCCCGAGGATCTCGGTGGCGCGCGCGAGGACCGCCTGCTCCTCGTCGGTGAGCGTGGCGTACCGGCCGGCGAGCCACGCGTCGCGGCGGCGCTGGGTGTCCGCGACGACGGCGATGCCGCGGTCGGTCGGGCGGACGAGCACCTTGCGCCCGTCGGCCGGGTCGTCCTCGCGCGTGACGAGTCCCTCCTCGACGAGGCAGTTGACGGTGCGGTTCATCGACGGCGGCGTGACGCGCTCGAGCTCGGCGAGCCGGCCGGGGCTGATCGGCGCGCTCGTCACGACCCAGCGGAGCACCGCGTACCGGCTCGCGCTCAGGTCGGTCGCCGCGGTCTCGAGCCGCAGCAGGCGCGACAGTCGCATGATCGCGAGGCGGAGCTCGGTGCTCTCGGATGTCCCGTGCCGTGCCTCGTCCATATCGTCAGCCTAGCTAATTAGCCATGCTAATGAAAATCGTTCGGGGGGCGGCGCCGTCGGCACGACGTCGCGGCGACGTCGCCGAGGTTCGTCACGTGGCGAAACGGACCAGTCGTGGAAACGCCCCGGAAACACCCCGCTGGAACTCTTCGTGCATGGGAACGCTCTTCGACGGCTACGCGGACACGGCGGTCTCCAAGCGCCGACCGGTCGATCCGTGGGACGAGATGTTCCCGGTCGGCGGTGCCCCCGACGTGCGCGAACCGTACCGCGAGCTCTACCCGGCGCTCGCCCGGATGACGCAGGACGAACTCCGGGGCCGCTCCGAGGCCCTCGCGAGCTCGTACCTCGCCCAGGGCGTCACGTTCGACTTCGCGGGGGAGGAGCGGCCGTTCCCGCTCGACGCGGTCCCGCGCGTCATCTCGGCCGACGAGTGGTCGTTCGTCGAGGCCGGCGTCGCCCAGCGCGTGCGCGCGCTCGAGGCGTTCCTCTCCGACGTGTACGGCCCGCAGCACGCGGTCCGCGACCGGGTCGTCCCCGCGGCGCTCGTGAGCTCGTCGACCCACTTCCACCGCCAGGCGGCGGGGATCGTGAGCGCCAACGGCGTGCGGATCCAGGTCGCCGGCATCGACGTGATCCGCGACGAGCGGGGCGACTGGCGCGTGCTCGAGGACAACGTGCGCGTCCCGAGCGGCGTGAGCTACGTCATCTCGAACCGGCGCGTCATGGCCGAGACGCTGCCCGAGCTGTTCACCTCGATGCGCGTGCGGCCCGTCGGCGACTACCCGAACCGCCTGCTCGGCGCGCTCCGCGCGAGCGCGCCCGAGGGCGTCGACGATCCGACGGTCGTCGTCCTCACGCCCGGCGTCTACAACTCGGCGTACTTCGAGCACACGCTCCTGGCCCGCCTGATGGGCGTCGAACTCGTCGAGGGCCGCGACCTGTTCTGCTCGGGCGGCCGCGTGTGGATGCGCACGACGGCCGGCCCCACGCGCGTCGACGTGATCTACCGCCGCGTCGACGACGAGTTCCTCGACCCGCAGCAGTTCCGTCCCGACTCGGTGCTCGGTGCGCCGGGCCTCATGCTCGCGGCCCGGCTCGGGCACGTCACGATCGCGAACGCGATCGGCAACGGCGTCGCCGACGACAAGCTCGTCTACACCTACGTGCCCGACCTGATCCGCTACTTCCTCGCCGAGGAGCCGATCCTGCCCAACGTCGACACGTGGCGGCTCGAGGAGCCGGAGGCGCTCGCCGAGGTGCTCGACCGGCTCGACGAGCTCGTCGTGAAGCCCGTCGACGGCTCGGGCGGCAAGGGCCTGGTGGTCGGGCCGGATGCCTCGCGGCACGAGCTCGACGATCTCCGGAAGCGCCTCGTGGCCGATCCGCGCGGCTGGATCGCGCAGCCCGTGATCCAGCTCTCGACGCTCCCGACGCTGGTGGAGGACGGCATGCGCCCGAGGCATGCCGACCTCCGCCCGTTCGCCGTGAACGACGGCGAACGCGTGTGGGTGCTGCCCGGCGGCCTCACGCGCGTGGCGCTGCCGGAGGGACAGCTCGTCGTCAACTCGAGCCAGGGCGGCGGCTCGAAGGACACGTGGGTGCTCGACGGCGCCCCCGGCGTCGCGACGGGCCCGGTTCCGGTGGCCCTCGCGGCGCGGGTCGTCGCCGCGCCGAGCGCGGAGGCGCGGGCCGACCCCGCGCCGCCGTCGCGTCCGCACGTGCCGCACGCCCTCGAGTCGTCCCCGCAGGATGAGGAGGCGCCCGTCCGCCAGCAGCAACAGCAACAGCAGCAGGCTCCCGGTGGTCGAGGAGCGCCGACGCGCAGCGGCGACGCGTCTCGAGACCCGGCGATCCAGCGCCGGTCGCCGGGTCTCGAGACGGCTGCTCCGTCGTCGCGGCCTCCTCGACCACCGGACACTGCGCCGAAGGGGGCGTCCGCATGCTGAGCCGGATCGCCGAGTCGCTCTTCTGGATCGGGCGGTACATCGAGCGCAGCGACGGCACCGCGCGCATCCTCGACGTGCACCTCCAGCTCCTGCTCGAGGATCCCTGGATCGACGAGGACACCGCGTGCCGATCGCTGCTCGCCGTCATGGGCAGCGTGCCCGACGACGAGGGACCGCTGCGCCCGGGCGACCTCATCGCCCGGCTCGGGGTCGACCGCGCGGACCCGGCGTCCATCGCCCACTCCGTCGCGGCCGCCCGCGAGAACGCGCGCCGCGCCCGTGAGATCGTCTCCGCCGAGCTCTGGGAGGCGCTCAACGAGACGAACAGCCGGATGCCCAACCGGGTCGCCGGCGACAAGTCGCACGAGTTCTTCCGGTGGGTCCGGAACCGTGCGGCGCTCGCGCTCGGCATCGTGGAGTCGGCCTCGAGTCGGGACGAGGCGTGGCACTTCTTCACCCTCGGACGCGCGATCGAACGCGCCGACATGACGGCCCGGCTGCTGTCGACACGCGAGCTGACCGAGGCATCCGGACCCAGCTGGACTACGATCCTGCGCAGCTGCGGCGGCTACGAGTCGTACCTCAGGAGCTATCGCGGCCTGCCGTCGACCGAATCCGCCGCGGAGTTCCTGCTGCTCGACCGGCTCTTCCCGCGATCGATCATCGCGAGCGTGATCCGCGCCGAGGAATCCCTCCGCGAGATCGACCCGCGCGCGGGCCGGGTCGGCGTCACCGACCAGGCCCAGCGCCTCCTCGGCCAGATCCGATCGGAGCTCGAGTACCGGCCGATCGGCGACATCATCGACGGGCTCGGCGAGTACATGGAGCACGTGCAGGTCGTCGTGTCGGCGTCGAGCGACGCGATCCGGCGGCGGTACTTCCCCGCCAGCGCCGTGCCGATCTGGATCGGGGAGGTCTCGTGAGCAGGCTGCGCGTCGTCCACCGCACGGGCTTCAGCTACGCCGAGCCGGCGACGACCTCCTACAACGAGGCGAGGATGCTCCCGCACTCGGGCGGCGAGCAGTTCGTGCTCCAGGCGGGGCTCGACATCCGGCCGGGTGCGACGCAGCACTCGTACCTGGACTACTGGGGCACCCGGGTCTCCACGTTCGAGGTGCTCACGCCGCACCGCGAGCTGTCGGTCACGGCGACGAGCCTCGTCGAGGTGCGACCGGCGCCGCGTCGCGGCAGTGCCGCGCTCGACTGGGCGGGACTCGAGGAGGCCCGACGCTCGACGGTCGCGCTCGTCGAGTTCTCGACGATCACGTCCGCGACCGAGCCGCCCGCCGAGCTCGAGGCGCTCGCGGCCGGCATCGTCGCCGAGGGGGCATCCGTCGACGAGACCGCGTTCGAGGTCTGCCGGACCGTCGGGGAGTCCGTCGAGTACGTGCGCGGTGCGACCGGCGTCGGCTCGACCGCGCGCGAGGCGTGGGCCGAGCGCAAGGGCGTCTGCCAGGACATCGCGCACCTCGCGGTCGGCGCGCTGCGGTCGGTCGGGATCCCGGCGCGGTACGTGTCGGGCTACCTGCACCCGAACCCGTCGGTCGGCGTCGGCGTCACGGTCGTCGGCGAATCGCACGCGTGGGTCGAGTGGTACGACGGCGAGTGGCGCGGCTACGACCCGACGAACCAGCAGGACGTCGGCGAGTCGCACGTGCTCGTGGGCCGCGGCCGCGACTACGCGGATGTCTCGCCGCTGCGCGGCGTGTACGCCGGGCCCGGGGCATCCGAGCTGTTCGTGAGCGTCGAGGTGACGCGAGAGAGCTGACCGCCGGCCCGTTTTCTTCCCGGAGGAGCAGGGGGATCGGCGACGTGCGGGCAGGTCCGGGCCGGGGCGGTGCATGCTTGGCGTATGACGACCTTCACCGACCCGCACGGCGTGCACATCCACTATCGGGCGTGGCGGGTCGACGAGCCGACCGCGGTGATCCAGCTCGTGCACGGGATGGGCGAGCACGTCGGACGGTACGGCCAGCTCGTCGCCGCGTTGAACGAAGCCGGCTACTCCGTCTGGGCCGACGACCACCGCGGGCACGGGCAGACCGGGTTCGAGCAGCACGGCGGCGACCTCACCCGCATCGGCCGGCTCGGGCCCGGCGGAATGCGGGCGACGATCGCGGCGATCGAGCAGTTCACCGACGTCATCCGGGAGGCGGAGGGCGACGACGTGCCGCTGGTGCTGCTCGGCCAGTCGTGGGGGTCGCTGATGTCGCAGATGATCCTGAACCGGAGCGCCGCCCGCTACGACGGCGCCGTGCTCACCGGCACGGCGTACCGCACGCTCCGCTGGATGGACGCGGGCGACCTGAACCGCCGCCACAAGCACCTCGGGCCGACGCCTGTGGAGTGGCTGAGCCGCGACCCGGCGGTGCCGGCGGCGTTCATGGCCGACCCGTACACGACCGAGTTGCCCGCGTGGAAGCTGTTCGGCTTCTTCGAGGGCACGCGCCTGTACGGGCGCCCGGCGCCGGCGCCGGCGATCCCGGCCGAACTGCCCCTGTTGATCATGGTCGGCGACGACGACACGCTCGGCGGCGAGGAGAGCGCCCGGCGGCTCGCCGAGGCGTACGTGCGCCGGTCGGGCCTCGTCGATGTCGAGGTCGTCGTCTACGAGGGCGCGCGGCACGAGGTGTTCAACGAGCTGAACCGCGCCGAGGTGCGAGCCGACCTGCTCCGCTGGCTCGACGACCGCTATGCGGTCGACTGAGCCTGCGCCGTCAGTTGCCCGCGCGGTCGGGCGGGACGTCGAATCCGAGCAGCCGCATGCGCGGGTGGTTCGGATGCGCCGCGATCGACTCGACCGCCCACGGGTACACGATCGTCGTGATGTGGCAGTTGCCGAGGACCGGCAGCAGGTCGCGATACCCGTCGGGATCCATCCCCGCGAGCTCGCACCAGAGCAGCCGGAACAGCGTCGCGTGCGCGACGATGAGCACTCGGCCGTCCGGGAACTCGGCGACGAGCTCGTCGAACACGGGCAGCGCGCGTGCGATCCCGGCGCGACCCGACTCGCCCTGGGGGAACGGGTTCGTCGCGGGAGCCCGGGCGAACGCGGCCCACTCGTCGGGGTAGCGCTCGATGATCTCCTCGGGCGACAGTCCCTCGGCGACGCCGAAGTCGATCTCGACGAGCCGCTCGTCGGTGCGGAGCGGGAGCCCGGTCGTCTCGACGGACGGGGCCGCCGACCGCATCGCCCGGCTGAGCGTCGAGGTCACGATCGCGTCGAGGCCCGCATCGGCCGCCCACGCGCCGAGCGAGGCGGCCTGCCCGAGCCCGTGCCGCGTGAGCGCCACGTCGGAATTGCCGGCGTAGCGGTGATCGGCGTGCCAGACCGTCTCACCGTGGCGGGCCACGTAGAACGTCGTCACGAGCCCAGCGTATGCCCGGGGCATCCCGCCTGCCCAGATGTACGCGGACCGGGCGGCCACGAGGCCGCGTGGAGGAAGCGGCCGCCGAGCGGGCGCGCGAACGTAGGCTGTCCCTCATGCACGGTGAGTACAAGGTCCCCGGCGGCAAGCTCGTGGTGGTCGACTTCGATGTCGACGACGACGGGGTCATCCGAGATCCGCGCGTGGCCGGCGACTTCTTCCTCGAACCGGACGAGGCGCTGGACGACGTGAACCGCGCGCTCGACGGCCTGCCCGCGGCATCCGACGCCAAGCAGATCGCGGCCGCGATCACCCGTGAACTCCGCCCCGGCACCGTGATGCTCGGGTTCTCGGCGGAGGCCGTCGCGGTCGCGGTGCGGCGCGCCCTCACCGACGCCCGGAGCTGGGCCGACTACGAGTGGGAGATCGTGCACGACGCCGCGGTCCCCCCGCGCCTGCATCTCGCGCTCGACGAGGTGCTCGCGACCCGGGTCGGCGAGGGGCGGCGCAAGCCGACGCTCCGCTTCTGGGAGTGGGAGGAGTCGGCGGTCGTCATCGGCTCGTTCCAGTCGGTGCGCAACGAGGTCGACCCCGAGGGCGCCGAGCGGTACGGGTTCGACGTCGTCCGCCGCATCTCGGGCGGCGGCGCGATGATGATGGAGAAGGGCAACGTCGTCACGTACTCGCTGTACGTCCCGGCCGAGCTCGTGTCGGGCATGAGCTTCGCCGACTCGTACGCGTTCCTCGACGACTGGGTGCTGCAGGGCCTGCGCTCGATCGGCGTCGAGGCGACCTACCAGCCGCTCAACGACATCGCGAGCCCGCTCGGCAAGATCGGCGGCGCCGCCCAGAAGCGGCTCGGCTCGGGCGGCGTGCTCCACCATGTGACGATGTCGTACGACCTCGACAACGCGAAGATGCTCGAGGTGCTGCGCATCGGCCGCGAGAAGATCAGCGACAAGGGCATCGCGTCGGCGGCCAAGCGCGTCGACCCGCTGCGGTCGCAGACCGGGCTCAGCCGGGCGGCGATCATCGAGGCGTTGAAGCAGACCTTCACCTCGCTCCACGGCGCGAAGCCGGGCGCCGTGACCGCCGACGAGCTCGCCGAGGCCGAGGCCCTCGCCGCGTCGAAGTTCTCGTCGCCGGACTGGCTCTACCGCGTGCCCTGAGCCGCCGGATGCCTCGCGGTCGGCGGTCCCGTCGCCGGTCCGCACTCCCGGTGAACGCTGAGGAAGGGTCATCCTCGCCGGGTAGACTCGCCGGATGGACTGGTGGATCTGGGTGCTGATCGCCGCCGCCGTGCTGGGCCTCGGATGGTTCGCTCAGCGGCGCGGATGGATCGACCTGTCCGACAAGACCAAGCGCGGCGGACCCGCGGGCGTCATCATGGGCGTCGACGAGATCTTCGCGCCGACGCGGCACGAGGCCCAGCTCGAGCAGGAGCGGCAGAGCCGGCTCCCCGCGCCGGCTCCGCTCCCGGGCGACGGCGACAAGGGGATCGCATTCGCGGCGGCGAACGCCGACGACGACGACCCCGACCGCTTCCGCGGGAGCATCCGCCTCGACGTCGAGCGCTGAGCGCGGCTCGCCGTCCGGCCCGAGGCGCCGAGGCCCCGGCCGTCCGAGGCGCCTAGGCCTCCGTGCGCCCGCGGCGCTGGCCGCGGAGTTCCACCCCGAGCACCTTCCCCCAGGCCTCGGCGCGCGCGATCTCGCCGCCCTGGAGGGGGCCGTCGTAGCCCTCGACGAGGAACGCCTCGGGCTGCGCGAGCGGCTCGAACCCCTTCTTGATCAGGCGCTTCATCGCCTTCTTCGAGGCGCTGCCCGGCAGGTTCGGGTGCGCGGCCTTCGTGCAGAAGGTCGCGACGCGCACGGTGCGATGCGGGACCTCGACCGCGGCGATCCATTCGCGCACGCCGCGCTCGGGGACGTGCGTCGCACCCTGCTCGCGCGCGGTCTGGCGCGTGGCGCGACTCGGGAGCCCGAACGCGTGCGTGGGGCATCCGACCACCACGAGGTCGACGTCGTCGGGCACCGCCGAGGGTCCGCGCTCGGCGGTCGTGAGGGATGCCCCGCCGCCGAGGCCCGCGACGATCGCGCGCGCGACGGCCTCGGTGTTGCCCCAGACCGACTCGACCACGACCAGCACGGCCATCGCGACCACCCCCGCGGTCAGGATAGCCGCGAGGCGCTGGCAGGATGGGACGCGTGGCAGCCGAGGGACCGAACCGCGTCGTCCACGCCGACAACCTCGACGTGCTGCCCGCGCTGCCGGACGGCGCGTTCACGCTCGTCTACCTGGACCCGCCGTTCAACACCGGGCGGCCGCAGACCCGGCGCACGGTCCGTCACGTCCGCGTCGCGGACGTCGACGGGGGCGGTCGAGGATGCCCCGGCCGGGGCATCCTCCGAGGCGTCCGAAGTCTCCGAGGCCTCCGAAGTCTCCGAAGCGTTCGAGGCATCCGGCGCCCCGTCTCGCCTCATCACGGGGTTCGCCGGGAGGCGGTACGAGCGGATCCGCGGCGACCTGCTGCGCTACGACGACCGCTTCGACGACTACTGGGGGTTCCTCGAACCGCGCCTCGTCGAGGCGTGGCGGCTGCTCGCCGACGACGGCACGCTGTACCTCCACCTCGACTACCGCGAGGCCCACTACGCGAAGGTGCTGCTCGACGCGCTGTTCGGCCGCGAGTGCTTCCTGAACGAGCTGATCTGGGCGTACGACTACGGTGCGAAGGCGAAGCGGCGCTGGCCGACCAAGCACGACACGATCCTCGTCTACGTGAAGGACCCGGCGCGATACTGGTTCGACTCGACCGCGGTCGACCGCGAGCCCTACATGGCGCCCGGGCTCGTCACGCCCGAGAAGGCGGCGGCGGGCAAGCTCCCGACCGATGTCTGGTGGCACACGATCGTCTCGCCGACCGGGCGCGAGAAGACGGGGTACCCGACGCAGAAGCCCGTGGGCATCCTGCGCCGGATCATCCAGGCCTCGACCCGCGAGGGCGACTGGGTGCTCGACTTCTTCGCCGGGTCGGGCACGACCGGCGCGGTCGCGGCGGCGCTCGGACGCAGGTTCGTGCTCGTCGATTCGCACCCCGACGCGATCGCGGTCATGCGCGACCGCCTCGCCGGCGTGCCCGACGTCGTGTTCGAGGACGGCTCCGCCGAACCGCTTCCGTCGGTCGCCCCCACCCCCGCCGAGCAGCTTCCGGTGGTCGAGCACCGCCCCGCCGAGCAGCATCCGGTGGTCGCCCCCGCCCCCGCCCCCGCCGAGCAGCTTCCGGTGGTCGAGTAGCGCCGCCGGAGGCGACGCGTATCGAGACCCCCACCCCACCCCTGCACCCGCCCCGACCCGGAGGACCCCGCATGAAGTTCCGCATCTTCACCGAGCCCCAGCAGGGCGCGACCTACGCGCAGCAGCTCCGGATGGCCCAGGCCACCGAGCGCCTCGGCTTCGACGCGTGGTTCCGCAGCGACCACTTCCTGGCGATGGGCGTCGACGGGCACCCGGGCCCGACCGACTCGTGGGTCACCCTCGGCGCGCTCGCGCGCGAGACATCCACCATCCGCCTCGGCACGCTCGTGTCGAGCGCGACGTTCCGCCACCCGTCGCTGCTCGCGATCCAGGTCGCGCAGGTCGACGAGATGAGCGGCGGACGCGTCGAGTTCGGGCTCGGCACCGGATGGTTCGAGGCCGAGCACCTCGCGTACGGATTCCCCTTCCCGACGCAGCGCTTCGGGATCCTCGAGGAGCAGCTCGAGGTGATCACCGGCCTCTGGCGGGCACCCGAGGGCTCGACGTTCTCGCACGCGGGCGCGAACTACGCGCTGGTGGATGCCCCGGCCCTGCCGAAGCCCGTGCAGCAGCCGATCCCGCTCATCGTGGGCGGCGGCGGTCCGAAGCGCACGCCCGCGATCGCGGCACGGTTCGCGAGCGAGTACAACATCGCGTTCCGCACCGACGAGGAGATCGCGGCGGGGCTCGCGCGCGTGCGCGCCGCGGTCGAGGAGGCCGGGCGCGAGGCATCCTCGATGACCTACTCGGCCGCGCTCACCTCGACCGTCGGCGCGACCGAGGCGGAGTACCGCCGGCGCGCCGAGGCGATCGGCCGCGACCCCGAGGGCCTGCGGAAGGCCGGTGTCGCCGGGACGCCGCAGGAGCTCGTCGACCGCTTGAACGGACTCGCGGGGCTCGGAGTCGAGACGATGTACCTGCAGGTGCTCGACTTCGACGACCTCGACGTGCTCGAGCTGCTCGCGAGCGAGGTCGTCCCGCACGTCGCGTGAGCTCGTGCGCCCCGCCGTCGGAAGCGCTCCGCGGCGTCGGAACCCCGTTCCGGCCTGGTTCCGTCGCGAGAACGTGGTTCCGTCGGCGGGTCGCGCGCCATACTTGCCGAGCAGGGGCGGCGGGGTCGCAGTTCCACGAAGGGATCGGCACATGGACGACGAGTGGGAACTCCGCTGGGTGCGCACGCCCAAGGGAACGTATCGGTCCGCCTCGCGCGAGACACCGGGAGCCGACCGCGAACTGCTCCGTGAACAGGGCACCGGCAGGCTGCTGGGTCCTCCGGAGTCGCGCCCGGCCGACGGGCCGGCGCCGTCGGGGAATCCGAGCCGTTCGACGCCGCCGATGACGGCACCAGGGCTTTCGCCGACGCAGCAGGCGGTGGCCGACGCGATCAGCACGGTGATCGCAGAGGTGGTGTTCGAGCTCGTCGACGCCTACGTCATCCCCGCCGTCAAGACCAAGGTCATCCCGGCGGTGAAGGATCGGTTCATCCCGGCTGCCAAGCGCAGGGCGCAGGCGATCTCCGTGCACTTCCTCGGTCGGCGGCCCGCGAAGCCCGGCGCAGCCGAGGTGGAGATCCTCGTCGAGGAGTCGGTGGTGCAGGAGCCCGGAACCGGTGTGGCCGAGGTCGAGGAGCCCCGGTTCACCATGAGCAGCGACGAGTTCCGGCACCACCTGCGCAACGCGCTCGCCGCGGAGGAGTACGCCGCCCACCTCAAGCGCGCGTTGGCCGCGGTGGACATCGCCGACGCGCACGTGCCACCCGAGCTCCAACGCGTGATCGGGCTGGCGATCGAAGGACGCACCGACGAGCTCGAGGAGTCCGACGTCCAGCTGCTCCTGGACTTCGTGACGGCCCCGCGGACGGGCGGCGCACCGATCAGGCGGATCGAAGGCCCGGATGTCCCGCCGGGCGCCACGAGGTGATCGAGGAACTCGGCGGCACCCCTCCGGTGGGAGGGGGCGGTGCGACTCAGCCCGACTGGCGCGCGACGAGCTCGGTCGGCAGCACCGTGAGCGCCTCGACCTCGTGGCCCTCGATGAGCCGGACGAGCTTCCGGGCCATCTCGGCGCCCATCTCGGTCGAGGGCTGGCGCACCGTCGTGAGCGCGGGCACCGCCGTCGCCGCGTACCGGTCGTCGTCGTAGCCGACGACCGCGACATCCCCGGGCACCTGGCGGCCGGCCTCGGCGAGCGCGGAGATCGCGCCCATCGCCATCTGGTCGTTCGCGGCGAACAGGCCGTCGATCGAGGCATCCCGAGCCAGCAGTCGGCGCATCGCCTCGGCGCCCGACGCGGGCGTGAAGTCGCCGAACTCGATGAGGTCGGCGTGCATGCCCGCCGCCTCGAGGGCGGCCGTGAACCCGCGGAGCCGGTCGACGCCCGGCGGCATGTCCTGCGGGCCCGCGATCGTCGCGATCCGCGTGCAGCCCCGGGCGAGGAGGTGCTCGGCGGCGCGCACGGCGCCGTGCTCGTTGTCGACGTCGACCGAGTACCCCGAGGACTCGTCCGGGTCGAGCGGCCGCCCGCCGAAGACGAGCGGCAGGGTCCGGCTGAGCTGGGCGTACGAGTGGTCGCCCGTGTGGTGCGACACGATGAGCGCTCCGTCGACGTTGCCGCCGAGGAGGAATCGACGCGTCTTGTCGGGGTCGACCTCGGACTCGATGATCATGTTCAGCGTGTACTCGGTCTCGGCGAGCGCGAGCGCGACGCCCTGCACGATGGTCGCGAAGAACGGGTCGTCGAACACGCGCGCCGCGGACTCGGGCACGATGAGCGCGATCGCCTGGGTGCGCTTGCTCGCCAGGGAGCGGGCCGCCCGGTTCGGGACGTAGTTGAGTGCGGTGATCGCCTCCTGGACGGCCTCGACCACGTCGGGGCTGACCTTCGGCGAGCCGTTGACGACGCGCGAAACCGTCGCGCGGGACACGCCGGCCTTGGCGGCGACCATCTCGAGCGTCGGTGCTGAACCGCTGTTGGCGATGCCCACGGCGAACCCCCTCTCAGGGATCGATCCGTTCGATCCCTCAACGATAGTCGGCGGGGTCCGGCTCGGGAGCCGGACCCCGCCGACGGTCAGGCGAATGCCCTCAGGCGGCGGCCGCCGCTGTGGCCTTGTGATCGGCGATCAGCGCCTGGAACGCGCGCGCGCTGTCCTTCGGCGTGCGTTCGAAGGTGTCGTAGTCGACGCGCACGATGCCGAACCGCTTCTCGTAGCCCCAGGCCCACTCGAAGTTGTCGAGCAGCGACCAGACGAAGTAGCCGCGGACGTCCGCGCCGGCCTCGATCGCGGTGCCGACGGCCGCGATGTGGTCGAGGATGTACCGCGTGCGCTCGTCGTCGTGCACCCGGCCGTCCTCCGACACGATGTCGTCGTAGGCGGCGCCGTTCTCGGTGATGTACAGCGGGGGGAGGTTGTCGTACTCGCGGCCGAGGCGGACGAGCAGTTCGGTGAGCCCCTCCGGGTTCACCTCCCAGTCCATGGCCGTGCGCGGCAGGCCGCGCGACGGCATCGCGACGTACTCGGAGCCGGGGAACGGCGAGCGGCCGGGCTTGTCGGTCGGGCGCAGCGAGGGCACGGCGTCGGCGGGCAGCGGATGCCCCGACACGTTGTCGTCGTGGTAGTGGTTCACGCCGAGGAAGTCGATCCGCTGCGAGATCGTCTCGAGGTCGCCGGGCAGGATCTTCTCGGCGAGGCCGAACTCCTTGACGTCCTCGAGCACGTCCGACGGGTAGGCGCCGAGGAGCATCGGCTCCAGGTACATCCGGTTCCACAGTCCGTCGATGCGGCGCGCGGCCTCGAGGTCGACGGGGTCGGTCGGGTCGTTCGGCACCGCGTTGGTGAGGTTCAGCGTGATGCCGAGCTGGATCTCCCGCCCCGAGGCATCCGCGAGCTCGCGCAGGCGCTTCACCGCCAGGCCGTGGCCGAGGTGCTGGTGGTGCACGGCCGCGAGGCCCGCGACCGGGTCGGTGAGGCCGGGCGCGTGCTCGCCGCCGACGTAGGAGATGAGCGACGAGCACAGCGGCTCGTTGAACGTGGTCCAGTGCGCGACGCGATCGCCGAGCGCGCCGTAGACGGCCTCGGCGTACTCGGCGAACCGGTACGAGGTGTCGCGGTTCGCCCAGCCGCCCTGCTCCTGGAGCGCCTGCGGCAGGTCCCAGTGGTAGAGCGTGAGCCACGGCAGGATGCCCTGCTCGAGCAGTTCGTCGACGAGTCGCGAGTAGAAGTCGAGGCCCTCGGGGTTGACCGTGCGGCCGCCCGGGACGACGCGCGCCCAGCTCGTCGAGAACCGGTACGAGTCCAGGCCGAGCTCCTTCATGAGCGCGACGTCCTCGCGGTAGCGGTGGTAGTGGTCCACCGCGCGGTCCGGGGTGTCGCCTCCGGCGACCGCGTTGGGCACGCGGGCGTAGGCGTCCCAGATCGAGTCCTCCTTGCCGCCCTCGTGCGCGGCGCCCTCGATCTGGGCGGCGGCGGTCGCCGAGCCCCAGATGAAGCCCTCGGGGAAAGTCGAAGCCATCAGCCCTTCACTGCTCCTGCCATGATTCCGGAGATCAACTGCTTGCCGGCCACCACGAAGAGGATGAGCAGCGGGATGGTCGCCATCACCGCGCCGGTCAGCACGATCGAATAGTCGATGTAGTAGCCCGACTGCAGCTGGCTGAGCGCCGTCTGCAGGGTCGGGTTCGTCGGGCTCAGCACGATGAGCGGCCACAGGTAGTCGGTCCAGGCCGTCATGAACGTGAACAGGCCGAGGATCGCCATCGCGGGGCGCGCGGCCGGGATGCCGACCGTGAGGAACGTGCGGAACTGGTTCGCGCCGTCCATGCGCGCGGCCTCGATGAGCTCGTCCGGGATGACGTCGACGAGGTACTGGCGCATGAAGAACACGCCGAACGCCGTGACGAGCGTGGGGACGATGACCGCGCCGATCGTGCCGGTCCAGCCGAGCTGCCGCATGATCATGAAGAGCGGGATGATGCCGAGCTGCGTCGGGATCGCCATCGTCGCGACGACGAAGACCATGAGGCCGCCGCTGCCGCGGAAGCGGAGCTTCGCGAAGGCGTACCCGGCGATCGTCGAGAACGTCACGACCGAGAGCGTGATGATCGACGAGATCATGACGGAGTTGCCGAGCGCGAGCCAGAACGGGATCGCGTCGAAGACCTTCTGCGCGTTGGCGAAGAAGTTGCCGCCGGGGATGAGCGGGAGGGTCTCGCCGCGCGTCGCGTTGGTCCCGCTGCCGACGACGTACGACCACCAGAGCGGGTAGGCGCTGCCGATGAGGAACGCGGCCAGGAGGCCGTAGGTGAGGAAGCCGGGACGGCTGCCGATGCCGGCGATGGCGCTGGGCTTGCCGCCGCGTCGGCGGCCACCGGGGCGGCCGCTGTCGCGCCGGCCGATGCCGATGACGTCGGGGTGGGCTGCGGTCTCGGGCTCGACGACGTCGACGCGGACCGCGGGGATCGGGCCTGGGGTGGCGGTGCTCATCGGTTCTCTCCTCGGGCGAGGGCGCGGCGGGTGCGTCGGTTCGAGCGCGTGGCGTCTCCGGTGGCGATGCGCCGGGAGACGAGGAAGTTGATCAGGCCGAATCCGACGATCAGCAGGAAGAGGAGCCAGGCGACGGCCGCGGCCTCGCCGAAGTCGCGCCGGAAGAACGCGAGCTCCCACATGAAGAGCACGGTCGTCTGGAACTGGCGGTCGGCGCCGCCGATGCCGCCGGCGGTGGAGACGTCGAAGAGGCGCGGCTCGGCGAAGATCTGGAGGCCGCCGATGGTGGCCGTGATGATCACGAAGATGAGCGTCGGGCGGATCGACGGGATCGTGATCGAGAAGAAGCGGCGGACGCTGCCGGCGCCGTCGATCGCGGCCGACTCGTAGAGGTCGCGCGGGACGGCCTGCATCGCGGCCAGGAGGATCAGGGCGTTGTAGCCGGTCCACCGGAAGTTCACCATCGTCGCGATCGCGAAGTGGCTGAGGAAGGTGTCGTGCTTCCACGCCTGGTCGGGGATCCCGAAGACGTTGAGGAGGTTGTTCGCCAGGCCATCGGCCTCGTTGAAGATGCTCGAGAAGATGAGCGCGACGGCGACGGGCGTGACGACGAACGGGAGCAGGACGCCCATCCGCCAGAAGGTCGGGGCGCGGAGGCCCTGGTCCAGCAGGTACGCCACGACGATCGCGACGATGAGCTGGGGGATCGCGGACAGCAGGAAGATGCTGACCGTGTTGAAGATGGAGTTCCAGAAGAACTTGTCGCCGAGGATGTCGACGAAGTTCGCCAGGCCGACGAACTCGCCCTGGCCCTTCAGCAGGTCCCACTCGTGCATCGACACGACGAGGGTGTAGCCGAGCGGGAAGAGCCCGACGAGGGCGAAGAGGATGAAGAAGGGGGAGACGTAGAAGTACGGCGACGCCTTCAGGTCGAACCGCGAGAGCCGCTGCCGGAAGGTCGGCTTCGACCCGGCGTCGCGGCCGGGCCGGGCGGCGGGGGCGGTGGCGCCGGTGACTGGCGGCGGCACGGTGGCGGTCATGGTGCGGTCCTGTTCCTCGGAGCGGGTCGTACGTGTGGCGTGGTGGGGCGGTGCCGGATCGGCACCGCCCCACCACTCAGGGGGTCATCAGCCGACGAGCTCGTGGAGCAGCTCGATGGCCTGGTCCCAGGCCGCGGCGGTGTCGATCTCGCCCCGGTCGAGCGCCTGGAGCGGCGGGCCGAAGACGTTCTCCTGGATCACCGAGTCGTCCGGACCCTTGAACTGGGCCACGACACCCTGGGCGCGCGACGCGAGGATCGCACCGACGGGGGCGTTGTTGAAGAACTCGTTGGTCGAGTCGCTCGAGGCGAGCTCCTCCTGCGCGTCGACGGTCGACGGGAAGCTGCCCGCGGCCTCGAACTGCTTGATCTGCTGCTCGGGCTGGGTCAGCCAGTCGGCGAGCTTGGCAGCCTCTTCCTTGTGCTTGCTGGTCTCGGGGACCGAGAGGAAGGCGCCGCCCCAGTTGCCGGCACCGCCGGGGAACACGTCGGCGAAGTCCCAGCCGGTGCTGGCGTCGCCGCCGCCGGCCTCGGTCTGACCCTGCACGACGCCGAGCATCCAGCCCGGGCAGACGAAGGTCGCGAAGGTGCCGTCGACGAACGACTTGCCGCCATTCCAGTCCCACTGCGCCTGCTGCGCGGAGAGGCCGTCCTCGACTGCGGCGCCGAGGACCTCGAAGTTCGCCTTCAGCTCGGCGTTGTCCTCGACGTTCAGCTCGCCGTCGGCCGTGTAGTAGCCCTCGGGGAGCTGGTTCACGATCGAGTTCCAGATGAAGCCGGGCTGGTCGAACCAGGCCTTGCCCGTGGCGGCCTTGTACTGGCGGCCCAGGTCGAAGAAGTGAGCCCAGTCGCCCTCGACGAGGGTCTTGACCGACTCGCGGTCGCTCGGCAGGCCCGCGGCCTCGAACGCCGGGCCGTTGTAGCAGAGGCCGGTCGGGCCGATGTCGGTGCCGTAGCCGATCACGCGGCCGTCGGCGTCGGTGGCCTGCTGGTACTTCCAGTCCACCCAGTCGGAGCTGCGGTCCTCGATGCCGTAGTCCTTGAGGTCGACGAACTGGTCGGAGACCTCCATGATGGCGCCGAGCCAGCCCTCCTCGGTGGCGACGATGTCGCTGAGGCCCGAGCCGGCCGCGATCTTGGTGAACGCATCGGTGCGGGCGTTGCCGCCGGTGTCGATGTTGGTCGCCTCGATCTTGATGCCCGGGTTGGCGGCCTCGTACTCCTTGTACAGGTCGTCGTAGCCGAACGTGCCGAACGTGGTGATGGTCAGCGTGATGGGCTCATCGCCGTTCGATTCGCCACCGCCGGTTGCGCAACCGGTGGCGAGGAGGGCGATGGATGCCGCGCCGGCAACGGCCGCGGCGACCCGGGTGCGTCGTGAATGCTTCACGGTCACTCCTTTGTGTGCGTGGGGTTGAGGGGTGCATGATGACGCCGTGGAGCGCGCTCGAATCGCTGCGTGAGAGCGCTCTCACGTTGTCGAGGGGAGACTTTACGCACAGCCCGTGCGGGATGTCAAGAGAGCGCTCTCACGAAATTCGGAATCGGCGCGGAACGGGCGCGAAACGGCCGCGAAACAGCCGGCCGAGCGGCAGTGAATCGGCCGGCGAACAGCCCGGGGACGGCTCGGGAGCCCGCGCCGGAGACCGCGCGAGGCGCCCGCGACTACACTCGTCAGGTGCCCGATTCCACCGATTCCGACGTGCGCAGCGAGGCCGTTCAGCGACGACGGATGACCGTCGCGCTCGTGCTGTCGGCCGCACTGCTCGGCGTCGCCGCGGTGGTCATCGGCGCGGTGACCGGCGGCGACGCCGAAGCCGGTTCGAGCACGCCGACGGATGGCGCGACCACGCCCTCCGCCACCGGGACGGCCACGCCGCGCGCGGCGCCCGCGGCTCCGCCGGCGCCGGCCGCGGTCGACACGTTCGACCGGAACGCGCACTCGCTCGACGATCCGGCGAGCATCTGGGTGGTCGTGAACCGCGACCGCGCGCTGAACCCGATCGACTACGTCCCCGACGACCTCGTGGACGTCCCCGTCGCCCACACCTGGGACCCGCAGCTCCGGCAGGAGGCATCCGCCGCCCTGGTCTCGATGTTCGAGGCGGCGGCGAACGAGGCCGGCCTGTACCTCGCCTCGAACAGCGCGTACCGCAGCTACGACACGCAGGTCGGGCTCTACGGCGACGGGAGCGACCCGACGACCGCCCCGCCCGGGCACAGCGAGCACCAGACCGGGCTCGGGATCGACATCGGGACCGAAGGCGGCTGCACCTTCGAGTGCATGGAGGACAGCCCGGAGGGCCAGTGGCTGCGCGACAACGCGTACCGCTTCGGGTTCCTGCTCCGGTACCCGGCCGACAAGGTCGACGTGACCGGATACCCGCACGAGGCCTGGCACTACCGGTACATCGGCGCCGAGCTCGCGACGCGTATGCGCGAAACGGGATATACGACGCTCGAGGAGTTCTTCGAGCTGACCGGCTGATGTCGAAGGCGGCGGGTACGGCACGCGAGACGGGGCGGATGCCTCGCCGCGGGCTCTCGCTCGCGGTGCTCATCGTCAACCAGCTGCTGGCCGGCTTGGGTGTCGCGAGCGGCATCGCCGTGGCCGCGATCCTGATGGAACGACTGACCGGGACCGCGTTCCTCGCGGGACTCGCCCAGACCTGCGCCGTGCTCGGCGCCGGGATCGCCGCGATCCCGCTCGCGCGCCTGGCCGTCGCGCGGGGGCGGCACGTCGCGCTCGCGATCGGGTACGCGTCCGCCGCGATCGGTGCGGGCCTGGTCCTGGGCGCCGCTGCCACCGGTCTCGTGCCGCTCGCCTTCCTCGGGCTCGCCGCGTTCGGTGCGGGGACGGCGGCCGGCCTCCAGGCGCGGTTCGCCGCGACCGAGATCGCCGCGCCCGGCTTCGAGGCCCGCGCGATGTCGCTCGTGCTGTGGGCCACGACGATCGGCTCGGTCGCGGGGCCGAACCTCTCCGAGGCCGGCGACGCCGCCGGGCAGGCGCTCGGGTTGCCGCCGGTCGCGGGCGCATTCCTGTTCTCGGGCGCGGCGTTCGCGTGCTCGACGCTGCTGGTCGCGACCCTGCTGCGCCTGCCGCGCGCGGGGACGCTCGCGGTCGATCGTATGCCCCAGACGGAATCCACTCCGGACGCGGCATCCTCGGCGACGCCGCCGGAGGGCGCGGAGCCCACCGACGGCGGCGCGTCGGCGTCGGCGTCGACCGGGACCGGCGCCGGAGGCGAGCGGATCGGAGCGTGGCGAGCCCTCCGGATCGCGAGCCGGAACCCCCGGGCGCTGCTCGCCCTGGTCGCGATCGTGTGCTCGCACTGCGTGATGGTCGGCGTCATGGTGATGACGCCAGTGCACATGCACGAGCACGGGCTGTCGCTCGGCCTCGTCGGGCTCGTGGTGAGCATCCACATCCTCGGCATGTACGGGGCGAGTCCGATCATGGGCTGGCTCGCCGACCGTCGCGGTGCGGTCGCCGTGATCGCCGGAGGCGGGGTCATCCTCTTCGTCGCGACCGCGATCGGCGTGCTCGCGCCCGCCGACGACCTCCTGCTCATCCCGCTGGCGCTCGGGCTGCTGGGCCTCGGGTGGTCCGCGGGACTCATCGGGGGATCGGCGCTGCTCACCGAATCCGTCGACGAAGAGCTCCGCGTACCCCTCCAGGGGGCATCGGACGCGTCGATGAACTTCGCCGCGGCGTTCGCGGCGGCCGTGTCGGGCGTGCTGCTCGGCATCGGCGGATTCGCGGCGGTGAACGTCGCCGCGATGCTCGTGCTCATCCCGCTCGCGATCGCGTGGGCGCGCGTGGTCGCAGGCTCCGATCGGCACGCGGCCGCCGCCTGACCGAGGCCTTGCGTGCGCCGGGTCGGCACGGCTTCCGCCTGTGCACCGTCGTGATCGCGCTCTCACGGCTCTCCCAGCGTTCGGGAGGGAACCTCACAAAATGGGGTGATGGGGTTGGCGAGTCCCCCCAAACGCCGACACCCTGGATTCCCCCGCATCGTGCCGTTCGAACTGAACACCCCTGCCCGCCATCGCTCGACCTTCCGCCCGCCCGTGCCCGAACCGGGCGGGACGACGTCGACCGATGGCGATGAGGGCGCACGCCCGGCGTCGGCGAAGCCGCGGCGGCGAGGGCGGCTGCGCCGGCTGAGCTCGGCGGGTCCGGCGAACGTCGGCCCGCAGGGCGGCGCCGGCGCGGCCGAGCCGCGCGAGGGCTCCACGCCCGCCCCGATCGCGGGCGACGAGGGCGCGCCGGCCGTCGAGGCGTCGTACCTCGACGCAGCGCCGCCCGCCCGGCGCCGGTCGACGCTCGTCATGGTGTCCCACGCGACCGAGCCAGTCGACCCGCAGGTCCCGGAGGACGCCTCGGCGGCCACGGGCGCGCCCGCGACCGCAGCACCCCGAGCGAGCCAGGTGCCCCGAGCGAGCCCGGCACCCCGAGGGGGCGCCGGCTCGCCGACGGACGACCCGATCCGCCCGGCCGGGCCCGCCGACGCCGCGCGCCACCGCGCCGAACCGCGGGGCAACCGCCGCAACCCGCGCGGCACGGTCCGCCGGATCACGGCGATCACGGGCATCACGGCGATGTTCGGCGTCAGCGCGCTGGGCGCGGTCGCCGCGGAATCCGATCCGGACTCCGTCGTCGAGCGCACCCTCGCCGACGCCGCGGCGAACGACTCGCTGCGCGGGGCATCCGCCGGCGACGCGAGCGCGGCGCCCGAGACCCGCCGCGACCCCGTCGTCACGAGCGGACTCTCGACCACCCAGGCGCCGTTCACCGGCGGCACGCAGGTCACCGTCCAGGGTGAGCACCTCGACCAGGTGGCCTCCGTCGTCGTCGGGGGCGTCGCCGCGTCGATCGTCTCGGTCGCGCCCGACACGCTGACGTTCGCCGTCCCGGCCGCGGCCCCCGAGGCGCGCGGGCCGGTCGACGTCGCCTTCGCGGATGCCGCCGGCGACCCCGTCGAGGTGGGCCTGCCGTCGTCGTCGAGCCCCGCGAGCATTCCCGGCCTCGACGCGCCCGACGTGAGCGTCGGCCTCCGGCTCGAGTACACGAGCGACCCGCGCATCGACGCGCAGGTCAACTATCTGCTCGCCTACTGGCAGGCCTACAACGGCCAGTTCGCCGCGATCTCGGGCTCCGACTGCGCGAACTTCGCGAGCCAGTCGCTGCTCCAGCGCGGGTGGGCGATGGATGCCGCGTGGTGGTACGACTTCGGTACGGGCCAGAGCTCGCCCGCCTGGAAGAGCTCGACCGCGATGCGCGACTGGCTGAACTCGCGGCCCGACCTCGCGACGCCGCTCGAGGACTCGCAGCGCGACCAGGTCAAGGTCGGCGACGTCGCCCAGTTCGACTGGGACGGCTCGGGCGACCGCGACCACACCGCCGTCGTCACCCGGGTCGACCACACCGCCGCGGGCACGAAGGTCTGGGTCGCCGGCCACACCAAGGACGCCGACTACTGGGACGTCGACCAGGCCCTCGCCACCGGCGGCGGGTCGGTGCACTACTTCTCGCTGCGCTGAGCGCCCTGCTTCCGGTGGTCGAGTAGCCCCCGAGCGCGCTGCTCGGGCCCTAGCCGCCCACCCGGCCCACGACGATCGCACCCGACCTCGGCGGCAGCACCAGCGACCCGCCGCCCCGGACACCGTCGTCGGTCGCGAGCCGCACCTCGCCGCCGACCGGGAGCTCGACGGGCGTGCTCCCGAGGTTCACGGCGACCGCCACCGGCGCCGGCCCCGAAGCCGCGCCCTCGGACCCGCGCCGCAGCACGAGCCATCCCGCGTCGTCGTCGAACTCGACCGCAATGCTCCGGAAGCTCGCATCCGTGAGCGCCGGCAGCTCGCGCCGGAGCGCGATGAGTCGGCCGTACCACTCGAGGGTGCGGGCGTGCAGCCCCTGCGGGTCGGCCGCGCCGCCCGGGCCGTCGTCGACCTCCCGCCAGTCGAGCTTCGAGCGACGGAACGTCTCGGGATCCTGCGGGTCGGGCACGATCGCGGGGTCCCATCCCATGCGCGCGAACTCGGCGATCCGGCCGGTCGCGGTGGCCGCACCGAGCTCTGGCTCGGGGTGCGACGTGAAGAACTGCCACGGCGTCGACGCGGCCCACTCCTCGCCCATGAACAACATGGGCGTGCCGGGCGAGGTGAGCGCGAGGAGCGCCGCGAGCCGGATGCCGGCCTCGTCGAGCGTCGCCGCGAGCCGGTCGCCCGTCGCCCGGTTGCCGATCTGGTCGTGGTCCTGCGCGAACGTCACGAGGCGCCAGGGCGGGGTCCGGTCGAGGTCGATCGGTCGGCCGTGCGTGCGCCCGCGGAAGCTCGAGAACGTGCCCGCGTGGAAGAACCCGCGTTCGAGCACGGTCGCGAGCGACGCCATCCCGGCGAAGTCGGCGTAGTAGCCCGTGGTCTCCCCGGTCAGGTTGACGTGCAGCGCGTGGTGGAAGTCGTCGCTCCACTGCGCGGTCAGGCCGAGCCCGTGCTCGTCGCGGGGGCGGATCATCCTCGGGTCGTTGAGGTCGCTCTCGGCGATGAGCGTCAACGGGCGGCCGAGCGCCGCTGACGTGGCATCCGTCTCGCTCGCGAGCTCCTCGAGCAGGTGCGTCGCGCGGTGGTCGACGAGGGCGTGCACCGCGTCGAGGCGCAGCCCGTCGACGTGGAGGTCGAGGAACCACATGCGGGCGTCGTCGAGGATGAACCGCCGGACCTCGTCCGAGTCGGGTCCGTCGAGGTTCACGGAGGCGCCCCACGTGTTCGCGTGCGCGTCGTGCAGGTAGGGGCCGAAGCGCGGCAGGTAGTTGCCGCTCGGCCCGAGGTGGTTGTAGACGACGTCCTGGATGACGCCGAGCCCGCGTTCGTGGCACGCGTCGACGAACCGCTGGTACGCCGCCGGTCCGCCGTACGACTCCTGCACGGCGAACCAGCCGACGCCGTCGTAGCCCCAGTTCCACTCGCCGTTGAAGGCGTTCACCGGCAGGAGTTCGACGAAGTCGATGCCGAGGCGTGCGAGGTGGTCGAGCCGTGCGATCGCGGAGTCGAGCGTGCCCTCGGGCGTGAACGTGCCGACGTGCAGCTCGTACACGACCGCGCCGGCGAGCGGGCGGCCCGCCCACGTCTCGTCGCGCCACCGGTGGGCTCCGGGATCGAAGACCGCGCTCAGCGCGTGCACGCCGTCGGGCTGGCGCCGCGACCGCGGGTCGGGCAGCGCGGGCTCCCCGCCGTCGAGCACGAACCCGTAGCGCTCGCCGGGCGCGAGGTCGACGTCGCTGCGCCACCAGCCGTGGGCGTCCACGACCATGGGGGAGTCGTCGCCGTGCGCGGGGGCGCGCAGCGAGACCGAGGTCGCGCGGGGCGCCCAGACCGCGGGCCTCACGCGCCGGCCCCCTCGTCGTCGGCCACCGGCCCGAGGAGCGCGACCGGATACCGGTCGAGGAGGGTCGCGAGCGGGAGCTCCGAGCCCTCGAACCGCCGCCCGGTGAGCACGTCGACGGTCGGCCCCGGATGCCGCAGCAGGACCGTGTCGCCCCACGGGTCCGGCCCGCGCGCGGCGAGCCCGGCCGGCAGCCGCGTCGCGATCGCGACCGCGCCGCCCCGGTCGAACGCGATCGCGTGGTCGGATGCCTCGCCGACGAGATCGAACGGCGTGTACCGCGTGAACAGGTCCGGCCGGTCGCGGCGCAGGCGGAGGGCGCGCGAGGTCACGAGCAGCTTCGCGGCGCCCGAGGCATCCACGGGCGGCAGCCAGCCCTCGTCGATCCGCGCGAGGAGCCGGCGTCGCTCGTCGAAGTCGACCGCGCGCCGGTTGTCGGGGTCGACGAGGCTCGTCTCCCAGAGCTCCGAGCCCTGGTAGACGTCGGGCACGCCCGGGCCCGCGAGTTGCACGAGCTTCGCGCCGAGCGAGTTCGACCAACCGGGCCTCGCGATGCCGTCGACGAACGCGGTCACGAGCGCGGCGACGCGTGCGTCGTCGAAGGCGGCATCGACGAGGTCGTGCATGCGGCGCTCGAACGGGGCATCCGGCTCGGCCCACGAGGTGTCGTCGCCCGCCTCGCGAGCCGCCTTCTCGGCGTACGCGTGCAGTCGCTCGCGCGACGCGGGCCACGACCCGACGATCGCCTGCCAGAGCAGCGCGTCGAGCGGCCGGCTCCCGGTGCTCGCGATCGGCCGGACCGCGTCGAGGAACCCCGCCCACCGGCCGGGCACCTCGCTCAGGACGCTGAGCCTCGCGCGCACGTCCTCGCCGCGCTTGGTGTCGTGGGTCGAGAGCGTGGTCATGGTGTGCGGCCACGCGGACTGCCGCCGCGCCGCGCGCTCGTGGAACACCGCGGGCGCGATCGCGAACTCCGACGGGTCGGCGCCCACCTCGGTCAGCGTGCCGAGGCGGGTGTACCGGTAGAACGCGGTGTCCTCGACCCCCTTGGCCATGACCATGCCGCTCGTCTGCTGGAACCGCCGGGCGATCGGCGCGTCCGGGTCGCGCAGCAGCGGGACGATCGCGTCGAACGCGGCGGCGAGGTCGGGCCTGCGGGAGCGAGCGGATGCCTCGGCGCGGGCCAGGTGCTCCGCGCCGAGCATCCGGTGCGCCGCGCGCACCGCGTAGGAGCGGTAGACGGGGAAGTCCGCGAGGAGTTCGGCGATCGCGTCGTCCGCGTCGTCCACCGCGCGGGGGAGCAGCCGCACCAGCCGCAGCACCTCGCTGCGGAGGATCCCGTCGGCGATGCCGCGCTTGGTGCCGTGGATGAGCTCGCCCCAGTCGGCCGGGGGCTCGTCCGAGCCGACCGCGACGCCGTCGGGCAGGGCCGTGCGCGTGAGGGCGGCCTCGCCTGCGGGGTCCACGAACACGCGATCGACGTCGCCGAGCGCGTCGTAGCCCGTCGTGCCGTCGGTCTCCCACCCCGCCGGCAGGTGCTCGCCGGGCTCGAGGATCTTCTCGACGAGCACGTACGCGCCGCCGGTCGCCTCGGCGAGCCGGGCGAGGTACCCGCCGGGGTCCGCGAGCCCGTCCGGGTGGTCGACCCGGAGCCCGTCGGCGAGGTCCTCGCGGATCCAGCGCAGGATCTCGGCGTGGCTCTCGTCGAACACCCACGGCACCTCGACCCGGATCGCCGCGAGCGTCGACACCGCGAAGAACCGCCGGTAGTCGAGCTCGTCGTCGGCGCGGTGCCAGTCCATGAGCTCGTAGTGCTGGGCCGCGTGCACGGTCAGCACGCCATCGGATGCCCCGCCCCGCGCCGCCTCGAGCAGCGAGGCATCCGTCTCGGGCGCGACGGGGAACCGGTGCTCGAAGTACCGCAGCTCGTCGTCGACCACCCGCAGGTCGCCGGCGGCCGCCGCCTCCTCGACCGTGCCGCCGAGCACCGGCAGCCGCACGCGCCCGTTCCCGAACGCCCAGTCGACGTCGAACGCCTCGGCGTACCGCGAGGCCCGGCCGTGCGCCAGCAGGTCCCACCACCAGGCGTTCTGCGAGGCATCCGAGACGCCCATGTGGTTGGGCACGATGTCGACCAGCACGCCCATCCCGGCGGCCCGTGCCGCGGCGCGCGCCCGGGCGAGCGCCTCGGGCCCGCCGCGCGCGGGGTCGACCCGCGAGTGGTCGACGACGTCGTAGCCGTGGTCGCTGCCCGTGGTCGCGACCAGCAGCGGCGACAGGTAGAGCCAGTCGGCGCCGAGGTCGTGCAGGTACCCGGTCACGCGCGCGACCTCGTCCAGGTCGAACGATGCGCGCACCTGCAGTCGGTACGTCGATCGTGGCCGCTTCCCCATGCGTTCCCCTTCGCATCCGTTGATCGAGTCGCCCGGCCGGTGGCCGGCTCGTCCGGCCGGCCTCGCCCGGCCCCGCCGTCGGCGGTCGGCCGCGGCAGTCGCCGGGCCGTTCCGCGAGCGGCGCCCGCGTCAGCCGCCGCTCGGCGAGGCCGGCGTCCGGCCCGCCTGCTGCGACCGCACCGACAGCGACGCCGCGACCGAGTGGTCGTGCTCGACGTCGGGCTTCTGGTGCGCGCGCAGCACGAGCATCGAGTGACCGGGCATCGTGAACACCGTCCCGCGCCGGCGCGGCTGGTCGAACACGGCCATGCCGGCCGTGTCGACGACGACCTCCCACCGCTGCTTCGTGCGCCGCGGGATCGTGAAGTCGGTCGGCTCGGGTGCGCCGTTGAAGAACACCAGGAAGTCGACGTCGTGGATCGGCTCGCCGCGCGCATCGCGCTGCCGGATCCCCTCGCCGTTCAGGTAGATGCCGACGGCCCGGCCCAGCGGGGCATCCCAATCGGCAGGTCCCATCTCGGTCCCGTCGGGGCGCAGCCACACGATGTCGGGAGCCCTGCCCTCGGGGCCGTCGTCGCCCTCGACCGGGCGCCCGTCGAAGAACCGGCTGCGCCGGAAGGTCGGATGGTCCTTCCGGAGCCGCGCGATCGCCGCCGTGAACTCGATGAGTGGCTCGTCGGCGCGGTCCCAGTGGATCCAGGTGAGCTCCGAGTCCTGCGCGTAGGCGTTGTTGTTGCCCTGCTGCGTGCGCCCGAGCTCGTCGCCGTGCAGCAGCATCGGCACGCCCTGCGACAGCAGGAGCGTCGCGATGACGTTGCGCTGCTGCCGGGCTCGCAGCGCGAGCACGCCGGGGTCGTCGGTCTCGCCCTCGGCCCCCGAGTTCCACGACCGGTTGTTCGACTCCCCGTCGCGGTTGCCCTCGCCGTTGGCGTCGTTGCGCTTCTCGTTGTACGACACGAGGTCGCGCAGCGTGAAGCCGTCGTGGGCGGTGACGAAGTTGATGGATGCCACGGGCCGACGACCGTCGGTCTCGTAGAGGTCGGCCGACCCGGTGATGCGCGACGCGAACTCGCCGAGCGTCGACGGCTCGCCGCGCCAGAAGTCGCGGACCGTGTCGCGGTACTTCCCGTTCCACTCGGTCCACTGCGGCGGGAAGTTGCCGACCTGGTAGCCGCCGGGGCCGACGTCCCACGGCTCGGCGATGAGCTTCACCTGCGAGACGACCGGGTCCTGCTGCACGAGGTCGAAGAAGCTCGACAGCCGGTCGACGTCGTAGAACTCCCGCGCGAGCGTCGCGGCGAGGTCGAACCGGAAGCCGTCGACGTGCATCTCGAGCACCCAGTAGCGCAGGCTGTCCATGATCAGCTGGAGTGCGTGCGGATGCCGGACGTTGAAGGAGTTCCCGGTGCCCGTGTAGTCGGTGTAGTACCGCGGGTCCTTCGCCTCGAGCTTGTAGTAGGCGGCGTTGTCGATGCCGCGGAACCCGATGGTCGGCCCCAGGTGGTTGCCCTCGGCGGTGTGGTTGTAGACCACGTCGAGGATCACCTCGATCCCGGCGTCGTGGAGCGCGCGGACCATGCCCTTGAACTCCTGCGCCTGCTGGCCGAGCACGCCCGTCGACGAGTACTCGTCGTGCGGGGCGAGGAATCCGATCGTGTTGTAGCCCCAGTAGTTGCGCAGGCCCTTGTCGATGAGCGTCGCGTCGTGCACGAACTGGTGCACGGGCATGAGCTCGATCGCCGTCGCCCCGATCCGTTGCAGGTGGTCGATCACGGCCGGGTGCGCGACGCCAGCGAACGTGCCGCGCTGGTGCTCCGGGACGTCCGGATGCAGCGCGGTCAGTCCCTTCACGTGCGCCTCGTAGATGAGCGTCTGCGAGTACGGCGTGTTCGGATGCCGGTCGCCCGCCCAGTCGAAGAACGGGTTGATGACGACCGCGTGCGCGACGTGCGGCGCCGAGTCGTCGTCGTTGCGCGAGTCGGGATCGCCGAACTCGTACCCGTAGAGCGCCGGGTTCCAGTCGAACCCGCCCGCGATCGCCTTCGCGTACGGGTCCAGGAGCACCTTGTTCGGGTTCGCGCGGAGCCCCCTCGCCGGGTCGTTCGCGCCGTGGACCCGGTACCCGTACCGCTGCCCGGGCTGCACGTCGGGCAGGTAGGCGTGCCACACGAACGCGTCGACGTCCTGGAGCTCGACGCGGGTCTCGGTGCCGTTCTCGTCGAACAGGCAGAGCTCGACGCGGTCGGCGGCCTCGCTGAAGATCGCGAAGTTCGTGCCGCTGCCGTCGAACGTCGCGCCGAGCGGGTACGGGGTTCCTGGCCAGGCGTTCATGGTGTTCCTCTCACGGGGGCGGGAGGTGCATCCTCGCACCCGGGGTCCACGGTCGGGCGGTCCGTTCCGGGCCGCCCGGAGCGTCAGCCGAGCGCCGCGTCGACGATCCGCTTCGCCTGCTGCTGGACGAGCGCGAGGTGCTCGGGCCCGTCGAAGGATTCGGCGTAGATCTTGTAGACGTCCTCGGTGCCGCTCGGGCGCGCGGCGAACCACGCGCGGTCGGTGGCGACCTTGACCCCGCCGACGGCGGCGTCGTTGCCGGGCGCGCGGGACAGCGTCGCGGTGATCGGATCGCCCGCGAGCTCGGTCGCGGTGATGGCGTCGCCGTCGAGCTTGCCGAGTCGGGCCTTCTGGTCGGGCGTCGCGGGCGCGTCGACCCGCTCGTAGGCGGGGTCGCCGAAGCGTTCGGTCAGCTCGCGGTACAGCTCGGACGGGCTCTTGCCGGTCACGGCGCGGATCTCCGAGGCGAGCAGGGCGAGGATGATCCCGTCCTTGTCGGTCGTCCAGACCGTGCCGTCCTTCCGCAGGAACGACGCGCCGGCGCTCTCCTCGCCGCCGAACGCGACCGAGCCGTCGACGAGGCCCGGCACGAACCACTTGAACCCGACCGGCACCTCCCAGAGCCGGCGCCCGAGCGATGCGGCCACGCGGTCGATGATCGAGCTCGACACGAGGGTCTTGCCGATCGCCGCATCCGGTCGCCACCCGGGGCGGTGCGCGTAGAGGTACTCGATCGCGACCGCGAGGTAGTGGTTGGGGTTCATGAGCCCGCCGTCGGGGGTCACGATGCCGTGCCGGTCGGCGTCGGCGTCGTTGCCCGTGAGGATGTCGTAGTCGCCCGCGTGCTCGAGCACCGACGCCATGGCCGACGGGCTGGACGGGTCCATCCGGATCTTCCCGTCCCAGTCGAGCGTCATGAACGACCACTTCGGGTCGATGCGCGCGTTCACGACGGTGAGGTCGAGCCCGTAGTGGTCGCGGATCGCGGCCCAGTACGACGCGGATGCCCCGCCGAGCGGGTCTGCGCCGATCCGGATGCCGGCCGCCTTGATGGCCTCGATGTCGATGATGTGCTCGAGGTCGGCGACGTAGTTCGTGCGGAAGTCGTACGTCTCGACGCCGCTCGGCTCGGCCTGGTTCACCTCGTGGAGGTCGCCTGCGATGAGCTCGTTCGCACGGTTCGCGATCCAGCCCGTGGCATCCGAGTCGGCGGGTCCGCCGTGCGGCGGGTTGTACTTGAAGCCGCCGTCGCGGGGCGGGTTGTGGCTCGGCGTGATCACGATGCCGTCGGCCTCGCCCTCGGCGCGGCGGGCCGGGTCGTTGTTCCACTTGAGGATCGCGTGCGACACCGCGGGCGTCGGCACGTAGTCGTCGTACTCGTCCACGAGCACGCGCACGCCGTTCGCGACGAGCACGTCGAGCGCGGTGGTCTGCGCGGGCGCCGACAGCGCGTGCGTGTCGGCGCCGATGAACAGCGGGCCCGTGATGCCCTGCGCGGCGCGGTACTCGCAGATCGCCTGCGTGATCGCGAGGATGTGGTGCTCGTTGAACGCGGTGTCCAGCGCCGAGCCGCGGTGGCCCGAGGTGCCGAACGCGACCCGCTGCGCGGGCACCGACGCGTCGGGCTTCAGCTCGTAGTACGCCCGGACGAGCGCCTCCACGTCGATCAGGTCGGACTCGGTCGCCGGGGTTCCCGCTCGCTCATGCATAGGGTCAGTCTGGCACCGGGGCGGCTCCCGGTCACGGGTTCGCGCCGCTCCGGTGGTCGAGGAGCGCGGTCGGCCCTCCCGGTGGTCGTGGAGCGAGGTCGGCCCTCCCGGTGGTCGAGGAGCGCCGACGAAGCCGACGCGTCTCGAGACCACGTCACCCGACCGCACCCGCCGCGAGCGACGCGACCGTGAAGATCGCGACCCCCGCGAGCGCGCCGACGACCGTCCCGTTGATCCGGATGAACTGCAGGTCGCGCCCGACCTGCAGTTCGAGCTTCGCGGATGCCTCGCGCGGATCCCACCGCTCGACGGTCTCGGCGATCACGCCCGCCACCTCGTGCCGATAGGTGCGGACCAGGTGGGCCGCGGCATCCATCAACCAGGCGTCGACCTTGGCCTGCAGGTCCCGGTCGGCGGCGAGCCGTGCGCCGACCTCGACGACGGCCGAGCGCAGCCCCGTGCGCAGTTCGCTGTCCGGCTCGTCGAGCGCGCTCTCGAGCGTCGACCGCACGGTCGCCCAGGCCTCGGCCGCGAACTCGCGGACCCGGGGGCTGTCGAGCAGGTCGAGCTTGAGCGCCTCGACCCGGCCGATGAGCGCGGGGTCGCGCTGGAGCCGCTCGGCGAACTCGGCGAGCCACGCATCGATCGCGAGCCGCGCGGGATGCTCCGGGTCATCGCGCACCGCGCGCACGAACGCGAGCACTTCCCGGTGCGCGCGATCGTCGACGAACCGGTCGACGACGCCGGGCAGCCAGCGGGGGAGCCGGCGCGAGACCATCGTGCCGAAGGCCTCCGGGTGGGCCGACAACCACGCCTCGGCGTGCTCGGCGACCGCGTCGACCGCGTGCCGCTGCTGGTCGGCGGCGATCAGGCGAGCGCCGACGCGGCCGATCGCGGGCGACCATTCCGGCGCGAACAGGTGCCGGCGGGCGAGCTGGTCGATGATCCGCTCGATGTCGTCGTCGGCGAGGAGTCGCAGCACCGCTCGCGCGCCGGTCGCGGCCTCGCCCGTGACCCGCTCGGCGTTCGCGGGCTCGCGCAGCCACTCGCCGAGGTGCCGGGCGAGCTCCATCGAACGCAGCTTGCCGAGCACGACGTCGTCCGAGAGGAACTCGAGCTCGACGAAGTCGCCGAGCGTGCGCCCGATCTCGTCCTTGCGGGTCGGGATGATCGCGGTGTGCGGGATCGGCAGCCCGAGCGGCCGGCGGAACAGCGCAGTCACCGCGAACCAGTCCGCGAGCGCGCCGACCATCGCGCCCTCGGCCGCGGCGCGCACGAACGCGAGCCACGGCACCTGGTCCTCGAACGCGAACGCGACGCCGAACACGACGGCCGCGGCGACGAGCAGCCACGTCGCGAGCGCCTTCATCCGTCGGAGGGCGACCCGCCGCGAGGCATCCGTCGTGGTGGGCCCGGCCGCGTGCGCCGGGTCGTGGCCGGGCGCCTCAGCCGGGGCATCCGTCGGAGTGGTCCGCGCCGTCGTCATGCCGTCACGGTACGCCGCGCCGCACACGCCCGCTGGCTAGGCTGGCCTGCATGACCGCAAGCGGAGCCGATCCGGCCGAGACGTACTCCTACCTCGGCCCGGCCGGCACCTTCACCGAGGCGGCCCTGAAGCAGGTCCCCGAGGCGCAGGGCACGTCGTGGCGGTCGGTCAACAACGTCGGCGAGGCGCTCGCGGATGTCACGAGCGGCCGCTCGATCGCGGCCATGATCGCGATCGAGAACTCCATCGAGGGCGGGGTGTCGGCCGCGCAGGACGCGCTCGCGACCGTGCCGGGCCTGCGCATCGTCGGCGAGTACCTCGTGCCGGTCGACTTCGTCCTCGTCGCCCGCCCGGGCACCGCGCTCGCGGACGTGCGCACCGTGAACGCGCACCCGGTCGCGTACGCGCAGTCGCGCGGATGGCTCGAGTCGCGCCTCCCGGACCACGGGCACATCCCGGCGTCGAGCAACGTGCAGGCGGCCGCGAGCCTGTTCGACGCCGACTCGAACGCCGACGCCGCGGTCGCCCCGCCCGGCATCGTCGACCAGCTCGACGTCGAACTCCTCGCCGAGCACATCGGCGACAACCCGAACGCGGTCACCAGGTTCGTGCTCGTGAGCCGGTCGAGGCGCATCCCGCCGCGGACGGGTGCCGACAAGACGAGCCTCATCGTCGAACTGCCGGAGGACCAGCCGGGCGCGCTGCTCGAGATGCTCGAGCAGTTCTCCACGCGGGGCGTCAACATGTCCCTCCTCGAGTCGCGCCCGATCGGCGACGAGCTCGGCCGCTACCGGTTCGTGATCGACCTCGACGGCCACATCGAGGACGAGCGCGTCGCCGACGCGCTGCTGGGCCTGCGCCGCTACAGCCCGAACGTGATCTTCCTCGGCTCGTACCCGCGCGCCGACCGGCGGGAGGTCGAGTACCACTCGAAGTACGACGACGAGGTCTTCGTCGAGGCGCGCGACTGGCTGCGGGCCATCCTGAGCGGCGAGCCCGAGGCGTAGGCGCGCCACGCGTGGTCGGTCGGTGGATGCCTCGCTAGGCTGTCGCCACCCGCGCGAGGCCGCCGAAGGAGCCGCCATGACCGACGTGAAGCCGAGGTTCGATCCGCGATACGACGAGCGGTTCCAGCGCGGGTACGTCTCGCCCGAGGGCGGGGGCGCGGCCAGGTCCGAGCCGCGGGTTCCGGATGCCTCGTCGGCGCCGGTCCCGCAATCGCCGCCGGTCCCGCCGTCGGCCCCGGTCGCCGCGGTCGACGACCTGCTCGCGGCGCTCGCCGAACCCCGGACGGATGCCCCGCGCGCCGCGGCGCACGCCGAGCCGGCGGGGTCCGGCGCGGCTCCGCCGGCACCGTCCCGCGACCCGCTGGGGCGTCGACCCGACGGCCCGCGCGCGCTCGCCGGGGTGCTCGGCGCGGGCACTTCGGGCCATGCGGCTCCGGACGACGCCGCGCCCGCGACCGTCGCACCCACGAGCGTCGCACCCGTCGCACCCGTCGCGCCCGACGCGCCTGTGACGACTGTCGCGTCCGACGTACCTGTCGCCGCGGACGAGCCGACCCCACGGCCGGTCGCCACCCGGTGGCTGTGGCTCGTGCTGGCGGCATCCGTCGCGTGCCTCGTCGTGAGCGGCATCCTCACGTGGCAGTCGTCGATGGGCTTCTGGGGGTCGGTGTCGCTCGAGGAGCAGCGCTCGCTCGTGCTCATGTCGTCGCTCGCCGGTCCGCTCGCGCAGGTCGGCGTGCTCGGCGGAATCGCCGCGCTCCTCGCATGGGCGCTGTTCGCCCCCGTGGCGTGGGGGCGCCGTCGATGAACCGCGACCGGCTCCTGCGCGCCACGGCACCGCGTTCGCTCGCGATCGCCGGGCTCGTCGTCGCGTTCGTCGCGGCCGTCATCGTGTTCCAGCACGGCCTCGACGTCCAGTCCTCGCCGCCGAACTACTCCTGGGACGGCCTCGAACCGCCGGCCGACCTCCAGGCGGAGATGCGGGTGTACCAGTTCGCCTACTCGTTCCTGCTCCCGGTCGGGGCGGCGGCCGCGGTCGCCTCGGGCTTCGCCCTGTTCGTGGTCGGCGCGCGGTCGGCCGCGCGGGCCTGGGCGGCGCGGGCGGCGGACCGGGAGGCCGAGGCCGCCGAAGCCGCTGAGGCCGAAGCCGCCGAGGCCGACCTCGCCGAGGCCGACCCGGTGCTCACTCCGCGACGCGGATGAGCAGCGAGGACGGATCGACGCGGAAATCCACGCCGACCACGGACCCGAACACGTCGCCGTCGATCTCGAACTCCTCGGGTTCGCCGTCGATCGAGATCGTGATCGTGCCGCCGCGACCGTAGACGATCTCGTTGCGCCGCGTCCCCGCGGTCATCTCGAGGAGCTGCCGCCCGATCGGGCTCTTCCGCAGCACGCCGTTCTCCCAGGTCACGCGCCGCCAGACGGCGAGCCAGCCGAACAGGTTGCGCGGCTGGAGCACCACGACGTCGAGGTGCCCGTCATCCGGCTGCGCGCCGGGGATGAGCTCGATGTTGCCGGGCAGGTAGCCGAGGTTCGCGACCAGGATGCTGCTCGCGCGCGACCGGTGCTGCCGGTGGTCGTCGATCCGGTAGATCGCCCGGAACGGCTTCGCGGCGGGCAGCACCCGGAGCCCTGCGTCGACGTAGGCGAGCCATCCGACCCGGCGCTTCAGGTCGGGGTTCGTGTTCGCCATCATGCTCGCGTCGATGCCGATGCCGGCCATCACGAGCGAGACGTGCGACTCCTCGGTGCCGTCGGGGCGGCGGACGTCGGCGACGAGCGCGTCGATGGGCCGTTCGATCCCCGAGAACGCGAGCACCACGGCGTCCCCCTGGTCGCCGACCGGGATCCCGAGGTTGCGCGCGAACAGGTTGCCGGTGCCGAGCGGCACGAGCCCGAGCGGCACACCGCTGCCGCGCACGCCCGCGGCGACCGATCGCACGGTGCCGTCGCCGCCGGCGGCGATCACGAGGTCGACGCCCGCGGCGATCGCCTCCTTCGCCTGGCCCTTGCCGGGGTCGTCCTCGGTGGTCTCGAGCCACAGCGAGGGCGCGAAGTGCTGGCGTTCCTCGGCGCGGGCCACCGCCTCCCGGAGCCGGTCGACGCCCGTCTTGCTCGGGTTCACGATCACGGCGGCGCGGAGCGTCGTGGTCGGATCGGTGGATGCCCCGTGCTCGGCGCCGTCCACGATCCCCGTCTCCCCGTGCCCGCCCATGCGAGAACGCTACCCGCAGGCGCCCGTCGAGGGGAGCGCGGCGCGGAATCGGCCGGCCGTTCCCGCTCGCAGGCCCGCGACTAGACTTGCCCCGTGATCGACCCCGTCCTCCTCCGCGAGAATCCCGACCTGGTCAAGCGTTCGCAGGAATCCCGCGGCGAGCCGACGTCCTACGTCGACGACGCGGTCGCGGCCGACTCCGCCCGCCGTGCCGCCATCAGCGCGTTCGAGGCGCTGCGCGCCGAGCAGAACGCCTTCGGCAAGCAGGTCGCGAAGGCGCCCAAGGAGGAGAAGGCCGCGCTCGTCGCGCAGGCGCAGACCCTCGCCGCGGCCGTGAAGGACGCGAACGTCGCCGCGACGGAGGCCGAGACGGCGTTCACCGCGGCCGTGCAGAAGCTCGGCAACGTCGTCATCGACGGCGTCCCCGCGGGCGGCGAGGACGACTACGTCGTGCTCCGCGAGGTCGGGGACATCCCGTCGTTCGCGTTCGAGCCGCGCGACCACCTGGCACTCGGCGAATTGCTCGGCGCGATCGACATGGCCCGCGGCGCGAAGGTGGCGGGCGCACGCTTCTCCTACCTGCGCGGCGTCGGCGCCCGGCTCGAGCTCGCGCTCATGAACCTCGGCCTCGACCGGGCGATCGCCGCCGGGTTCACGCCGCTCATCACCCCGACGCTCGTGCGGCCCGAGATCATGCAGGGCACCGGATTCCTCGGCGCGCACGCCGAGGAGGTCTACTACCTGCCGGCCGACGACCTCTACCTCACCGGCACCAGCGAGGTCGCGCTCGCCGGGTACCACCAGGGCGAGATCCTCGACCTGTCCGACGGCCCGCTCCGCTACGCCGGCTGGTCGACCTGCTACCGGCGCGAGGCCGGCAGCCACGGCAAGGACACGCGCGGGATCATCCGCGTCCACCAGTTCAACAAGCTCGAGATGTTCAGCTACGTCGACCCGGCCGACGCCGAGGCCGAGCACGAGCGCCTGCTCGGCTGGCAGGAGGGCATGCTCCAGTCCCTCGGGCTCGCCTACCGTGTCATCGACACCGCCGCGGGCGACCTCGGCTCGAGCGCGGCCCGCAAGTTCGACGTCGAGGCGTGGGTGCCGACGCAGGGCACCTACCGCGAGCTCACGTCGACCTCGAACTGCACGACCTTCCAGGCCCGCCGGCTCGACATCCGCCACCGGGTCGAGGGCGGGAAGACCCAGGCGGTCGCCACGCTGAACGGCACCCTCGCGACGACGCGCTGGATCGTCGCGCTCCTCGAGACCCACCAGCAGGCCGACGGCTCCGTGGTGGTGCCCGAGGCGCTCCGCGGATACCTCGGCGGCCTCGAGGTGCTCGAGCCCATCGCATGAGCGACGCCGCCGCGGCACCCTGGTTCGTCGCGCTCGACGTGGACGGCACGATCCTCCACGAGGACGAGACCATCGACGCGGCCGTCGTCGACGCCGTGGCATCCGCTCGCGGTCGCGGGCACCTGCTGACGCTCGCGACCGGGCGGTCGTGGGGGTCGACGCATCCGGTGCTGCACCGGCTCGGGCTCGCACCCGAGTACGTGGTGTGCGCGAACGGCGCGGTCACGATGCGTCGCGACGACGCCGAGCCGGGCGGCTACGCCCGGGCCCACGTCGAGACGTTCGATCCGACGGCGGTGCTCGAGCGGATCCGCACGTTCCTGCCGGCGGGCCGGTTCATGGTCGAACTCCCCGACGGGTTCCGTCTCTACACCGCGGGCATGAACGACTGGAACCTCGACAACGCACGCGAGGTGGTCTTCGAGGACCTCCTCGAGCAGCGCGCGACGCGCGTGGTCGTGACGAGCGTCGACCACGAGCTCGACGAGTTCTTCGGGATCGTCGACCGCATGGGGCTGCACCACGTCAGCTACGCGATCGGCTGGACCGCGTGGCTCGACCTCGCGCCGGACGGCGTGAACAAGGCCACCGCGCTCGAGCGGGTGCGTGGATGGCTCGACCATCCGCTCGACCGTGTGCTCGCCGTTGGCGACGGGCGCAACGACATCGAGATGTTCGCGTGGGCGGGCGTCGCCGGCCGCTCGGTCGCGATGGGCCAGGCCCCCGACGAAGTGCGCGCGGCGGCCCGCGAGGTGACCGGGAGCATCCACGAATCCGGCCTCGCGACGGTGCTGCGCACCCTGCCCTGACCCCCGCCCGGCGGGGCGTTTCAGGGACCTCACAGGGCGCGCTGACAGGGTTGCCGGGATGCGTTTCGGCTAGAATCGCAGCCAAACCGCCCGACGACGAGCCCCGCGGCACCGCCCCGAGGCTCTCGCGTGCGGCCGGGAGGGCTGTCCGAGCGGCCGATGGAGCTGGTCTTGAAAACCAGTGGGCAGCAATGCCTCGTGGGTTCGAATCCCACGCCCTCCGCATCACCGAGACCGATCGAGACGACAGACGAAGGAGGCGTGGTGGAAGACCAGGTTCGCGCCGGCTCGCGCCGCGCCGCCAAGGCGCCGTCGATCGCCCGTCACGGGCGGCTCAAGACCCGCAACCCGTGGCGGTCGCTGGCGAAGTTGACCGCGTCCGTGCTCGCCGTCGCGCTCGTGTCCGGCACGGCCGTGGCCGCCTACGCCGCGTGGGACCTGGTCCAGACGGCGCAGCCCACCGTCAAGCTCGAGAGTGAGAAGGTGCTCGAGGGCGTGCCCGACATCGGCGCCATCGACGGCGGCGTGAACCTCCTCCTCATCGGCAGCGACAGCCGCCAGGGGCAGGGCGAGGGATTCGGCGATCCCGACGAGGAGACCGCGGTCCTGAACGACGTGACGATGCTCCTGCACATCTCGCAGGACCACACGCACGTCGAGGTCGTCAGCTTCCCGCGCGACATGCTCATCTCGGTGCCGGGCACCTGCGCCGATCCGGAGGACCCGAGCGACACGCTGTCGGCGCTCTCCGCGGTGAAGATGAACACGGTCCTCTCCTACGGCGGCATGGACTGCGTCGTGCAGACCGTCCAGGCGGAACTCGGCATCACCATTCCCTTCGCGGGCATCGTCCAGTTCATGGGCGTCGCCGGCCTCAGCGAGGCGGTCGGCGGCGTCGAGGTCTGCGTCGCCGAGAAGATCGAGGACGAGTACACCGGCATCTTCCTCGAGCCCGGCACGCACACCCTCGCCGGCATCGACGCGCTGCAGTTCCTGCGCACGCGGCACGGCGTCGGCGACGGCTCCGACCTCGGTCGCATCTCGAACCAGCAGGTGTTCCTCTCGTCACTGGCCCGCAAGCTCCAGGCCGACGGCACGCTGAACGACCCGGTCACGCTGTTCAAGATCGCCAAGGCGGCGCTCGCGAACATGCAGCTGTCCGCGGGCCTCGCGAACCCGACGATGATGATCTCGATCGCGAAGGCGATGAAGGACGTCGACCTCTCGAAGATCGCGTTCATCCAGTACCCCACCGGCTACGTCGACGGCGGCGGCGCGGTCGCGCCGGACGCGTCGGCCGAGATCGTGAAGACGGCACTGCAGACCGACGTGCCCGTCGTGTTCGACGCCGCGGCCAACGCGACCGATTCGGGATCGGCCGCCGACCCGAACGCCGCGCCGGCGCCCGAGACGCCGGTCGAGGAGGCGCCCGCCACGACCGATCCGGCCGCGCCCGCGCCCACGACGACCGAGGCGCTGCCGTCCAACGTGTCGGGTCAGACGGCCGCCGAGACGCGGTGCTCCGCGGGCCGCTCGCTCGACGACCAGTAGGCGGATCGGGTCGGTTCCAGGGTCGGTTCCGAACCGCCGTCCGGGCGTCGACCGCCGAATCGTGATTCCGGGTCGCGTCGGGTTATGATGGCTGTCGCGTGCCCTGCACGCATGGAGACGTCGCATAGTCAGGCCTAGTGCACCACCCTGCTAAGGTGGAGTCCTCGCAAGGGGACCGAGGGTTCAAATCCCTCCGTCTCCGCGTCGCACAGCTTCTTCGAAGAGCCCGAACCCCTCGTGGGTTCGGGCTCTTCGCTTATCCGGCGTCGCTCCGCTCCGCCGCTCAGCCGCTCGGCCCTCCGCGCCATTCCTCCCTGCGCACCGAGCGCGATCCGGCCGCCCGCCCGCCCGCGCGGTGCGCGCCGATCCCGTCGGTCCGAATGCCATGATGTGTGCGAGTTCCAGCTCATGATCGGGGGAGATGGGTGGACACACGTCGTGCGGGGATTCCGGGGATCCTCTCGATCGCCGCGGCGTCGGTCGCCGTCGGGCTCGCGCTCGCCGGCTGCTCCGACGCCGTGAGCGCCGTCGACCGGGCCGAGGCCCAGGTCGAAGCCGCGGAGGAGGCCCTCGCCGAGGCGCAGTCCGCCTTCACCACCGCGTCGGCCGAATTCTGCGATTCGAGCAGTGACTACATCGCGGCGCTCGACCGCTACGGCGACGTCCTGACCGACACCGCGCCGACCGTCGGCGACGTCCGGGCGGCGGGCACGGATCTCGCACGGCCGCGCGAAGACGCGTTCGACGGCGCCGAAGCGGCGGTCGACGCGCAACAGGACGTCGTCGCGGCCGAGCAGGAGCTCGCCGAGGCCCAGGCCGCGCTCGCGGAGGCGCAGGCCAGCGCCGCGGCATCCGGTTCCCCATCGGCGACCACGGCCGCGCCCGAGGCCGCGCCGGCGCCGCTCCCGACGGCCGCGCCGCTCGCACCGGCCGCGACCGTCGATCGCGTGAAGCAGGCCGACGCCGAGTTCGAGGCGGCGCAGGCCGGCATCACCGACCAGACGCCGCTCGCGGACGCGACCGAGCAGTTCACCAGCGCGGTCGTCGCCCTCGAGTTCGCGTGGCTTCGGCTGTACGCCGATGCCGGATGCCTCACCGACGAGCAGCGGGTCCAGGCGGAGGCGGCGGTCAGCGCCTACACGTTCGCGCTCCAGCAGGACCTCGCGACGGCCGGGTACTACGCCGGGACCGTCGACGGCGTGTCCGGGCCGCTCACGGTCCAGGCGATCGAGGACCTGCAGGCCGCGAACGGGTTGCCGGTGACCGGCACGGTCGACAAGGCGACGGCCGCGGCCCTGCAGGCCGAACTGGTGGCCCTCGGCGGCGCCGCCGCCCAGGAATCGCTCGCGTCGACGGCCGCGGTGCAGCAGACGCTGAAGCTCGTCGGGTTCTGGGACGGGCCGGTCGACGGCGTGTGGACCGATGCGCTCACCGAGGCGCTGCAGGCCTTCCAGGTCGAGCTGGGCGTCGAGCCGACGGGCGCGGTGGATGCCGCGACGATCGCCGCGTTCGAACAGGCGATCTCCGACCTGCAGGACGCGGCGGCGGCTCCCGAGCCGACGGCGGAGCCGACCGAGACGCCGACGGCGCCAGCGGGCTGACGGGCGCGCAGCGAGTCACGCCGCCTGATCGGCGTCTCGTACCCCAGCCGGGGTATCCGAAGATCCGGCGGCGGGGGGACGCGCCGGATCGCGTGGCGGGAGACGCTGGAAGCCAGGCTCGGCCGGAACGTCCGCGGGCCTGCACGAGAGGATCCCGATGACCACCCCCGTCCTGCAGGCCGTCGACCTGCACAAGTCCTACGGTCGAGGCGCGACGCGCTTCGACGCGCTCAAGGGGGTGAGCTTCGAGGTGCGTGCGGGCGAGTCGCTCGCGATCGTCGGCAAGTCCGGTTCGGGCAAGTCGACCCTGATGCACCTCCTCGCCCTGCTCGACCAGCCGAGCGCCGGTGAGATCCGGTTGAACGGCGAGCCCGCCGAGCGGCTCCGCGGACGCGAGCTCAACCGCACCCGCAATGCGACCTTCGGGTTCGTCTTCCAGCAGTTCTTCCTCACGTCGAGCGCGACCGTGCTCGAGAACGTCGTGCTCCCGCTGAAGATAGCGGGCGTCGGCCGCGCCGAGCGCAAGCGCCGCGGCATGGCCGCGCTCGAGCAGCTCGACCTCGACGACAAGGCGCGCAACAAGGCGTCCGACCTGTCCGGCGGGCAGAAGCAGCGCGTCGTGATCGCCCGCGCCCTCGTCAACTCGCCGCAGGTGATCTTCGCCGACGAGCCGACGGGAAACCTCGACTCGGCCACGGGCGCACTCGTGGAGGACATCCTGTTCCGCCTGAACCGCGAGCAGGGCATCACGCTGATCGTCGTCACGCACGACGAGGAGCTCGCGGCCCGGTGCGACCGCCGCATCTTCGTGCGCGACGGCCTGCTGTTCGAGCCCGAGCGGCCCGAGCCGGGGGCATCCGCTCGGCTCGGAGCATCCGCCGACGTCGAGGACACGACCGACGGGAACGACACCGCCGACCGGAACGACCCCGCCGCCGAGGAGGTGGCCGCATGAAGGCCGCAGACGTGATCGGCTCCGCCGTCGCCAACACCTTCCGCTCGAAGACCCGCACGATCCTGACGATCCTCGCGATCTTCATCGGCGCGTTCACGCTCACCGTCACCACCGGGCTCGGCACGGGCATCAACCGGTACATCGACCAGACCGTCGCCGAGATCGGAGCCGACGACGTGATGACGGTCGCCCACCAGGCCGAGCAGTCCACGGCAGACGACGGTCCGCGCGAGTACGACCCCGACGCGGTCACCACCCGGCAGGGGCCGGTCACCCAGACCGTCGACCCGATCACGCAGGACGACCTCGACGCCATCGCTGCGATCGACGGCGTCGTGTCGGTCGAGCCGGTCAAGCGCATCGGCGTCGACTTCGTCGAGGCCGCCGACGGCGGCACGCCGTACGCGATCTCGGTCGGCTCGTTCATCCCGGGCATGGAGGTGCAGCTCGCGGCGGGCGCGCAGCCCGACGCGGACGCCGACGACGCGCAGGTCGTCATCCCCGTCGACTACGTCGAGGTGCTCGGCTTCGCGTCGAACGAGGACGCGATCGGTCAGGAGGTCGTGTTCGGTCTCACGGATGCCACGGGCGCGGCGCAGACCGTGACCGCCGAGGTCGTCGGCGTGTCCGAGGCGGGCCTCGCCGGGACGGGCGGATCGGCCTCGCCGAACACCGCCCTCACCGATGAGCTCTACGCCGTGCAGACCACCGGCGCCCCGGAGGGGCAGTCCGACGTGTACGCCTCGGCGACTGTGCGGTTCGACCCCTCGCGAGGCGACGCGGCGACGCAGGCGCTGAAGGACGACCTCTCCGACGCCGGCTTCTCGGCGACGACCGTCGAGGACCAGATCGGGGCGTTCAAGACCGTCATCGACGCGATCGTGCTCGTGCTGAACGCCTTCGCGGTCATCGCGCTGCTCGCGGCCGGGTTCGGCATCGTGAACACGCTGTTCATGTCGGTGCAGGAACGGACCCGCGAGATCGGCCTGATGAAGGCGATGGGCATGGGCTCGGGGAAGGTGTTCGGCCTGTTCTCGACCGAGGCGACCTTCATCGGCTTCCTCGGGTCGGCGATCGGCGTCGGCATCGGGATGCTCGCCGGCACGGCAGTCGGCGGGGCGCTCGCGACCTCGTTGTTCGCCGACCTGCCCGGGCTCACCATCATCGCCTTCGAGCCGGTGTCGGTGCTCTCGATCATCGTCCTCGTGATGGCGATCGCGTTCCTTGCGGGCACCCTCCCGGCGGCGCGCGCCGCCCGGCAGGACCCGATCGAGTCGCTCCGGTACGAGTGACCGAGGGGAGCGGAGGATGACGACGGCGGCCCGGGCGCGCGACACCGCGTCCGGGCTGTCCGGGCCGTCCCGGCCGCCCGGCTCGTCCGGGCGCGGCCGCCGCCCGGTCGCGGCCGGGATGGACGAAGATCGGAGCATGCGCACGGATGCCCCGGTGACGCCCACGCCCCTCGGACAGCGCGTGCCGACGTGGGTGTGGGACGTGCTCGTGGTCGGGGTCTCGCTGGTGTTCGCGTTCACGCCGTATCGCGATCCGTCGGGCGGGGCCGCGGCCTTCATCGTGCTGCAGGTGCCCGTCGCCGTCGCCGTGGTGGTCGCGCAGGCGGGCGCGCTGCTCGTGCGCCGCCGCGCACCGCTCGCGCTCTTCGTCGCCGAGGGCGTGCTGCTCGGCATCGGCATGCTCCTCTCCGGGGCCGCGCTGCCGTTCGTGATGCCCGTCGCGCTCGCCGCCTACGGCCTGGCGAAGCGGGTGACCCGCCGCACGGCGTTCCTCTCGATCGTCATCGCGGTCGTCGTGTTCATCGGGTTCGAGCTGGCCGCCGGCCACGCGAGCGGGTTCGACCCGCGGCTGCTGCCGAGTCCGCTGATCCTCGCGTTCGCCGGGGCCGCGGGCGACGCGACCCGGTCGCGTCGGGCGTACATCGCCGCGCTCGCCGAGCGGGCCGAGCGCGCCGAGGCCACGCGCGAGTCGGAGGCCCGGCGCCGGGTCGCCGAGGAGCGGCTGCGGATCGCCCGCGACCTGCACGACGCGGTCGCGCACCAGATCGCGGTGATCAACCTGCAGTCGGGCGTCGCCGCACGCGCCGTCGCGCCGGGGCGCGAGCCCGACCTGCCGGTCGCACGGGAATCGCTCGGCACGGTGAGCCGGGCCGCACGCGACGTGCTCGGCGAGATCGGGGAGCTGCTCTCGATGCTCCGCGCCGAGTCGGCTGCCGAGGCCGCGCCGGGTGCCGCCGCGGAACCGCCGGTCGCCCCGCAGGCGGGACTCGAGCGACTCGACGACCTGCTGGGCCGCTTCACCGAGGCCGGACTCGCCACGACCGTCCGCCGGGAGGGCGACGACCGGCCGCTGCCCGCGTCGGTCGATCGCGTCGCGTACCTCGTGCTGCGCGAGGCGCTCACGAACGCCCACAAGCACGGTGGCGAACACCGCGCGCACCTGCTGCTCGAGCAGGATGCCTCGCGCCTGGCGATCACGGTCACGAATCCCGTGGATGCCGTGGATGTCGCTCCGCGCCGGGAGCGAACCGGCGCCGAGGCGGGCACGGGCGGGCCGGGGAGCGCCTCGACCGGCGGGCATGGGCTGCTCGGCCTGCGCGAACGGGTCGCCGCGGTGCGGGGCACCGTCGAGGCGGGCGAGGTCGGCGGGGTGTTCCGGTTGCACGCGGACCTGCCCTTCGGTCGGTCTCCGGCGCTCGGCCGGCCACGGTCGACCGCGGCGGCGCTCGACGCGGGGCCGGCCGACGCGGAGTCGGCCGGCGGGGAGTCGGCCGACCGCGGGGCGCCCGACGGCGAATCATCCGACAGCGCCGCGACCGACCGCGGGGAGCGCGCATGAGCGCGCGCGTGCTCGTCGTCGACGACCAGGCGCTGATCCGGAACGCGGTGCGCGCGCTCGTGGACGGCGAACCGGATCTCGACGTGGTCGGCGAGGCTGCGGACGGGCTGCAGGCGCTCGAACTCGCCCGGGCGCTCCGGCCGGACGTCGTACTCATGGACATCCGCATGCCGGGCGTGGACGGCATCGAGGCGACCCGGCGCATCGCCGCGGATCCGGAGCTCGCCCAGGTGCGCGTGCTGATCCTCACGACGTTCGAGGACGACGAGAACGTCGCCCGTGCGCTCCAGGCGGGGGCATCCGGCTTCATCGGCAAGGCGACCGATCCTGACGCCCTCGTGGCTGCCGTCCGCACGGTGCACTCGGGCGATTCCCTGCTGTCGCCGCAGGCGACCCGGGTGCTCATCGAACGGTACGTCCGGTCGGCTCCGGCGCCCGAGGCATCCGCCGCCCTCGTCGCGGCGATCGCGACCCTCACCGAGCGCGAACGCGAGGTGCTCGTGCTGGTGGCGTCCGGGCGGTCGAACGACGAGATCGCGGCCGGGCTGGTCATCTCGCCGCACACCGCGAAGACGCACGTCGGACGCATCATGGTGAAGCTCGACGCCCACGACCGGGCGCAACTCGTGATCGCGGGCTACGAGGCCGGGCTCGTCCGGCCGGGCGGCGGCTCGACCACCTGAGCGGAAGGGCCGGGGTGCCGGCCGAGTGCCGGGTGCAGGATCGCCCGTCGCCGGACCGCTCAGCCGAGCCGCCCCAGCGGATCGAATCGGGTGAGCAGTTGCCTGCCGACCAGCCCGACGGTACCGGCGAGCGCCCGCTCGGTCGCCTCGGGCACGAGGGGCAGGTCCCGCACGGCCCAGAGGGTGAGCGTCGTCGCCCACGCGGCATCCCGTGCCTGTTCCATCGAGAAGTTGGTGAGCAGGTCCGCGAGCGGGGTGAGGGCGGCGCCGTGCTCCACGACATCGTGGTCGAGGAACCGCTGCCGGATCGGCCGGACGAGCTCCGCGAGCACCTCGTTGATCCGGACGAAGTCGGCGTGCACCGAGCCCGCGTCCGGTTCGAGGCCGCGCGCCTCGCAGGTCCGGACCACCGCGAGGGCGAGGTCGTGGTTGATGTGCGCGTTCATCCCCGCGAGCGCGAACTGGAGCGGGAAGAGCCGCTGCCCCCGGCGCTCGACGAGCGGTGCCCAGGCCTTGGGCACCGGCCGCTTCACCGCGACGGCCCGCGGCACGGCGAGGAAGTAGTCGGCGAACACGACGTCGAGCGCCTCGATGAACGGCGGATCGTCGAACGCGCCGTCGGCGACGCGGCGTGCGACGAGCGCGGTGACCTCGCGATACATGTCGACGAACACGGCGATGCCGTCGGCCGGCGCGAGCGGCCGGCGCACGCGGTCGAGGTCGGCGACGACGCGTCCGATCGGCGTGGACGGGTCGACCCGCGTGTGCGACATGCGGTCACCATACGACCGCGGGAGCGACACTGGCCGATCGACGCGACGGCAGGATTCGAACCTGCGGATACCGGTGTATGAGACCGGCCCCTTCGGCCGCTTGGGTACGCCGCGATGACCCCAGCCTGCACCGCACGCGGGCCGGTCGGGCGCGTGTGACCGGATCGGTCGCCGGGGGTCGGAATGCGTCGGATGCCTCGCGGCGGCGGATGACGCGGGGTGTCGGTCGGGCGGGGTCGAAGTCGGCGAGGGGCGGGGTTGTCGGCGATCTGGCGGAGCCGGCGCCCGGACCCGGACCCGGACCCGGACCCGGTGACGAGGATGCTCCGCCCTGCGAGCGCCGGTGCGGAAGCGGCAGTTCGATCCGCTCGGAGATCGGGAAGACCTGGCGCACTCGAGGCAGTTCGTCGAGGCGGATCGAGATGTTGCCCGCGCCGGCCGTGCCTCGGATCTTCCTTGGGCGAGCGGTCCGGCATCCCGGACAAGCGCCGCGCGGAACCGACCACCGGGCGGAAGCCGCGTTGCTACCGTGAGCCGCATGGCCGACCGACTGCCCGACGACCCGCGCTGGCCGCGGGCGGGGGACTGGCCCGCGCTGCCGGCGAACCCGTCCAGCTCGGGGCGCGAACCGCTCGACCTCACCCTGCTCGGCGTCCCCACCTGGCGGACCTCGCTCTCGCCGACGGGCGCGCACGCGACCCCCGCGGCGATCCGCGCGGCGCTGCGAAGGTACAGCCCGGCAATCATGCCCGACCGCGCTGCCGGCGCGGCCGATGACGCCGCGTCGGCCGACGACGTCGCGACCGGCATCCGCGACCTCGCGGCCGTGCTCGCGTTCGCCGACGCGGGCGATGTCGACGAGCCCGACGGCGACGCCGGCGAGGCCCGCGCCCGGGCCGAGGCGTCCGCCGTGCTCGAGCGGAGCCGCACGCTCGTGGCGCTGGGCGGCGACAACTCGGCGACCGTGCCCGTCGCGCTCGCCGCGTTCGGCGACGACCTCGCGCGCGCGGGCCTGGTCACCCTCGACGCCCACCACGACCTGCGCGACGGCCGTTCGAACGGATCGCCCGTGCGGCGGCTCATCGAGGCCGGCCTCGACCCGCGCCGGATCGTACAGGTCGGCATCGCCGACTTCGCGAACTCCGCCGAGTACGCGCGGATGGCCCGCGACCTCGGCATCACTGTCGTGCACCGCGACGAGCTCCACCGCCGCCCGATCGCCGAGGTCATGGGGGAGGCCTTCGCGATCGCAGGCGCCGCGGGTGGCCCGATCCACGTCGACCTCGACGTCGACGTGTGCGACCGCGCGGTCGTGCCGGCGTGCCCGGCGAGCGTGCCCGGCGGGCTCGCCGCCTGGGAGCTCCGGGCCGCTGCGCGCGCCGCGGGCGCCCACCCCGCGGTCCGGTCGGTCGACCTCGTCGAGATCGACGCGACGGCGGATGCCCCGGACGGGCGCACCGTCCGCCTCGCCGCCCTCTGCGTGCTGGACTTCGCCGCCGGCCTCGCCTCACGTCCCCTGGTCGAGTAGCGCCGCCGCGAAGCGGCGAACCCCCGGTGGTCGAGTAGCCCCCACGCGAAGCGCGACCCCCCCGCTGGTCGAGTAGCGCCGACGCGAAGCGGCGACGCGTATCGAGACCGCCTCCGCCCATACGCCCCAGCCGCCGCGCCGCTACCCCACCCGCACCCCGTCCCTCCAAACCCCCCGCACGAGCGGCACCCCCGGCCGGTAGGCCACGTGCACGTACGACGGCGCCCGCAGCCACTGCAGGTCCGCGCGGCACCCCGGCGCGATCCGCCCCACATCCGTCCGCCGCAACGCCGCAGCCCCACCGGCCGTCGCCGCCCACACCGCCTCGGCCGGGGTCATACCCATGTCGCGCACCGCGACCGCCACGCAGAACGCCATCGAGCTCGTGAAGCTCGACCCCGGATTGCAATCGCTCGCGAGCGCGACGACCGCGCCCGCGTCGAGCAGTCGCCGCGCGTCGGGCCACGGCTGCCGGGTCGAGAACTCGACGCCGGGCAGCAGCGTGGCGACGGTTCCGGATGCCGCGAGCAGCGCGACGTCCTCATCCGACAGGTACGTGCAGTGGTCCACGGATGCCGCGTCGAGTTCGACCGCGAGCCGCACCCCGTCGCCTGGCCCGAGCTGGTTCCCGTGCACGCGGACGCCGAGACCTGCGGCCCGCCCCGCCTCGAGCACGCGTCGGGACTGCTCGGGCGTGAACGCGCCGCGCTCGCAGAACGCGTCGACCCAGCGCACGTGCGGCGCGCAGGCGGCGAGCATGTCGCCGCAGACGAGGTCGACGTAGGCGTCGGCGCCGCCGGGCCGGTCGGCGAACTCGGCCGGGACGATGTGCGCGCCGAGGAACGTCACCTCGTCGGTGACCTCCCGGGCGAGCCGCACGAGCCGTTCCTCGTCGGCGACCGTGAGCCCGTACCCGCCTTTGACCTCGAACGTCGTCGTGCCCTGCGCGTGCAACTCGTCGACGAACCCCCTGAGGCGGTTGCGCAGGTCCTCGTCGGTCGCGGCGCGCGTCGCCGCGACGGTCGAGCGGATGCCCCCGGCCGAGTACGGCCGGCCGGCCATGCGCGCGGCGAACTCGTCGGCGCGGTCGCCGGCGAACGCGAGGTGGGTGTGCGAGTCGACCCAACCCGGGAGGACTGCGTCGCCACCGACGTCGACGAGGTCGACGTCGGCGAGGTCGGGGGCGGCGGGGTGGTCTCGAGACGCGTCCTCGCTGCGCTCGGGCGCTCCTCGACCACCGGGGTCGTCCGCACCGCGTGCTCCTCGACCACCGGGGCCGTCCGCACCGCGTGCTCCTCGACCACCGGGGCCGTCCGCACCGCGTGCTCCTCGACCACCGGGGCCGTCCGCACCGCGTGCTCCACCACCACCGGGGCCGTCCGCACCGCGTGCTCCTCGACGACCGGGGACCTCCGAAGCTCGCCCGACCCAGGCGATGCGGCCGTCCTCGACGAGCACGGCCGCATCGCGCACGATCCCGAGCGGGCTCGGCTCGGCGCCGGGCGTCGACGGCTCGTTCGTCACGAGCTCGCCGATGTTCGTCAGCAGCGTGCGTCGGGGCATCCGCTCGGTCTCCATACCGCTCAGTCCTCGTCCGCCCGCACGTCGAGGCCGTCGACCATCGGCACACGCAACCCGCGCTCGTGCGCGACCTCGACCGCTCGGTCGTACCCCGCGTCGACGTGCCGCATGACGCCCGTCCCGGGGTCGTTCACGAGCACGCGCGCGATCTTCTCGGCCGCGAGCGCCGTGCCGTCGGCGACGATCACCTGCCCGGCGTGGATCGAACGTCCGATGCCGACCCCGCCGCCGTGGTGGATCGACACCCACGTCGCGCCCGACGCGGTGTTGAGCATCGCGTTCAGCAGCGGCCAGTCGGCGATCGCGTCGGAGCCGTCCGCCATCGCCTCGGTCTCGCGGTACGGGGAGGCGACCGAGCCCGAATCGAGGTGGTCGCGGCCGATGACGACCGGCGCCGAGAGTTCGCCCGACGCGACCATCGCGTTGAACTTCAGGCCGGCGAGGTGCCGTTCCCGGTAGCCGAGCCAGCAGATGCGCGCGGGCAACCCTTCGAAGTGCACCTTCTCGCTCGCCTGCGTGATCCAGCGCTGCAGTCCGGCGTCGTCGGGGAAGAGCTCGAGGATCGCGCGGTCGGTCGCGGCGATGTCGGCCGGATCGCCCGAGAGCGCCGCCCAGCGGAACGGCCCGCGCCCTTCGGCGAACTGCGGGCGGATGTACGCGGGCACGAATCCGGGGAACTCGAACGCCCGCTCGTAGCCGCCGAGCTCGGCCTCGGCGCGGATCGAGTTGCCGTAGTCGAACACCTCGGCGCCGGCATCCTGGAACCCGACCATCGCCGCGACCTGCTTCGCCATGCTCCCGCGGGCCCGGGCGGTGAAGCCCTCGGGGTCGCGTTCGGCTTCGCTCCTCCAGTCGGCGAAGTCGATGCCGACCGGCAGGTAGGACAGCGGGTCGTGTGCGCTCGTCTGGTCGGTCACGACGTCGACCTGCAGGTCGCCCGAGCGATGCCGCAGCAGGACCTCGCCGAACACGACGGCCGCGTTGCCGACGACGCCGACCGAGACCGCCTCGCGGTCGCGCTTCGCGGCGACGACCCGCGCGATCGCGGCGTCGAGGTCGGGCGCCACCTCGTCGAGGTATCCGTGGTCGACCCGCCGGCGGAGCCGCGACTCGTCGACGTCGACGACGAGCACCGCGCCGCCGTTCATCGTGACCGCCAGCGGCTGCGCGCCGCCCATGCCGCCGCACCCGCCGGTGAGCGTCAGGGTGCCGGCGAGCGTCGCGGCCGAGGCATCCTCACCGCGCTTGCGGGCGAGCGAGCGCGCGACGGCCGCGAAGGTCTCGTAGGTGCCCTGCAGGATGCCCTGCGTGCCGATGTAGATCCAGGAGCCCGCGGTCATCTGCCCGTACATCGTGAGCCCGAGCGCCTCGAGCCGGCGGAACTCGGGCCACGTCGCCCAGTCGCCGACGAGGTTCGAGTTCGCGATGAGCACGCGTGGCGCCCACGCGTGCGTGCGGAACACGCCGACCGGCTTGCCCGACTGCACGAGCAGCGTCTCGTCGTCCTCGAGGTCGCGGAGGGTGCGCACGATCGCGTCGTACGCCTCCCAGCTGCGCGCGGCGCGCCCGGTGCCGCCGTAGACGACGAGGTCCTCGGGGCGTTCGGCGACCTCGGGGTCGAGGTTGTTCATGAGCATCCGCAGCGGCGCCTCGGTCTGCCAGCTCTTCGCGGTCAGCTCGGTGCCGCGCGCGGCCCGCACGGTGCGCGTGGTGGTGTCGGTCATTCCAGTTCTCCGATCTCGGCTTCGACGACCCGCAGGAGCTCGCCCGAGGCGACCGCTGCGGCGGCCGCCTCGATCTCGGGGGAGAGGTACCGGTCGGGTCCGGGTCCGGCGCCCAGTCGGTCCATGAGCGCGACCACGGCGGCGCTCGCCGCGACCGGCTCGAGTGGCGCGCGCAGCCGGATGCCCCGCGCCGCCGTGAGCAGTTCGATCGCGAGCACGCGCGAGAGCCCGTCGATCGCCCGGCGGAGCTTGCGCGCGGCCGCCCACCCCATCGACACGTGGTCCTCCTGCATGGCCGACGACGGGATCGAGTCGACCGACGCGGGCGCGGCGAGTCGCTTCAGCTCGCTCACGATGCCGGCGGCGGTGTACTGCGCGATCATGAGGCCCGAATCGACGCCGGCCTCATGGGCGAGGAACGGCGGCAGGCCCTGGCTGCGAGCCTTGTCGAGGAACCGGTCGGTGCGCCGTTCCGACATGCTCGCGACGTCCGCGACCGCGATCGCGAGGAAGTCGAGGACGTACGCGATCGGCGCGCCGTGGAAGTTGCCGTTCGACTCGACCCGCCCGTCGGGCGTGATCACCGGGTTGTCGATCGCGCTCGCGAGTTCGGCGAGGGCGACGGATGCCGCGTGCGCGACCGTGTCCCGCGCGGCGCCGTGCACCTGCGGCGCGCAGCGCAGCGAGTAGGCGTCCTGCACGCGCGTGCACTCGGACCCCCGGTGGCTCGCGACGATCGGCGACCCGGCGAGCAGGCGCCGGAGGTTCGCCGCCGAGTCCGCCTGCCCGCGCTGCGGCCGGAGGGCGTGCAGGTCGGCGGCGAACACGGCGTCGGTGCCGAGCAGGCCCTCGACGCTCAGGGCCGCGGCGATGTCGGCGGTGGTCAGGAGCATCCGCAGGTCGTCGAGCGCGAGCGCGAGCATCCCGAGCATCCCGTCGGTGCCGTTGATGAGGGCGAGGCCCTCCTTCTCGACGAGTCGGAGGGGCTCGATCCCGGCGGCGGCGAGCGCCTCGGCGGCGGGTATCCGACCATCCGCTGGTCCGGGAGCGCCCGGCGCCGCGGCTCCAGTTGGTCGAGGAGTGCCCGGCGCCGCGGCTCCAGTTGGTCGAGGAGCGCCCGGCGAAGCCGGACGCGTCTCGAGACCACCGACCCGCACCTCGCCTTCGCCCATGAGCGCGAGCGCGCAGTGCGCGAGCGGCGCGAGGTCGCCCGAGCAGCCGAGCGACCCGTACTCGCGCACGACGGGCGTGATGCCGGCGTTGAGCGCGGCGGCGTAGGCCTCGACGGTCTCACGGCGCACGCCGGTCCGGCCGGTCATCAGGGTCGAGAGCCGCAGCAGCATGAGGGCTCGCACGACCTCGCGCTCGACCTCGGCACCCGAGCCCGCGGCGTGCGAGCGGATCAGGCTCGCCTGCAGCTGGGCTCGGCGGTCGGCCTCGATGAACGTGGTGGCGAGGGCGCCGAAGCCGGTCGAGATGCCGTAGTGCGGCTCGGGATCCTCGGCCAGGGCCTCGACGATCGCTCGGGAGGCGGCGACCGCGTCGAGCGCGGTCGGATCCAGGGCGACGGATGCCCCGTGCCGGGCGACCGCCACGACGTCGTCGATGCCGAGCGGCCCGGTCCCGATGAGGACGGGCTCCAGCGTGGTGATGGTGCGCATGGGTCCGATTCCACTCGTGACCGGGGCCTGCCGGTACCGTTTCGGCGTGGCATCCGTCCGGGATACCGGACTAGCCTCGATGTCGGACCCGGCTTGGGACCGGCCGACCACGGGGGGAGGGGCGATGGCGCACGAGCCGAGCGCGAAGGTACCGGCAGCGGATCAGGTGCTGCGGATCCTCGCGCATCTCGCGCGCCAGCGCGGACCCATCCCGGCCGCGACGATCGCCTCCGCGCTCGAGCTGCCGCGCTCGACGACCTACCAGCTGCTGGCCGTCCTCCAGGAGCGCGGATTCGTCGTGCACCTGCCCGAGGAGCGCAGGTACGGGCTCGGCGTCGCGGCGTTCGAGCTCTCGAGCGGGTTCAGTCGCCAGCAGCCGCTCACCCGGCTCGGCCGCCCGCTCGTCGCCGCGCTGGTCGATCGCCTCGGCGAGAGCGGGCATCTCGCGGTGCTGCACGGCCGCGACGTCCTCTACCTCGTCGAGGAACGCGCGCCCCGGCGCCCGTCCCTGGTGTCCGACGTCGGCGTGCGCCTGCCCGCCCACCTGACCGCGACCGGGCGCGCGATGCTCGCCGAACTGCCGCCCGCGCAGCTGCGCGCGCTCTACCCCGACCGCGCGGCGTTCGCCGAGGCCGGCTGGAGCTACGGCCGCCTCAAGTCGCTCCTCGCCGGAATCCGGGTCGCAGGCCTGGCGACCGAGGAAGACGAGGTGACGGTCGGGCTCGCGTCGATCGGCGCGGTCGTGATGGACCACCTCGGATGGCCCGCCGCCGCGATCGCCGTCACGTTCGAAGCCGCGGCCGCCCCGGATCGCGCCGTGATCGCTGCCGAGGTGCGCGATGCGGCGAGAGCGCTCGGCAGGCGGATCGGCGGAGTCGAACGGGGCGTCGATCGGGGCCTCGCTTCCGGGTGAATCGCGCGACACGCCCGGGGTGCATGCGCCGATTTGCACCGGGTGGGAAACCGTGCGTAAAGTATCCACTCGTCACCCCAAAGGTGCGGCGGAGCGGAAGAGCTCGCCGGCCTCAAGCGGGACCATCCAGACCCTCATCGGAACCACTTCGCGTGGCCATGGGATCAGGTCGGATGACGATCTTCCACCTCTCGCGGGAACCGTTCGCCGGCGCCCGCAGGCGGACTGGCGAGGCCGACTTGGAACCAAGCGGCGAGTCAGGAGCCCAGCAGAGTGTGGTAAGGTAGAGAGGTTGCCCTGGGGGCAGGCCGAAAGGCTGAAACCCCGGTGCGTCCGTTTCTTGAGAACTCAACAGCGTGCACTATGTTCAATGCCAATTTTTTGAACCCTGGCCTGCCCTTCGGGGTGGGTGGGATTCCTTTGATTGATGGACAATTTGATTTTTTGAGTCAGTTGTTTCTCTGTCAGTGATTTGAACTCCTGACCGGCCTCTTCGGGGGTTGGTTGGAACCATTTTTTTTGGAGAGTTTGATCCTGGCTCAGGACGAACGCTGGCGGCGTGCTTAACACATGCAAGTCGAACGATGAAGCCCAGCTTGCTGGGTGGATTAGTGGCGAACGGGTGAGTAACACGTGAGTAACCTGCCCTGGACTCTGGGATAACCCCGAGAAATCGGAGCTAATACCGGATATGACTTCTCATCGCATGGTGGGGGGTGGAAAGTTTTTCGGTCTGGGATGGACTCGCGGCCTATCAGCTTGTTGGTGAGGTAATGGCTCACCAAGGCGTCGACGGGTAGCCGGCCTGAGAGGGTGACCGGCCACACTGGGACTGAGACACGGCCCAGACTCCTACGGGAGGCAGCAGTGGGGAATATTGCACAATGGGCGGAAGCCTGATGCAGCAACGCCGCGTGGGGGATGACGGCCTTCGGGTTGTAAACCTCTTTTGTCCAGGAAGAAGCCTTCGGGTGACGGTACTGGGAGAAAAAGGACCGGCTAACTACGTGCCAGCAGCCGCGGTAATACGTAGGGTCCGAGCGTTGTCCGGAATTATTGGGCGTAAAGAGCTCGTAGGCGGTTTGTCGCGTCTGCTGTGAAAGCCAGAGGCTCAACCTCTGGTCTGCAGTGGGTACGGGCAGACTTGAGTGGTGTAGGGGAGACTGGAATTCCTGGTGTAGCGGTGGAATGCGCAGATATCAGGAGGAACACCGATGGCGAAGGCAGGTCTCTGGGCACTTACTGACGCTGAGGAGCGAAAGCGTGGGGAGCGAACAGGATTAGATACCCTGGTAGTCCACGCCGTAAACGTTGGGCGCTAGATGTGGGGACCTTTCCACGGTTTCCGTGTCGTAGCTAACGCATTAAGCGCCCCGCCTGGGGAGTACGGCCGCAAGGCTAAAACTCAAAGGAATTGACGGGGGCCCGCACAAGCGGCGGAGCATGCGGATTAATTCGATGCAACGCGAAGAACCTTACCAAGGCTTGACATGCACCAGAACACCCTGGAAACAGGGGACTCTTTGGACACTGGTGTGCAGGTGGTGCATGGTTGTCGTCAGCTCGTGTCGTGAGATGTTGGGTTAAGTCCCGCAACGAGCGCAACCCTCGTCGCATGTTGCCAGCACGTAATGGTGGGGACTCATGTGAGACTGCCGGGGTCAACTCGGAGGAAGGTGGGGATGACGTCAAATCATCATGCCCCTTATGTCTTGGGCTTCACGCATGCTACAATGGCCGGTACAAAGGGCTGCGATGCCGTAAGGCGGAGCGAATCCCAAAAAGCCGGTCTCAGTTCGGATTGAGGTCTGCAACTCGACCTCATGAAGTCGGAGTCGCTAGTAATCGCAGATCAGCAACGCTGCGGTGAATACGTTCCCGGGCCTTGTACACACCGCCCGTCAAGTCATGAAAGTCGGTAACACCCGAAGCCGGTGGCCCAACCTTTTGGAGGGAGCCGTCGAAGGTGGGATCGGTGATTAGGACTAAGTCGTAACAAGGTAGCCGTACCGGAAGGTGCGGCTGGATCACCTCCTTTCTAAGGAGCACTGGGCCAGCTTGCTGGTTCCAGGAGGCTCAGATCGAGACGAACGTTCTCGCTGGGTGCTCATGGGTGGAACATTGAACGTAGGTGCCGGCTGATGTGGTCTGGTTCTAGTACGCCTTCTTCGGGGGGTTGGAACGGGTCGGGTCGTGGAGGTTGGTACGTTGCACGCTGTTGGGTCCTGAGGGACCGGGCGTCGCACCCCTGTGGGGGTGTGGGGCTGGACTTCTTCAGGCCTTCGCGATGCCGGCTGTGTGCTGGTGGGTCGGGGGTTCTGGTCGTCTGTTGAGAACTACATAGTGGACGCGAGCATCTTAGAAACTCGCATCATCGTCTTTCGGGGTGGTGGTGTGTGTTTCACAAGATTGTTCTGGGCATCGCCTTCGGGTGGTGCTCTGACGATCATTGGTCACCGCTGCCCTTCGGGGTGGTGGTTTCTGAAACTCATGTGATTTCAAGTTTTTAAGAGCAAACGGTGGATGCCTTGGCATCTGGAGCCGAAGAAGGACGTCGTAATCTGCGATAAGCCTCGGGGAGTTGATAAACGAGCTTTGATCCGAGGATTTCCGAATGGGGAAACCCCGCCAGGCCCTTCGTGGTGACCTGGTGACTCCCGCCTGAATATATAGGGCGGGTAGAGGGAACGTGGGGAAGTGAAACATCTCAGTACCCACAGGAAGAGAAAACAACCGTGATTCCGTGAGTAGTGGCGAGCGAAAGCGGAAGAGGCCAAACCGGTCATGTGTGATACCCGGCAGGGGTTGCATGGTCGGGGTTGTGGGACCTTTCGGGCTGTTCTGCCGAACAGCCACGGTGACGTGCGTGTGGTAGGCGAACCGGATTGAAAGCCGGACCGGAGTGGGTGTGAGTCCCGTAGCCGAAACTTCACGCAGCCCGGAGAGGGATCCCAAGTAGCACGGGGCCCGAGAAATCCCGTGTGAATCTGCCAGGACCACCTGGTAAGCCTAAATACTCCCAGATGACCGATAGCGGACAAGTACCGTGAGGGAAAGGTGAAAAGTACCCCGGGAGGGGAGTGAAATAGTACCTGAAACCGTTTGCTTACAAACCGTTGGAGCCTCCTTGTTGGGGTGACAGCGTGCCTTTTGAAGAATGAGCCTGCGAGTTAGTGATCTGTGGCGAGGTTAACCCGTGTGGGGTAGCCGTAGCGAAAGCGAGTCTGAATAGGGCGTTTTGAGTCGCAGGTCCTAGACCCGAAGCGAAGTGATCTATCCATGGCCAGGTTGAAGCGACGGTAAGACGTCGTGGAGGACCGAACCCACTTCAGTTGAAAATGGAGGGGATGAGCTGTGGATAGGGGTGAAAGGCCAATCAAACTTCGTGATAGCTGGTTCTCTCCGAAATGCATTTAGGTGCAGCGTTGCGTGTTTCTTGCCGGAGGTAGAGCTACTGGATGGCCGATGGGCCCCAACAGGTTACTGACGTCAGCCAAACTCCGAATGCCGGTAAGTGAGAGCGCAGCAGTGAGACGGTGGGGGATAAGCTTCATCGTCGAGAGGGAAACAACCCAGACCACCGACTAAGGTCCCTAAGCGCGTGCTAAGTGGGAAAGGATGTGGAGTTGCACAGACAACCAGGAGGTTGGCTTAGAAGCAGCCACCCTTGAAAGAGTGCGTAATAGCTCACTGGTCAAGTGATTCCGCGCCGACAATGTAACGGGGCTCAAGCACGCCACCGAAGTCGTGGCATTCGCATATTCGATAGGCCTTCGTGGTCCAGTCGTGTGGATGGGTAGGAGAGCGTCGTGTGCCGGGTGAAGCGGCGGTGGAAACCAGCCGTGGACGGCACACGAGTGAGAATGCAGGCATGAGTAGCGAAAGACGGGTGAGAAACCCGTCCTCCGGAAGACCAAGGGTTCCAGGGTCAAGCTAATCTGCCCTGGGTAAGTCGGGACCTAAGGCGAGGCCGACAGGCGTAGTCGATGGACAACGGGTTGATATTCCCGTACCGGCGAAGAACCGCCCACGCCAATCCAGTAATGCTAACCATCCGAACCATCACACCGCGCCCTTCGGGGTGCATCGTGGTGGGGAGCGTGGGAACCGGTCTGGTGCGGTGAGCGTATTAACAGGTGTGACGCAGGAAGGTAGCCCAACCCGGGCGATGGTTGACCCGGGGCAAGCGTGTAGGCCGAGTCGTAGGCAAATCCGCGACTCATACAGGCTGAGACGCGATGCGGATGAAAAGTGGGTGATCCTATGCTGCCGAGAAAAGCATCGACGCGAGGTTCCAGCCGCCCGTACCCCAAACCGACTCAGGTGGTCAGGTAGAGAATACCAAGGAGATCGAGAGAATCGTGGTTAAGGAACTCGGCAAAATGCCCCCGTAACTTCGGGAGAAGGGGGGCCTAAGGCGTGAATGGACTTGCTCCAGGAAGCGCTGCAGGGCCGCAGAGACCAGTGGGAAGCGACTGTTTACTAAAAACACAGGTCCGTGCCAAGTCGCAAGACGATGTATACGGACTGACGCCTGCCCGGTGCTGGAAGGTTAAGAGGACCGGTTAGCCGCAAGGCGAAGCTGAGAATTTAAGCCCCAGTAAACGGCGGTGGTAACTATAACCATCCTAAGGTAGCGAAATTCCTTGTCGGGTAAGTTCCGACCTGCACGAATGGCGTAACGACTTCCCAGCTGTCTCAACCGCGAACTCGGCGAAATTGCATTACGAGTAAAGATGCTCGTTACGCGCAGAAGGACGGAAAGACCCCGTGACCTTTACTACAGCTTGGTATTGGTGTTCGGTGTGGCTTGTGTAGGATAGGTGGGAGACTTTGAAGCGGGCACGCCAGTGTTCGTGGAGTCATTGTTGAAATACCACTCTGGTCACTCTGGATATCTAACTTCGAACCGTGATCCGGTTCAGGGACAGTGCCTGGTGGGTAGTTTAACTGGGGCGGTTGCCTCCCAAAGAGTAACGGAGGCGCCCAAAGGTTCCCTCAACCTGGTTGGCAATCAGGTGGCGAGTGTAAGTGCACAAGGGAGCTTGACTGTGAGACTGACAGGTCGAGCAGGGACGAAAGTCGGGACTAGTGATCCGGCAGTGGCTTGTGGAAGCGCTGTCGCTCAACGGATAAAAGGTACCTCGGGGATAACAGGCTGATCTTGCCCAAGAGTCCATATCGACGGCATGGTTTGGCACCTCGATGTCGGCTCGTCGCATCCTGGGGCTGGAGTAGGTCCCAAGGGTTGGGCTGTTCGCCCATTAAAGCGGTACGCGAGCTGGGTTTAGAACGTCGTGAGACAGTTCGGTCCCTATCCTCTGCGCGCGCAGGAAATTTGAGAGGATCTGACCCTAGTACGAGAGGACCGGGTTGGACGAACCTCTGGTGTGCCAGTTGTTCCGCCAGGAGCACCGCTGGTTAGCTACGTTCGGGATGGATAACCGCTGAAAGCATCTAAGCGGGAAGCCGGCCTCGAGATGAGATTTCCATCCCTTCGGGGGAGAGGCTCCCAGTAGACGACTGGGTTGATAGGCCGGATGTGGAAGCGGGGACTAACGACCCGTGCAGCTGACCGGTACTAATAAGCCGATAACTTGACTATCACTACACACACACGATTTGAACTCATTCAAGTAAAGGCCGTGTGCGTGGCCCTGATGACTCGCGTCCACCATGTGGTTCCCGACAGGCGAACACACAACAACATAACGACACACCCCCACCCCACCACCACGGTGCTTGGGTTTGGGGGGCACCGAGACCAACCACACCCCCAACACGTGGGGTGATGTGGTGACAGAGTTTCGGCGGCCATAGCGCGAGGGAAACGCCCGGACACATTCCGAACCCGGAAGCTAAGACTCGCAGCGCCGATGGTACTGCAGGGGCGACCCTGTGGGAGAGTAGGACACCGCCGAACACCCATTCCAGAAGAGCCGCCCCACACGGGGCGGCTCTTCTGCGATTAACACGTCCGCACGGTGCTGCGGTGGAGGGTATCGGGCGACGTCGCTAGACTCTGCGGGTCAGTCTGGTAGTCCGGGGGAACACCATGCACCGAATCTTCGCATCCACCGTCGTCGTGCTCGCTGGAGCTGCGCTCCTCGCAGGCTGCAGCCCGAGCGGTGGTGACGACACGGCCTCGGGCGGCGCTGCCGGCTGCGAGGCCATCCGCGTCGAAGTGCGCGATGTCTCGAATGGCGCACAGAATGCCATCGCGACGCTCAAGGATCCCGCCGCGCTCACCGAGTACCTCGAAGGGCTGTCCGAACGCGTGACCGCGCTCGAAGCCGATGCCGAGAACGATGACGTCGCGCAAGCGCTCACCGACCTCGACGACCGGATCCAGGGCGCCATCGAGTACGCGGGGACGCTCCCGACACCGGACCCGGAAGCCGAAGAAGCGCCCGAGTCCGACGCCGACGCGATGGCCGAGCAGCAGGAGGGGATCCAGGCGGCTGCGGTGAACATCACCGGGCTCTGCGCGCCCGAATGACGTTTCGCCGAGTGAACGCGCCCGAACGCGCCCGACGTCCACCGCCTCCGGCGTTCACGAGATGACGTTCACCGGCTGACGGTCGCTCCGATCGTCAGGAAGCCGCCTTCTTCTTCGCCCGCGCTGCGGGCTTGGAGGCATCCTTCGCCTTCTTCCCGCCCGCTGCGGGAGTGCCGGAGTCGCCCGCGCGATCGCCGCGCTTCGCGGCGATCGACTGGCGCAACGCCTCCATGAGGTCGATCACCTCGGCGCCGCCGGCCTCCTCGGGACGCTCTCCGAACGTCGCCGCGGTGTCGATCGAGTCGCCCTGCTCCAGCTTCGCCGTGATCAGCGTGCGCAACTCGTGCTGGTACGCGTCCACGAACTTCTCGGGCTCGAAATCGGCCACCAGGCTTTCGACGAGCTGCTTCGAGAGGTCGAGCTCCTTCGGCGAGATCTTCACGTCCGCCTCGAGGGAGGGGAATGCGGCCGCGCGGACCTCGTCCGCCCAGAGGAGCGTCTGCACGACGAGGACGTCGCCGCGCACGCGCAGCGCCGCGAGGCGCGTCTTCTGCCGGAGCGCCATCTGCACGACCGCGACGCGGTCAGTCGACTCGAGCGCTTCACGCAACAGCACGTAGGCCTTCGACGACGCCGAGTCGGGCTCGAGGTAGTAGCTCTTGTCGAACATGATCGGATCGATCTGCTCGCGCGGCACGAACTCGACGACCTCGATCTCCCGGCTCCGCTCCGAGGGCAGTGCCTTCAGGTCCTGGTCGGTGATCACCACGGTGCGTTCACCGTCGTCGTACGCCTTGTCGATGTCCTGGTACGGCACGACCTCGCCGTCGATCTCGCAGACGCGCTGGTACCGGATCCGCCCGCCGTCGGAGGCGTGCACCTGATGCAGGGACACGTCGTGATCCTCGGTGGCGCTGTACAACTTCACGGGCACGTTCACGAGTCCGAATGTGACCGCACCCTTCCAGACGGCTCGCATCCCCTCAGTACACACCCGCGCGTGCCGAGAGGGAACCCCGTGGCGGCAGGCCATGGGGCAGGATAGCGACATGGCCGAGGGTGAGCGGCGACTCGTCGAGGTGGATGGGCGGACGCTCCGCCTGACCAACCTCGACAAGGTCATGTATCCCGAGACGGGCATGACCAAGGGCGAGGTCATCGCGTACTACGCCGAGGTCGCCGCCGCAATGGTGCCCGTCGTCGCTGGCCGGCCCATCACGCGCAAGCGCTGGGTGCACGGCGTCGGCACGGCGGATGCCCCGGCGCAGCCGTTCTTCGAGAAGAACCTCGCCGACCACGCGCCCGACTGGGTGCGGAGCGAACGGATCGAGCACTCGGACGGGCCGAAGCGGTATCCGATCGCCGGCGACCGGGCCACGCTGGTGTGGCTCGCCCAGCTCGCGGCCCTCGAGCTCCACGTGCCGCAGTGGCGGTTCGACCCGCAGGGACGGCCGTCGAACCCCGACCGACTCGTGTTCGACCTCGACCCCGGGGAGGGCATGGGGCTCGCCGAATGCGCCGAAGTCGCCCGGTTGGTGCGGGACATCCTCGAGCCCATCGGTCTCGCGCCCGTTCCGGTGACCAGCGGCAGCAAGGGCCTGCACCTGTACGCCGCGCTCACCGGCGGGCAGACGTCGCAGCAGGCGTCCGAGATCGCGCACGAACTCGCGCGCGCGCTCGAAGCGGACCATCCCGATCTGGTCGTCTCGAGCATGCGGAAGGCGATCCGCGCGGGGCGGATCCTGATCGACTGGAGCCAGAACAACGCCAACAAGACCACGATCGCGCCGTACTCGCTCCGCGGGCGCAGCCGACCGACGGTCGCGGCACCGCGCACGTGGGACGAACTCGACGACCCCGCGCTCGGGCACCTCGAGGCATCCGAGGTCCTGGCGCGGCTCGCGTCGGGGCTCGACCCGTTCGCGCCGATCTCGCGCGCCGGCGGCGAGGGGCCGCTCGCGGCCTACCTGGCGATGCGGCGCGCGGGCGGCACGCCCGAGCCGATGCCGGACTCCCAGTGGGGGATCGAGGCCGAGGGGGCGCCGCGATTCGTGATCCAGGACCACCACGCGCGGGCGCACCACCACGACGTGCGGCTCGAGCGCGACGGCGTGCTGAAGAGCTGGGCCGTGCCGAAGGGCGTGCCGGACTCGGCCGGCGTGAACCACCTCGCCGTGCAGACCGAGGACCACCCGATCGAGTACCTGACGTTCGAGGGGACGATCCCGACGGGCGAGTACGGCGCCGGGTCGATGACGGTCTGGGACACCGGGACCTACGACCTCGAGAAGTGGCGCGACGACGAGGTGATCGCGACGCTGCGCGGGATGCCCGGCGGGCCGCTCGGCGCCGTGCGGATCGCGCTCATCCGCACCGACGGGCAGGGCGAGAAGTCGAGCTGGCTGCTGCACCGGATGAAGGATCAGCGGGGTGCGGCTGCGGCGGCGTCCCCGGTCGGCGCGGGCGCCGGGGACGCGCCGCGGATCCGGACACCGGCTCAGCCGGTTTCGGGGCAGCGGCCGCCGGGGTCGGAGACACCGGCCGAGCCGGTTGCATCGGGCTCGACGGCCGTGGCAGCCGCGGCCGCCGGCGCGCCCTCGATCGGCACGGTCGAGGCGAGGCCGATGCTCGCGAGCCCGGGCAAGCCGGGCCTCGTCGGCGGGCCCGACTGGGCGCTCGAATGGAAGTGGGACGGCATCCGCCTGCTCGCGAGGACCGACGGCGGAGCGGTCCGGCTGGTCAGCCGCTCCGGACGGGACGAGACCGCGCGGTACCCCGAACTCGCCGGACTCGCGACCGCACTCCGTGCCGACGCGCTCGTGGACGGCGAGCTCGTCGCCCTGGACGACGCCGGCCGGCCCAGCTTCGAGCGGTTGCAGCCGCGGATGAACCTCGCCGGCCCGCGCGAGATCGCCGGGCTCGAGGCATCCGTGCCGGTTCGACTGCTGCTCTTCGACGTGCTCGAGGTCGCGGGCATGTCCACGGTCGACGAGCCGTGGGAGCGTCGGCGCGAACGGCTCGAGCATCTCGTGCGCCCGGGGTCCGGGGTGCCCGTCGAGGTGCCCGCGCTCGCGGACGGCACGCCGGCGGAGGCGCTCGAGGAGGCCCGGCGGCTCGGCCTCGAGGGTGTGGTCGCGAAGCGGCGGGGTTCGCGATACCGGCCCGGGATGCGCAGCGACGAGTGGGTGAAGCTCAAGCTCACACGCACGCAGGAGGTCGTGGTGGGCGGCTACCGACGCGGCGACGAGCGGACCACCGGTCGCATCCGCTCGCTCCTCGTCGGGATCCCCGCCCCGGACGGCCGGCTGGAGTACTCGGGCCGGGTCGGCAGCGGGCTGTCGCAGCAGGCACTCGCGACACTGGCGGGCCTGCTCATCCCGCTCGAGACGGATGCCTCGCCCTTCGTCGCGGTGCCGGCCGCGGACGCGGCCGACGCGCAGTGGGTGCGTCCGACCGTCGTGGGCGAGATCGAGTTCGGCGAGTGGACGTCGACCGGCGTCGCGCGGCACCCGCGGTGGCGGGGCATCCGGCCCGATCGAGAGCCCGGCGAGATCCGCCGGGAGCCCTGACCCGGAGTCGCCGCGCCCCCGCGTCCCGCTCCGGACCGCGCTGGGACACCGGGCACGTCACCCGTCGACGGTCGAGGCGTCGTCGATCGCGAGCAGGTCCAGCAGCGCGCGCTCGGGCGAACCGCGCCGGGACAGCACGCGACCGGCCTCGAACGCGCCGACGATGCGCGGGTCGACGTAGCTCGCCTTCGCGATCGCCGGCGTGTTCCCGAGTGCGTCGGCGGCGGCGGCGATCGCGTCGCGCACCGCGGCCGCCCGCGCCCTCGCGGTCGGCACGGCGTTCCGGCCGACCTCCGCGAGCGCCTGCGCGGCGACGATCGTGCCGCGCAGCGTGCGGAAGTCCTTCGCGGTGAACTCGCCGCCGGTCCGTTCGCGGATGTCGTCGTTGACGTCGGACGCGACGGCCGATCGCATGCGGCCGGCGCCTCGCCAGGCGTACAGGCGCGCGGCGGCCGAGCGTGCCGTGTTCGCCGTCACGAAGCCGGCCAGCGGGGCGTCCACGAGGGCAACGCGCTGCGCGACGCCGCCCTTCGCGCGGAACCGCAACTCGACCGTGTCGCCGGAGACGGCCGCGTTGCGCACGAGCAGCGTGGTCAGCCCGCGCGTGCGCGCCTCGACCAGCGCCTCCTCCGAGCCGATGCGGATGGCGCCCAGGTCGAGCGTCCGGAAGGCGGCGGCGAGGACGCGTTCGCGCGAGAGGTCGTCGAGCGCCAGGTCGCGCGCGACGGTGCGCCGCGCGGCCGGCAGGGAGAGTGCGAGGCGGGTCATCCGCTCGAATTTCTGCTCGTCCTGCCGCGCGCGCCACGCCGGGTGGTAGAGGTACTGGTGACGGCCCGCTGCGTCGACGCCGACCGCGAGCAGGTGGGCGTTCGCGGCATCCGAGATCCAGACGTCCTTCCAGGCGGGCGGCACCGCCAGGTCGGCGATGCGCTGCCGCTCCGCCCGCCCGGCGAGGCCGCCGTCGGCGTGGATGTAGGCGAAGCCGGTCCCGCGGCGAACGCGCCGGTAGCCGGGCGAGACGTACGGCTCGACTCGTCGCAGGCGCGGCACGCGTGCGCCTCAGTGGTTCCGCAGCGCGGTGACCAACTCGGACTTGCGCTTGCCGCTGTACCCGGTGAGTCCGAGTTCCTTCGCGCGCCGCTTCAGCTCGGGGACGGTCCAGTCGTCGTACGAGCCCGACTCGCCGCCCTTCCGGCCGACCTCGCTGCGACCGCGTGCGGCGGCCGCGTTCGAGATGCGCGCCGCCTTCTCCTTCGACGCGCCCTCGTCGCGGAGTTCCTCGTAGAGCTCCGGGTCCTTCAGGGACCGGTTCCGGTTGCCGGGCATGTCCGGCCTCCTCTCTCTGTGCTTCGTCCCTCTTCGTCGGACGCAGGGCGATGGATGCCTCAGAGCGTGCGCCCCCCGGTGACCGGGAGGATCGCACCCGAGACGTACGACGCGTCATCGGACGCGAGGTACACGTAGGCGCCGGCGAGTTCGGCCGGCTGCCCGGCCCGCCCCAGCGGGGTGTCCTTCCCGAACTCCGGCAGGTGCTCGGGCCAGCCCGTCGCCGGGATGAGCGGCGTCCAGATCGGGCCCGGCGCGACCGCGTTCACGCGGATGCCCCTCGGCCCGAGCTCCTCGGCCAGGGCCTTCGTGAACGCGACGAGCGCGGCCTTCGTCATGGCGTAGTCGACGAGCCGGCTCGACGGGTCGAACCCCTGGATCGACGTGGTCGTGATGATGCTCGAACCGGGTTGCATCGTCGGCACCGCGGCACGGGCGAGGAACACGGGTGCGAACAGGTTCACGCGCACGACGTGCTCGAGGTCGGCGGTCGGGATCTCGCTGATCCCGCCCCGGTCGCGCTGGTGCGCCGCGTTCAGCACGAGCAGGTCGAGGCCGCCGAACGTGGAACGCGTCCGGGCGATGACGAAGGCGCAGAAGCCCTCGTCGCGCAGGTCGCCGGGCATCAGGAGCGGGGTCCGCCCGGCATCCTCGATCCAGCGCGCCGTCTCCACGGCGTCGTCCTCCTCCTCGGGGAGGTAGGAGATCGCCACGTCGGCGCCCTCCCGGGCGAAGGCGATGGCGGTCGCGCGGCCGATCCCCGAGTCGCCACCGGTGATCAGCGCCCGTCGGCCGGCGAGGCGCCCGCTGCCCCGATAGGTGTACTCGCCGTGGTCCGGGAGCGGACGCATCTCCATGGTGAGGCCCGGGGGTCCCTGCTGCTGGCTCGGGAACGGCGTGGTCGTGTGCTTGGTGGTGGGATCGACGAGACGGTCGTCATGCATCGGAGCCCCCCCTTCCTCCATGCACGACGGTAGGCGCGACGACGGGACGGCTCAACGGGTTGACAGCGCCCCCGCATGGTGCGCGTCCGTGCGGATAGCACCCCGCGGAACACCGCGTCAAGCCCTCCCGCCTGCGCTCCGGAACGGCGTAGCGTCGACAACGAGGACGCCGATCGCGCCCTCCGCCCCGGCCTCGAACGGCCGGCCCGCCTCGTCGACATCCTCGTCGTGCGTCGGGGACTCCGAAGGAGCATGCCATGAACATCCTCGTCGCCATCATCGCCATCGCGGCGGTCGTCCTGCTCATCACGGGCGGCCTCGCGCCGACCCTGAGCTTCCTGATCTGGGTCGGGATCGCGCTTGCGATCATCGCCGTGATCGTCTTCCTGGTCCGCTACATCGGCGGCGGGAAGCGAGCCGTCTGACACGAGGTGCCGACCGGTTCCGCCGGTCGCCTCCGACTCCGCGACGGGCGTCCTTCGGGGCGCCCGTCGCGTCGTGTCCGGAGCGTCGTCGGCGCGCGACGGGATCGACTCGGGAATGGTGCCGAACGCCGCTCGGGAGCGTATCTTCGAAGCGTGGGAACGCTGTACTACGGAGACTCGGGCACGCCGATCGGGATCGAGGATCGTGCGCTCGCCCACCTGAAGATCGCGATCGTGACGAAGCTGCGGAGGGGGGAATCGTTCACGCTCTCCTGGCAGCACGACGACGACCAGCCGCGTGGGCGTTCGACGCTCTGGCTGAGCCCGTCGATCCCGCTCCGCTTCGTGTTCGACGAGCCGGTCGCCCCCGACCTCAGCCGCGAGTGGATCGAGGAACTGATGCGCTCGGCGAACTCGACCGGGGGCATCCAGCTCATCTCCGAGCACCTCGACACCGAGCCCACCGTGGCGGCGACCCAGGAGGTGCGCGAGGCGACCGTCACCCAGGGCGGCTGACGGCGGCGCGCGCGGCGCGGCGGTACGCGATCGAAGGAGGGGGACCGATGAGCGAACACGCGGAGGGACGGATCCCGATCGAGCGGTGGTGGCCGCGACTGTCGATCGACGCGCGACACCGCGTGCTCGAGGCGATGGAGGGCGACGGCGAACTCGACGCGATCGTGATCGCCGAGATCACCGAGGCGGTCGGCGCGGATGCCTCGGCGCCCGTACCCGGGCACTTGAACGAGCACGAGCGCGGGTACATCCGCACGCAGATGGAGGCGGTGGACTGAGCGAGCTCAGTCCGCGTCGAGCTCGTCGGTCTGATCGGGCTCGGGCACGTAGTGCAGCCCCGACGCGCTGTTGGCCGTCAGGAGGAGTTGCTCGATCCAGAGCCGGTTCAGCTTCGGGGGGCGGTTCCCGCTGAACACGAACTGCAGCGGGATCGACGGGTGCAGCCAGATCGTCGTGCGCCCGCTTCCGTTCTCGACGCCGTGCTCCCAGGTCATCGCGAAGCTCTCGGAGCGGCGCAGCTTGTTGAGGATCGCGAACCGCAGGTGGGCGAGCACGCGGTCGTCGATGTCGAGTTCGCGTGAGGAGGAGTTGTAGATCAATCGGCCCATGTCCGCATGGTAGTCGGCGCAACGCCCGACGTCGGGTTGTCGAGTTCTTGCGTTCGCGCGCGTACGATTGCGCCCATGTCGAGACGGCTTGCGGATGTCGCACGGAAGGTCGGAGTCAGCGAGGCGACCGTGAGCCGGGTGCTCAACGGCAAGCCCGGAGTCTCCCAGTCGACCCGTGAAGCCGTGCTGACGGCGCTCGACGTGCTCGGGTACGAGCGCCCCACCAAGCTGCGGGGTGAACGGGCCCGGCTCGTCGGGCTCGTGATGCCCGAGCTGCAGAACCCGATCTTCCCCGCGCTCGCCGAGGCGATCGGAGGCGGGCTCGCGCAGAACGGGTTCACGCCGGTGCTCTGCATCCAGTCGGCGGGCGGGATCAGCGAGTCGGACTACGTCGAGCTCCTGCTGCACCAGCAGGTGTCGGGCGTGATCTTCGCCGGCGGCGCGTACGCGCAGGCGGATGCCTCGCACGAGCACTACGCCCGCATCACCGAGCTCAACCTGCCCACGGTGCTCGTCAACGCGCCGATCGACGGGCTCGGGTTCGCGACCGTCTCGTGCGACGACGCCGTCTCCATGGAGCAGGCGTTCGGGCATCTCGTGCAGCTCGGACACCGGCGCATCGGCATCCTGCTGGGCCCGCGCGACCACGTGCCGTCGCAGCGGAAGCACGCGGCCGCGATCGCGATGGCCGCGCGGCACGGGCTCGCGCTCGACGACGAGCAGGTGGTGCATTCGCTGTACTCCCTCGAGTCCGGGCAGACCGCGGCGACGCGGCTGCTCGCCGCGGGCGTGACCGGTATCGTCTGCGCGAGCGACCCGATGGCGCTCGGCGCCGTGCGGGCGGTCCGGCGCGCCGGGCTCCGCGTGCCCGAGGACGTCTCGGTGATCGGCTACGACGACTCGGCCTTGATGAACTGCACCGAGCCCCCGCTCACGACCGTCCGCCAGCCCATCGAGGCGATGGGCCGGATGATCCTGGAGCTCCTCCTGCGGCAGATGTCCAGCGACCTCCGCATCGGCGACGAGGTGCTCTTCGCACCCGAGCTCGTGGTGCGCGGGTCGAGCGGGCCGGCACCGCAGGGCTGAGCCGGGCCGCCGCTCCGACCTAGTCTCGGACCGCGTCCGGCCGTCGGCCGGGCGGTCCTCGACGACCGGATCCGCGCAAGGGATTGGCAAGCGACATCCGCAACTGAACGCAAGTCATCGCAAACACGACGGCAGATGTTGAAAAGTTGCGTCATCCTGTTGCTATCCGTACGTTGTGGCTCGAGACGCCGGGGTCAGCCCGAATCCGGCGCGCAGCCGCTTCGAGGAGACCGCCAGCGTGACCCAGCCACTCACCGACACCGCGCACCTGCCAGCCGCGCTCGTCGCCGACAGCGAGTGGTGGCGCAGCGCCGTCATCTACCAGGTGTACGTGCGCAGCTTCGCGGACTCGAACGGCGACGGCACGGGCGACCTGCGCGGTGTCCGCAGCCGGCTCGGCTACCTCAAGGAGCTCGGCGTCGACGCGCTCTGGTTCAACCCCTGGTACCCGAGCCCCCTCGCCGACGGCGGCTACGACGTCGCCGACTACCGGGACATCCACCCCGCCTTCGGCACGCTCGAGGATGCCGAGCAGCTGATCGCCGAGGCCCTCGAACTCGGCATCCGCACGATCATCGACATCGTCCCGAACCACATCAGCTCGGAGCATCCGTGGTTCCAGGCCGCGCTCGCCGCCGGGCCCGGCAGCCCCGAGCGCGAGCGGTTCTGGTTCCACCCCGGCAAGGGCGAGCACGGCGACGAGATGCCGACCAACTGGATCTCGAACTTCCAGGGCGACACGTGGGCCCGCACGACGAACCCCGACGGCACGCCGGGCGAGTGGTACCTGCACCTCTTCACGCCCGAGCAGCCCGACCTGAACTGGAACCACCCCGACGTGCGCGCCGAGCACGAGGACATCCTGCGGTTCTGGTTCGACCGCGGCGTCGCGGGCGTCCGGATCGACTCGGCGGGCCTGCTCATCAAGGACCCGACCCTGCCCGAGGTGCCCGAGGTCGTCGCGGCCGGGCAGCACCCCACCGAGGACCGCGACGAGGTGCACGACGTGTACCGGGCCTGGCGGCGCATCGCCGACGAGTACGACGGCACGCGCGTGCTGGTCGGCGAGGTCTGGGTGCCGGATGCCGCCCGCTTCGCGGCCTACCTGCGACCCGACGAGATGCACACCGCGTTCAACTTCGACTTCATGTCGCGCCCCTGGGATGCCGCGGAACTGCGCTCCTCGATCGAGCTCATGCTCTCGGCGCACGCGCCCGTCGGCGCCCCGAGCACGTGGGTGCTCTCGAACCACGACGTCACCCGGCCGGTCACGCGCTACGGGCGCGAGGACTCGAGCTTCGCGTTCGCGAAGAAGCGGTTCGGCACGCCGACCGACCTCGAGCTCGGCACCCGGCGCGCCCGCGCCGCGGCGCTGCTCACGGCGGCCCTCCCGGGATCGCTGTACCTCTACCAGGGCGACGAGCTCGGCCTCGCGGAGGTCGAGCTGCCACGCGAGGTGCTCGACGACCCGATGCACTTCCGCTCGGGCGGGGTGGACCCCGGACGTGACGGATGCCGCGTCCCGCTGCCGTGGCGCGGGGCCGCCGCCCCGTACGGGTTCAGCCCCGACGGGTCGAGTGCGGCGCCGTGGCTGCCGCAGCCCGACGCGTGGGCCGCGCTCAGCGTGCAGGCGCAGGAGGCCGACCCCGGCTCGATGCTCTGGCTCTACCGGCAGGCGCTGCGCATCCGGAAGCGCGAGGCCGCGCTCGGCGACGGACCCATCGGCTGGCTCGACCTCGGCGACGACGTGCTCGCCTTCCGGCGTGGCGACGGCGACGACGAGATCGCGTGCGTCGTGAACCTCGGACCGTCCGCGATCGACCTGCCCGACCACCACCGCATCCTCATCGCGAGTACGGCCCTGGAGGGCGGCCGACTCCCCACCGACGCTACGGCCTGGCTCCGAACCCGGGGCTGACCGTGCAGGCCGCGGCGACCCCGCGGCGCTTCCCACCGCACCACACCTGAACACAGCACCGAAAGGACTGGACAATGAAGTCACCACGCACCGCCGCGCTCGCGGGCATCGCCGCGCTGGCGATGGTCGGCGCCCTCGCCGCCTGCAGCTCGGGCGCCGCCGACGACGGCAAGCTCGAGCTCCGCGTCGCCACCTTCCCGCCCGGGGCCGACCAGGCCGCGTACGACGCGTTCGCCGAGCAGGAGAAGCAGTTCGAGAAGGCGAACCCCGACATCGACGTCGTGGGCGTCGAGTACGAGTGGACGGCCCCGACGTTCGCGGCCCAGCTCGCGGGCGGCAGCCTCCCCGACGTCTTCACCGTGCCGTTCACCGACTCGAAGACGCTGCTCGAGAACGGCCAGCTCATGGACGTGACCGACGAGCTGAAGGAGCTCGGGTACGCCGACAAGTTCAACCCGATCATCCTCGAGGAGGTCACGGGTTCGGACGGCAAGATCTACGGCTTCCCGCGCCAGGCGTATGCCAACGGCCTGCACTACAACCGCGCCCTGTTCGAGGAGGCCGGCCTCGACCCCGACCAGCCGCCGACCACGTGGGACGAGGTCCGCGAGGACGCGAAGGTCATCGCCGAGAAGACCGGCAAGGCCGGCTACGCGACCATGGCGACCGGCAACACGGGCGGATGGCAGCTCTCGGTGCAGGCGGACTCGCGCGGCGCGTCGCTCCAGACCGACAACGGCGACGGCAGCTACACCTCGACGATCGACAACGACGCCACCAAGGCGACGCTCGAGTTCCTGCACGACCTCCGCTGGGAGGACGACTCGATGGGCGCGACCTTCGACCTCGACTGGGGCAGCATCAACCAGGAGTTCGCGGCCGGCAACATCGGCATGTACACCTCGGGTTCCGACGTCTACACCGCGCTCGTGCGCGACTTCGGCATGGACCCGGCGATCTACGGCCTCACCGTCATCCCGACGGAGGACGGCGGCGGCGTGCTGGGCGGCGGCGACATCGCGGTGCTCCCGCCGACGCTCGACGACGAGACCAAGGCGGCCGCGGTCAAGTGGGTCGACTGGTACTACATGCAGAAGCTCCTGGACGAGGATGCCGCCGTCGCCGACGCGAAGGCGCTCGCCGCCTCCGACCAGGCCGTCGGCACGCCCGTGCTCCCGGTGCTCGACCAGGAGACGTACCTCCAGTCGCGCGAGTGGATCCAGGACTACATCAACGTCCCGCTCGACCAGATGACCGGCTTCACCGAGGGCATCTTCGAGCAGACCCCGGTCGGCGAGTTCAAGGGCAAGACCCAGCCCATCTACGCGCTCATGGACAACCTCGTGCAGGCGGTCCTGACGGACCAGAGCGCCGATGTCGATGCGCTGCTGCAGCAGGTCGACGTCGACGCGCAGGCCCTGCTCGACGAGTAACCCGCCCCGGTGGTCGAGGAGCCGCCCGACGGAGTCGGACGCGTATCGAGACCCGCCCCCCAGGTCTCGATACGCGTCGCCGCTCCGCGACGGCGCTACTCGACCACCGGCTTCGAACCGAGGAGCACCGATGACGATGACCCGTGAACCGGCGGTCGCGGCCGACCCGGCCGCCGCACCGCCCACCCCGCCCCCGACGCGCCGCCGGCGCCGCACCCCGATGACCTGGGTCCGCGGCGGCGGGATCTGGAACCTCGCGTTCCTCGCGCCCATGCTCGTGGTCTTCGCCGTGTTCAGCTGGGGCCCGATCGTCCAGGCGGTCGTCATGAGCTTCCAGAAGACGAACCTCGTCACGCCCGCGACCTTCGTCGGCCTCGACAACTTCGCGAACGTGCTCGGGGACCCGAACCTCGGCACGGCCGTGCTCAACACGCTCTACTTCGCGCTGCTCGCGCTCGTGTTCGGGTTCCCGCTGCCGATCATCATGGCCGTCCTCATGAGCGAGGTCCGCCGCGGCAAGGGACTCTACAGCGCGCTCGCCTACCTGCCGGTCGTCGTGCCGCCCGTCGTCGCGGTGCTGCTCTGGAAGGTGTTCTTCAACGCGTCGCCCGACGGCGTCTTCAACACGATCCTCGGCTGGGTCGGGATCCCGCCGCAGCCGTGGCTGCAGTCGTCGGCGACCGCGATGCCGTCCCTCGTGATCGAGGCGACCTGGGCCGCGGCCGGCGGTTCGATCATCATCTACCTCGCGGCGCTCATCGCGGTGCCGCCGGAGCTCTACGACGCGGCCGAGGTCGACGGCGCCGGCATCTGGCGGAAGATCTGGCACGTCACGCTGCCGCAGCTGCGGGGCATCCTCTTCATCATGCTGATCCTGCAGGTCATCGGGACCGCGCAGGTGTTCCTCGAGCCGTTCCTCTTCACGGGCGGCGGGCCGAACAACGCGACGCTCACCGTGCTGCTGCTCATCTACCGCTACGCGTTCCAGAACAGCCTCGGCGGCGCGTACGGCGAGGCGACCGCGCTCAGCCTGATGCTCGCGATCTTCCTCGGCATCCTGAGCTGGCTGTACTTCAAGCTGACCGACCGTTGGAGCACCAATTGACCACCGCACAGGGCACCGCCCCGGCCACGACGGCCGACTCGATCACGCTCCGCGCGCGGCTCCTCCGGCTCACCGGTCGCCGGAAGGATGCCACGGACGACCAGGCCGACCGGAGCATCCTGAGCGACCACGACCGGCGCAGGCGAGGCGTGCGCGTCTCGATGACGGGCGTCCACCTGTTCCTCTTCGTCGGGCTCGTGGTCGCGGGCCTCGGGCCGCTGCTGTGGCTCGCGAAGGCGGCCGTGACGCCCACCCAGGACACGCTCTCGCAGCCGTTCGCGCTCTGGCCGAACGGCATCGACTGGGCGAACCTCGAGCACGCGTGGAACGACATCCACATCGACCAGTACTTCCTGAACACGATCTGGGTCGCGGCGGGCTCGTGGTTCTTCCAGGTGCTCGTGGCGACGACGGCGGGCTACGCGCTGAGCGTGCTGCGCCCGAAGTACGCGCCGATCCTCAACGCCCTCGTGCTGGCGACGCTGTTCATCCCCGCGGTCGTGCTGCTCGTGCCGCTCTACCTGACGGTGCTGCACCCGCCCGTGATCGGCGTCTCGCTGCTGAACACGTACTGGGCGGTCTGGCTGCCGGCCGCGGCGAACGCGTTCAACATCCTGCTCGTGAAGCGGTTCTTCGACTCGCTGCCGCGCGAGGTGTTCGAGGCGGCCCTCACCGACGGGGCCGGCCCGTTCCGGGTGTTCTGGTCGATCGTGCTGCCGATGTCGAAGCCGATCCTCGGCGTCGTGTCGGTGTTCGCGGTGATCGCGGCATGGAAGGACTTCCTGTGGCCGCTGCTCGTGCTGCCCGACCCGGCGGTGCAGCCGCTGTCGGTGCGCCTGCCCGCGGTGCAGTCGCAGACCGAGCTCGACGTGTTCCTCGCGGCGCTCGCGATCTCGACGCTGATCCCCGTGGTGCTGTTCATCGTGTTCCAGCGGCTGTTCCTGCGCGGAGCCGGGCTCGGGGGCGCGGTCAAGGGGTGACGCGTCGGGGCGGCGCGCGGATGCCTCGAGGAGGCGGTGCTCGGCCCGAATTGGTGATCGCGCGGTCGTGGGTTAGACTTGCGTGGTTGCCTGATCGCAGATGAGCGGCAGGCGACATCCCATGCGCCCGTAGCTCAACGGATAGAGCATCTGACTACGGATCAGAAGGTTGGGGGTTCGAGTCCCTCCGGGCGCGCTCTGTACTGAGAAGTACGGTGTTGAGACAGTATGGCAAGGCGGTTCGCGAAAGCGGGCCGCCTTCGTCGTTTCCGGGGCGGTGTGCGCGGGGGTCTCGAGGAGCGTCGACTTCGTCGGCGCTCCTCGACCACCGGGGGTTGTTCGACCACTCGGCGCTCCTCGACCACCGGGGGCACCGGCGTCGGCGACGGGAAATGCGGCGGCAACATCGACGCGCGATGCTCGGAGGATGGACCGCACCGGCGAACTGCACCGCTTCCTCGACGTGATCGCGCACGACATCGTCCCGCTGACCCGCGCGGGCGTCGCGGCCGGCAACAAGCTCTTCGGCGCGGCGATCCTGCGGAAGTCGGATCTCTCGCTCGTCGTCGCGGAGACGAACAACGAGCGCGAGAACCCGCTGTGGCACGGCGAGATCCACACGATCAAGCGCTTCTTCGAGCTCCCCGCCGACGGCCGGCCGGCACCGGCCGACTGCGTGCTCCTCGCGACCCACGAACCGTGTTCGCTGTGCCTGAACGGCCTGACCTGGGCCGGATTCGACGAGTTCGCCTACCTGTTCAGCCACCGCGACTCGGCCGACCGGTTCGCGATCCCGTACGACATCCGGATCCTCACCGCGATCCACGCCGTTCCCGACCCGGATCGCGCGGCCGCCGCGCCCGGGCGCGACCTCTACAACCGGCGGAACGAGTTCTTCGAGAGCCGGGACCTCGCCGCCGAGATCGCGGCGACGGAGGACCCGGCGCTCGCCGCACGCGTCGAGGCGCTGCACGCGACGTACGCCGAGCTCAGCGATGCGTACCAGTCGTCGAAGGGGGATGCGCCGATGCGGTTCGCGTGAGGATCGCTGGGGCAGGGGGTCTCGATACGCGTCGACTTCGTCGGCGCTACTCGACCACCGGGAGGTCGACTCCGTCGGCGCTCCTCGACCACCGGGTGGTGGGCTTCGTCGTCGCTCCTCGACCACCGGGAGGTCGACTCCGTCGGCGCTCCTCGATCACCGGGTGGTGGGCTTCGTCGTCGCTCCTCGACCACCGGGTGGTGGGCTTCGCGACTACTCGACGACGGGGTGGCGCTCGCGGCGGTCGGCCCAGGCGGTCAGGGCGGCGGCGAGCGGCTTCGGCAGGGAGAACACGCCGCCCCTCGGGCCGAGCCACCGGTTGAGCAGGAGTGCGACGGCCGTGACGAACGCCACCGGCCCGAGGACGGCGACGAACACGGGCAGGCCGTCGACCGGTAGCAGCGGCACGAGTGCGGCGAGCAGCATCGCGTGGACGACGTAGATCGGCAGCGTCCGCCGGCCGATGAACTCGAATGGACGGGCGAGCGGGCGCCAGCGGCTGACGAGGCTCGCGATCACGAGGCAGGCGACCACGCACACGCATGACAGCGCGATGCGCCCGACGCCGCGCAGCGGATCGGGCAGGACGGTGAACACCGCGGTCGCGCCGGGGATGGCGAGGAGCGCGAGCGCGAGCCATCCGAGGTTCGCCGACTCGGCGAGCCGCTGCCAGAGCGCCGTGCCGTGCACGCCGGCCAGGAAGAAGAATCCGTACATCATGATCGAGTGCCAGACCCAGTTGCCGCCGTCCGGCAGCAGGTCGCTCGCCGCGGCGGCCGCGACGACGGCCAGCGCGGGGAGCGTGATCCACGTCGGCAGGCGGAGCGTCGCCTTCGCGAGCACGAGGTACACGATCAGCGCGTAGAGGAACCAGAGCCCGTTCGGCGGCCAGAGCGGCGACACGAGCAGCGAGATCCACGGCGGCAGGATGTCGAGCGGTGCCGGCACGAAGCTGAACCAGATCGCGCGCAGCAGCATCCAGAGCAGGTAGACGTACCCCAGCATCGCGATCCGCGACGCGAACAGCCGCGGCCAGGTCCGCTGCACCGCGCGCGCCGCGAACGTGCCCGAGATGAGGAAGAAGAGCGGCATCCGGATGGCCGTGAGGTACATGTTCGCCGGATCCAGGACGCCGAGGGACCAGCCCGAGACATCCAGCAGCTGCACCGTGTGCGCGAGCACGACGAGCAGCATCGCGCCGCCCCGGGCCGTGTCGGCCCACGCGAGACGGGCGCCGACCCCGTGGGAGGGCAGCGGCGCAGGGGAGGGCGCGGGCGCGGGCGTCGCCATGGGCGTCCTAGTAGGCGCCGTCGCTGCCGAAGACGGCCCGCGCGGTGCGCCACAGGATGACGAGGTCGCCAGTCATCGTCCAGTTCTCGACGTAGAACAGGTCGAGCCGCACCGACTCGTCCCAGTCGAGGTTCGACCGGCCGCTCACCTGCCAGAGCCCCGTCACGCCGGGCTTCACGAGGAAGCGGCGGTGCACGTGCTGCGCGTACTGGCGGACCTCGCGCTCGAGCGACGGCCTCGGGCCCACGAGCGACATCGAGCCGAACAGCACGTTGAACAGTTGCGGCAGCTCGTCGAGGCTGAAGCGGCGGAGCACGCGGCCGATGGGCGTCACGCGCGGGTCGTCGCGCATCTTGAACAGGACCGCGTTGCCCTCGGTGCGCTCGGTGCCCACGAGCTCGTCGAGTCGCTGCTCGGCGTCCTCGTACATCGAGCGGAACTTGTACATCTCGAACGGCTCGCCGCGCCGGCCGACGCGCGTCTGCCGGAAGATCACGTTGCCGGGCGTGCTGAGGCGCACGATCATCGCGATCGCGAGCAGCACCGGGGACAGCAGGAGGATGAGCGACGCGGCGCCCGCGATGTCGAACGCCCGCTTCGCGTACAGCTTGCCGCCGTCGTACCTCGGGGTCTCGACGTGCACGAGCGGCAGCCCCGCGACGGGGCGCGTGTGGAGCCGGGGCCCGCCGATGTCGGTGAGGCTCGGCGCGAGCACGAGGTGCTGCCGGCCGGGCTCGAGCTGCCAGCTGAGCGAGCGGACGCGGTCGGGGGGCAGTTCGTCGGCGCTCGTGACCACGACCGTGTCCGCCTCGAGCGAGGTCAGTGCGTCGAGCACGCGGTCGACCGTGCCGACGATGGGGATCCCCGTGCCCGGGATCACGCCCGATACGGGCGTGCCCGAGATGCATCCGCCGACGACCAGGAAGCCCGACTGGGGCGAGCGCTGCAGGTCCGCGGCGACGCGGGCGACGGATGACTCGGAGCCGACCAGGAGCACGCGATGCGAGAGCGCCCCGCGGCGCCGCTTCGCGGCGAGCCACTTGCGCCAGAGCCAGCGGTCGAGGATCAGCAGCACGAGCCCGATCGGCAGGAGCACGGCGAGGAAGCCCTGCAGCCCGTCGATCGCGAGCACGTAGGCGAGGAGCCCGGCCGCGGCGACCACCACGATGCCCGCGTGGATCACCCGCCGGTACTCGGTGACCCCGGAACCGAGGATGCGCCGCGACCGGCTGCCGCTGAGCATGAGCGCGGCCATCCAGGTCGCGACGAGCAGCACGCACGCCGTGAACGACGGGGGGATCCCGAAGAGTTCCGGAAGGTTGCCGCGGACCGCGGACACCCGACCGATGGCGAAGGCGAGGCCGACGGCGGCCGAGATGGCGAGGAGGTCGGAGACGACGAGCCTCGGGAGGTAGGCATCCACCCACTCCGTCTGACGCGACTTCCTCGAACTCCCGATTGCGATGTTGGCAACGTGAGTCAAGTTCCCCCCTTGAACCGTTCCGAAGATACCGACGGGTGGCGTACTGCTCCACGGAAGACGCGAGGAATTAACACGTTGGACACGTCCCGTCACCCTGGGGCGGCGAGGGTGGAGTCAGCCGGGTTGGACTCCACAGGCGGATCGGCCCAGATTCGACCGAATCGATCATGTCCTGGGGAGGCTGCATGCGGAGTTCGAAGCGTTCGTCGCTCATCGTCGCGCTGCTCGTGTTCGGGCTCGCGCTGACGGGGTGCGCGGAGAGCAGCGCCGAGGGGCGCCAGCCCGACGTCACCGCGACGCCCGCCCCGACGCCCACGGCGACCGTGGCCGCAGGCCGGCACCGGGACATCCAGTACCGGGAGGTCGACGGACAGCCGCTGCTCCTGGACGCGTGCATCCCCGAGGGCGACGGCCCGGTGGCCGCGATCGTCCTCGTGCACGGCGGCGGGTTCGTCGCCGGCGACCGGACCTCGCTCGGCGGCCTCTGCGGAGACCTCGCGAAGGCCGGCTACGCGGCCTTCTCGATCGACTACCGGCTCGCGCCCGCGAACGTCTACCCGAGCCAGGTCGAGGACCTGACCGCCGCGGTCGAATGGCTGCGTCAGCCCGAGCAGGTCGCGACCTACGGCATCGACCCGGCGCGCATCGGCGTCGTCGGCAGCTCGGCCGGGGGCATCCTCGCGCAGTCGATCGGAACGGCCGGCGAAGGCGACCGCACCACGGGGTCGCGCGTCGCCGCCGTCGTGTCGCTGTCCGGGGCATCCGTGTTCACGGAGCAGGCGCTGCAGCTCGGCACGCCGACCAAGGAGGGCGCGGCGATGATCCTCAGTTACCTGCACTGCAAGCCGACCGCGCCCGACGCGTGCCCGAACGCGGCGCCGGCATCGCCGATCACCGCGATCGACCCGACCGACCCGCCCTTCCTCATGTACAACTCCACGCAGGAGATCGTGCCGATCGAGCAGGCGCGCGCGATGCGCGACGCGCTCGCCGCAGCCGGCGTGCCCATCACGCTCGTCGAGGTCCCCGGGACCTCGCACGGCGTCGACATCCTCCGCACGGAGGGCCAGGGCCAGCTCCTCGACTTCCTCGCCGCCACGCTCGGCGCACCGGTTCAGGGATGACTCGGATGCAGGGCGCGAACGAGACCACCACGCGACGCGCGAGGGACATCGCGGCGGAACCGCCGCCGCGAGCCCGGACGCGAGCGAATCGACGAGGGGGAAGGTGAACCGATGGAACTGCGTGAAACGCTCCGGGTCATCCGGCGCCAATGGCTGATCATCACGGTCACCGTGGCAGTGGGCATCGTCGGGGGAGGCGCCCTGACGTTCGTGCTGCCGGAGATGTGGGAGTCCAAGGCGACCGTGACGTTCGAGGGGGTGGCGTCCGGCTCCATGCAGGAGGAGCTGCAGGCCAACAACCTCATCGCCCAGCAGCTGCCGACCTACGCCCAGCTCGCCATGACCAGCGAGGTGCTGCAGCCGGTGATCGACGACCTCGGGCTCGACACGACCACCGTCGACCTCGTCGAGGACGTCCTGGCCGAGCCGTCGGCCGACGGCGGATCGCTCATCACGATCACCGCGCACGCGGAGACGGCCGAGGGGTCGCAGGCGCTCGCGGCGTCGATCGCCGACCAGCTGGTCGAATCGGTGTCCACGACCGCGACGGACTCCGACGGATCGGTCAGCGGCATCGAGGGGCGCGTCGTCGACCCCGCGTTCCTTCCCGACGTCCGGACCATGCCGATCCTCTGGCTCGACCTCGTCATCGGACTCGCCGTCGGCCTGCTCGTCGCGTTCATCATCGTGGTGATCCGGGAAGCCGTGAACCGGCGCATCCGCGGGCCGCTCGACCTCGATCGCGCCGACCTCCCGCCGCTCATCGGCACCGTGCCGAAGCAGAAGCGGCTCGCGCCCGCCGACCTCGTCGGCCTCTCCGAGACCCCCGCGCTCGTCGACGCGTTCCAGCGCATCCGGATCAGCCTCGGCGCGAAGTTCCTCGACCACTCGACCAGGGTCCTCGTGATCGTCTCGGTCGAGCCGAAGGCCGGCGCGACGACCGTGGCGGCCGGGATCGCGACCGCGGCCGCCGACGCCGGGCACCGCGTCGCGCTCGTCGACGCCGACCTCCGCCGACCGGCGATCGGGGTCGTGGAGTCCGAACCGCTCGAGGGCGGCGGCCTCGCCGGCTACCTCGGCGGCAGCGGCTCGGCGGCGGGGCTGACGACCGAGGTCGCACCCGGCCTCCGGCTCGTGCGGACCGGGCCCGCGGGCGACAGCGGCAGCGAGGCGCTCGGGTCCGAGCGCATGGCGAGCGCGCTCGAGGCGATCAGCCGCGAGTCCGACCTCATCGTCATCGACGGCGGCGCCGTGAACGCCGTCGCCGACCCGCTCCTGCTCGCGCCCTTCGCGGACGGGTACCTGATCGTCGCGCGCGCCGGGAGCACGACCGTCGAGTCGCTCGGGGCGGCCACCCGCGCGGTCCTCTCGGCGGGCGCGACCGTGAGCGGAGTCGTCCTGAACCGCGCACCGACCGGCGGGGCGGACGCCGGCGCCTGATCGCCGGCGGACGAACGGATCTCCGATGACGACCCTGGAGTCGCAGCGGCCGACGCCCGAGCCGGGCCCGCCCGCGGCCGGCTCGGGCGCGGCTCGCGGCGCGCGGTTCGGCGACCGCCTGCGCGCGGCCGGGCCCGTGATCGGCTGGGCATCGCTCGGCTCGCTCGCGGTGCTGCTCACCTTCCCGCTCGCGTGGATCGACCCGGCGCTCCCGCTGCTCGCCGCGGGCGGGATGGTCTACCTGTTCGTCGCGATCTACTTCCCGCGCGCGTTCGCGCTGATCGCGCTCTGCTCGATCATCCTGTCGGTGCCCCTCGCCGGCATCGTCGGACCGGTCGGCCGGAACCTCGACGAGCTGAGCGTGCTCATCGCGTTCCTCTCCTTCTGCTCGCGCCGCTTCGTGACCGAGCACCGGCTCGTCAGCCTGCCGGGCCTGCCCTGGTTCCTGCTCTACCTCGTCGGCGGACTCGCCAGCTCGTACTTCCGTGCCGTCCCCATCGACGTCGCGATCGAGGGCATGCTGCTCGCCATCAAGGGGCTCGTGTTCGCCTTCGCGCTCGCGCAGCTCGAGTGGCGTGAGAAGGACCTGCGGATCGCGGTCCGCGCGGGCGTCATCGCGATCCTCCTGCTCCTGGTGACCGCGGTGTGCAACCTGATCGCGCCCGTGCCGTGGACCATGACGTTCACCGGGCGCCCGCCGGTCGGCTACTACGGGGGCATCCCGGCAGTGAGCGGCCCGTTCCAGCACCCGGCCGCCTTCGGGCGGCTCGCGGCAGTGTTCGCGGTGGCCGTGTTCGTCTACCGGTACACCGTGCGGAGCTCGGCCTGGAACGCGGTGCTGCTCGTGCTCACCGCGGGGATGGCGTTCCTCACCTTCCGCGTGAAGTCGCTCGTGGGGCTCCTCGCGGCGCTCGGCGTACTGACGCTGCGCTTCGCGCGCCCGATGCTGCTGTGGGTCGCGGTCGCGTTCGGGCCCCTGCTGCTGATCCTGCTCGCCCCGCCGCTGCTCGAGTTCATCGGGGCGGACGTCGACACCTACATCATCGAGGACTCGGCCCGCTCGACGATCACGATGGGCTCGCTCGACGTCGCCGCGAACTACTTCCCGTTCGGCGCGGGCTTCGGCCGCTACGGCAGTTACACCGCGAGCGAGTACTACAGCCCGGAGTACGTGGTCCGCGGGTTCGAGCACATCTACGGCCTCGGCCGCGGCGACGACGGGCGCTTCCTCAACGACACGCAGTGGCCGGCGATCGTCGGCGAGACGGGCTGGATCGGCACGATCGGCTTCGTGATCGGGACGGCCGTCGCCGGCTGCTCGCTCTTCCGGGCGGTGCCGGGCGAAGCGCCGCTCGTGCGCTGGCTGCGCCTGTGCGGTGTCGGGTGGCTCGTGCTCCTGATCACCGAGTCGATCGCCGCACCCGTCTTCGGGTCGCCGCCGGCGTACCCGTTCCTGTTCGCGGCGGTCGGCATGATCGCCTCGATGCGCGCCTCCCGCACGCTCATGGGGGAGTCGGCGCGGGACTCGTCGCTCGCGTTCCGGGGGACCTTCGTGCGGGGGTGACCGGGGCTGCGCGCGGGGGCGCGGACGGTCGGCATCGCCGCCGACTGACTGACGGAAGGGGGAGCAATGTTCGATTCGCGACGGGCGTTCCTCGCGCTCGCGGCCGCGGGCGGCCTCGGCGCCGTCGCGGCGCGGCCCGATGCCGCCGCTGCAGCCGCCGGCTCGGCGGCCCCCGCGGTGCGTGCGGCCGACGTCGGCCTCGCCGGCAACGGCACGACCGATGACGGCCCGGCGATCCAGGCCGCCTACGATGCCGGCGTCGGCGCCATCGACTTCGAGGCGGGGAAGACCTACCTGGTCGCGACGCCCGTGTTCCTCGACCGCGCGAGCACGTACGACCAGTTCGTGCTCAACCTGAACGGCGCGTTCCTGAAGCTCGCGAACACCCTGCCGACGACCGACGCGTTCTGGCGCGAGCCCGCCGTGCGCTGGGCGATCTTCCCGAACACGAAGCGCGCCGCGTGGAACCGCACGGCGAACAAGGTCGCGGTCGACGCGAGCCGCCGGGCCTCGGGCTCCGGAGTCGGCGCGCTCCTCTCGCTGACGGTCCGCAACGGCACGGTGGACGGCGGCGGCGCGGCCGTCGGCCTCGCGTTCGCCAACCGCACCGGATGCCGCTTCGACGCCGTCGTCCTCTTCCGCGGTCGGGCCCTGCTGTCCTGGTTCGACTACTGCGACGTCAACGTGCTGATCCAGTGCCACAACCGGGCGGGTGGGCCGGAGAACGCGGTGCTCGTCGAGCAGGTCGCCTCGGGCGACGGCCTGCTGATGGCGAGCTGCAAGTCGGACGCGGGCGTCTGGCTCGCGAGGCTGAAGTACAACCGGGGCGCCACGATCACGGGCACCGTGACCGGACGGATCGAGCTCGACTCGTGTGCGGGCGTGGTCGTCTCTGGGGCGCACCAGGAGGCGCCGATCGCGAACGCGACGATGCTCGTGCTCCGGAACTCCCGGGTCGTGATCGAGCATTCGGTCCTCTACCTGACCCGGGGCGGATCCGCGCCCGCGGCGATCACGATCGACGATTCGGCGACCGAGGCGCACACCGAGCTCGTGCTCGACGACGTCGTCGAGATGCGCGCGCTCGAGAACGCCGACGTCCGGCTCGGCGCGCTCGTCGAGGCGACGAAGCTCGCCGAGGACACGCGGATCGTCGCGCGCGGTCTGACGTCGTCGGCGACCGGGCCGGGGATCGGCGGGGTGTGGGTGGCGACCGGCGGCGTGCAGGTCACGGGCGACGCGCTCGCCGCAGGCGCGGCGGCGGCGGGCCCGGCGGCGCTCGCCTCGGGGGACTGGGTGCTCGCCAAGCGCGGCGGGGCGTGGTCGGTCCAGCCCACGAGCGCGATCCCGGCTCCCGCGGTCGCCGCGCCGGCGTTCCTCACGGCCAGCGGGTCGAGCGGGGACGTCGCCGGCGGGTCGCTCGCTGGGGTCGCGGTCCGGTACGCCGTGCTCGCGGTCGACGCGGCCGGGAAGGCGAGCGCCGTCACGACGTCGGCGCAGGTCACCCCGGGCTCGGGCGGCGTCGCGAAGCTCGTGGTCCGGGTCGCCTCGGCTCCGTGCGAGCTGCGGATCCGACGGTTCCGCGGCACGTCGACCACGCCCGAGGCATCCCTCTCCATCCCCGTCGGGCGACCGCGCGTGACGTTCTACGACCAGGGTGCCAACCTGTCCGGCTTCGCCTGGGCGGCCGGCACCGCCTACTGACCGAGGAGACGCCCATGTCGTTCGATTCCCGCCGGACCTTCCTCGCCCTCACCGCGCTCGGCGGCCTCGGGACGGTCGCCGGGGTCGCGCAGGCGGCGGGGCCGGGGGAGGCCGGTGCGGCCGGCACGGGGACCGGCGCGGCGAGCCTCGCGGGCGCGGCCGGCGGGACGGCGCCGTCGGCCCGGCCCGCGATCACCGCGGCCGAGGCGGGGCTCGTCGGCGACGGCGTCGCCGACGACGCGCCCGCGATCCAGGCCGCGTACGACGCGGGCGTCGGGGGCATCCAGTTCGAAGGCGGGCGGAACTACCTGCTCGACTCGCCAGTGTTCCTCGACCGCGGCGACACCTACGACATGTTCGTGCTCGACCTGAACGGCGCGACCCTGCTCCTCGGCGGCGGCCTGCCCGCGACCGACGCGTTCTGGCGCGAGCCGCGCGTGCGGTGGGCGTTCTTCCCGAACACGCGGCGCTCCGCCTGGAACCAGGGTGCCCGCGCCGTCCAGGTCGACACCTCGACGCGCGCGACCGGCGGGAACGTGGGCGCCCTGATCTCGCTCACCACGCGGAACGGCACGGTCGACGGCCAGGGCGAGCGCGTCGGGTTCTCGTTCGCGAACCGCACGGGCAGCCGGTTCGACTGCGTCGTGCTCCACCGTGCGCGCGTGCTGCACTCGTGGAACGACTACAGCGACTGCAACGTGTTCATCCTCTGCCACAACCGCGCCGGCGGGCCCGACGACTCGGTGCTCGTCGAGCAGGTGTCGTCGGGCGACGGCCTGTTCATGGCGAGCTGCAAGTCGGATGCCTCGGTCGGGGTCGCCCGCCTCAAGTACTCGCGCGGCGCCGAGATCGTCGGCACCGTCTCCGGGCGCATCGAACTCGACTCGTGCTCGGGCGTGCGCATCGGGGCCGCGCACCAGGAGGCGCCGATCGTCAACCGCACGATGATCGAGATCAGGAACTCCGACGTCGTCGTCGACGACTGCACGATGTACCTCACGCGCGGCGACGGCCCGCTGCCGGCGGCGATCACGATCGACGACTCCGACACCGACGCCCACACCGAGCTGGTGCTGCGCGACACGCGCGAGGTCCGCGCGCTCGAGAGCGACGACCTCGCGCTCGGCGCGCTCGTGTCGGTCGACCACCCGGCCGAGGACACGACCGTCGTCGCCCGGGGGCTCCGGTCGGTCACGGTCGTGCCGGGAGTCGGCGGCGTGTGGACGGCGACCGCCGGTCCGGTCGTCACCGGGACGGATGAGATCGCCGCGGCCGTCGCCGCCGCGCCGGCGGCGCTCGCGACGGGGGACTGGGAGCTCGGCCGCCGGGGCGGCGCCTGGGTCGTGCAGCCGACCAGTGCGGCGCCGGCGCCGGCGCTCTCGCGACCGACGATCCTCGCCGCGACCGGCTCGAGCGGCGAGGTCTCCGGCGGCTCGCTCCCCATCGCCGAGCCGCTCGTCTACGTGATCGTCGCCCGCGGTCGTGACGGCAGGTCCAGCTCGCGCTCCAAGCTCGCGCCGACCATCGCGGGCCCGGCGCGCACGGTCAAGCTCGTGCTCCGGGTCGACTCGGCGCCCTGCGAGCTCCGTATCTGGCGGTTCCGCGGAACCGCGACCGGGCCCGACGCCTACCTGAGCCTGCCCTGGTCGCGCCCGAAGGGCACGCTCCACGACCTCGGCGCGCACCTGTCGGGGTTCACCTGGCTGACCGGGGGAGCGATCCCCAGGTGACCCGTCGTGCCCGCATCCTCGTCCGCTGCCTGTTCCTGGTGCCGGTCCTCGTCGTCGCCGTCGCCGTGTTCAGCCCCGTCCCGCTGCAGCTCGGCGGGGGCGACGTCGTCTGGCACCTGCTCCGCGTCATGCGGCACCTCGGGCTCCCGGGGTTCGTGAAGTACGACGTCGTGGAGTTCGCGGCGAACGTGCTGCTGTTCATCCCGATCGGGGCGTGGCTCGCGTTCGAGTTCCCGCCGAGGCGGTGGTGGCTCGCCGTCGCGGTGGCCGCGATCGGGTCGGCGGCGATCGAACTGCTGCAGGGGCTCGTGCTCGTCGCGCGCGTGCCGTCGGTCGCGGATGTCGCGGCGAACACGGTCGGGGCCCTGGTCGGCGCCCTCATCGTGACGTCGGTGCGGCGGCGACGGCGACAGCGCCGTTCGCCGGAACGGACGGGGTCGAAGCCGCCGAGGACGACGGTGCCGACGCCGGCGCCGACGCCGGCGGTGCCGACGCCGGCGCCGACGCCGGCGGTGCCGAAGCCGGCGCCGCCCACGCCGCCGGGCGACCTCGCCGCACCGCCGCGTGGCGCATCGCGCTGAGCAGCAGTGCCGCACTCGTCTCGGGCGAGAAGCGCGCGAGCCAGTCGTCGACCTCGGGCACCTCGAGCCCCGAGGCCGCGACGAGCGCGTCGGCGAGCGAGTCGGGATCGTCGTCGAGGGCCAGTTCGCCCGTGACGCCCGGGATGATCGCATCGGCCACGCCGAGCGCGCCCGAGACCGCGACCGCGGGCACGCCGCACGCGGCCGCCTCGACGAGCACGTTGCCGAACCCCTCGCGGACCGACGGCAGCAGCACCACCGAGTTCGGCTCGAAGCCCGAGAACCAGTCCTCGACCCAGCCGTGCGACACGAACGGGACCTCGGCGTCGCGCGCGAGCGCGGCGGTCTCCTCGAGCAGTGGCCCGCCGCCGAACGACACCACGCGGGCCTCGACGCCACGCGCCCGCAGTCGGGCCGCGGCCGCGATCGCGAGCCGCGGGCGCTTCTGCGGCACGAGCCGGCCGGCGAGCACGATGTCGATCCCGTGCTCCGCCCCGGGCGTGCGGGGGACCCGCCGGGTCGCGCGCGCCTTGGCGAGTGCCGGGTTCGGCACGACGGCGAGTCGGTCGCCGCGCACCCCGAACCCCGCGACGAGCTCGCCGCCCACGGGGTGCGAGCACGCGACCACGAGATCGGCGCGACGGTACATCCGCTTCGCGAGCGAGATCTTCAGCCGGTGGCCGAGGGGCGAGCCGGGCAGGCCGAGCGAGATCAGGTTGTGCTCGCTCACCACGGTCAGCGGTCGCGTCGCGCGGTCGACGCTCAGCGATGCCGCGAGCGCGAGGAGCGCGGGGTAGGTCTGGAGGGCGACGACCACGTCGGGACGGCGCCTGCGGATGACCGCGCGGATGCCGCGCACGGTCGCCGCGTGCCCGTCCGGGCCGAGGTCGACCAGGGCGACGCCGTCGGGCAGTCGCTCGGCGGGCCGGTCCGACACCAGGACGGCGGTGACGTCGGCATCCGGGGCGAAGGAGCGCATCCACTGCACGCCGACCTCCTCGGCGCCGCCGCCGTGCAGCGACGTGACGACGAACACGATCCGGGGCCGCGCGGCCTTCACGGGCGACCCAATCCCCGGTAGGTCCAGCCGGCCGCGCGCCACGCGTCCGCATCGAGGCAGTTGCGGCCGTCGATGACGACCGGGTTCCGCACCATCTCGCGGACCGCGATCGGGTCGAGCTCGCGGTACTCGCGCCACTCGGTCACGATCACGACCGCATCGGCGTCGACGAGCGCGTTCCGCGGACTCGGCACGTAGAAGAGCTGCGGATGCCGCAGGCGAGCGTTGGCGACGGCCTGCGGGTCGGTCGCGAGCACGTTCGCGCCGAGCCCGAGCAGCCGGACCGCGACGTCGAGCGCGGGCGAGTCGCGGACGTCGTCCGAGTCTGGCTTGAACGCGAGGCCCAGCACCGCGACGTTCCGCTCGTAGACCGAGCCGCCGAGTTCCTCGACGACGAGGTCGACGAGGCGCTGGCGTCGGCGCAGGTTGATCGCGTCGACCTCCTTGAGGAAGGCGACCGAGTCGCCGCGGCCGAGCTCCTCCGCGCGCGCGGTGAACGCCCGGATGTCCTTCGGCAGGCATCCGCCGCCGAACCCGACGCCGGCGTTCAGGAATCGCCGGCCGATCCGGGCGTCGTGGCCGATCGCGTCGGCGAGGCGGGTGACGTCCGCGCCGGTCGCCTCGGCGATCTCCGCCATCGCGTTGATGAACGAGATCTTCGTCGCGAGGAACGCGTTCGCCGCGGTCTTGACGAGCTCGGCGGTCGCGTAGTCGCTCACGACGACGGGCGTGCCGCGTTCGACCGCGGCGGCGTAGACCTCGTCGAGGAGGCCACGTGCCTCGGTCGCCGCGTCCGGGTCGTCCGGCAGGCCGTAGACCAGGCGGTCGGGCGAGATCGTGTCCTCGACCGCGAACCCCTCGCGCAGGAACTCCGGGTTCCAGGCGAGCGCGCTCCCGGGTGCCGCGTCGGCGATCCACGCGGCGAGCCGCGCGGCGGTGCCGACCGGCACGGTCGACTTGCCGACCACGAGCGATCCCTCGGCGAGCACCGGGATGAGCGAGGCGACCGCCGCGTCGACGTACGTGAGGTCGGCGGCGTTGCCGCCGGGCGCCTGCGGCGTGCCCACGGCGACGAAGTGCAGGCGCGCGTCGGCGGCATCCGCCATGTCCGTGGAGAAGCGCAGGCGACCCGACTCCGTGGCCTCGGCGAGCAGCTCGTCGAGCCCGGGCTCGTAGAACGGCGCGCGGCCCTCGCTCAGCGCGCCGATCTTGGCCCGGTCGACGTCGATGCCGACGACGTCGTGCCCGATCTTCGCCATCGCCGCGGCGTGCACCGCGCCCAGGTACCCGCACCCGATCACCGAGATCCTCATCCAGCCCTCCGTGCCGCGGTCGTCGCCGCCCGTCCAGTCCCGGTCGCCGCCTCGACCCACAGCCGTTCGAGGCGCGGGTAGACGGCGTCCGCCGAGAAGCGCTCGTCGAACGCCCGCCGTCCCGCGGCCGCGATGCGCGCGCGGGCGTCGGCGTCGGCCGTCAGCAGGCCGAGCGCGTCGGCGAGGCCGTCCGCGTCGCCGGGCGCGAGCACGACGCCCGCGCCGTCCGCGAGGACGGCCGCGATGCCGCCCACGTCGGTCGACACCACGGCGCAGTCGCGTGCGAGCGCCTCGAGGATGAACATGGGCATGGCCTCGTCGCGCGAGGGCAGCACCGCGATGGCCGCACCGTCGAGGAGTCGCATGAGCTCGTCGTGCGGGACGGCGCCGCGGAACTCCACGCCGGGCAGGTCGCGTCGCACGAGGTGGGCGTCCCGGATCGGGCCGGCGACGACGAGCCGCCAGCCGTCGGGAGCGATGCGCGCCCACGCCGCCTGGAGCACGTCGATGCCCTTCCGATGGCCGACCGCGCCGCCGAACACGACCGTGCGCGTTTTCGCCGACGGCGTGCCGCCCGGGATCGCGTTCGGCACGAGTTCCACGCGCGCCGGGTCGACGAATCGGCCGGCGACCTCGCTGCTCTCGTCCGACAGGCTGATCACGCGGTCGGACGCGCGCAGCGCGGCGCTGACGAGCTTCGGGTGGCGCTCGGCGAACGCGGCGAACTCGCTGCCGTGCAGGTGCGCGATGGTCGGGATGCCGCGTGCCCGCGCGACCCGCAGCAGCGAGCCCTCGCGCACGAACGATCCGCGTTCGGACAGGTGCCCGACGACGACCTGCGGCCGGTCGGTCGGTAGGCGCAGCAGTTCCCGGAGCGCCGCGGAGGATCGTCGGACCGCGGCGGGCAGGTCGTGCGGATCCGCGCGCGACCGGATGACCCGCACGTCGGCCTCCTCGAACGGCCAGGCCAGGTAGGCGTTGAGCACCTGGGTCATGCCGCCGGCGTGCTCGCCCGAGCGGCCGAGGTGGTGCACGGTCACCCGTGGCGCGGCCGTCATCCGGCCACCGCGTCGCGCTCGGCGACGGCGTCGGCGCTCGCCGCCGGGCCGGCGGCCGCGACCGCGGCCGCGTCGGCATCCGAGCCCGAACCCGAGCCCGGCCGCGCCTCCGCGAGGGTCCGGCGGACGCGCTCGCGGACCGCCGCGAGCTCGACGCGCGCGGACGCGAGCGACGCGAACATCGCCGGCCGGCGCGCGGCGAGCGCCTCGAGCGCGTCGGCGACGTCGTCGGGGGCGGTTGCGGTGCTCCGGATGGTGACGTCGTCGATTCCGATGGTCGCGAAGTGCCGGTCGATCTTGTCCGAGCCGTTCGCGAGCGTCCCGACGGGGACCGCGCCCTCGGTGAACGCGGCGATCACGACGTGGAGCCGGTCGCTGAGGGCGATCGCGGTCCGTCGGTAGAGGGCCCGGAGGAGCTCCTCCTGCCGGTCGTGGCCGCGCAGGTCGTCCCAGGCGAGCACCTGCCCGCCGAGGTCGGTCGCGAGCCGTCGACTGCGCTCGTTGTCGACGTGGACCTGGGTGACGGCCCAGATCTCGAGCCCGTGGCGCTCGGCGTAGCGCCGCACGCCCTCGATCCAGGCGTCGGTCGGGTAGGGCGGCGCGGGGTCGTCGGCGCGCAACGACACGACGAGCACGTCGCGGCGCGGGGCATCCGCTTCGGCGAACCCGGCCAGCTCGGCGTCCGTCGCGCCCTCGCCGAACGCGAGGTCGGGCATCGGCGCGCCCGCCCGCATGTACTCGGCCGTGCGGATGTCGCGCCAGAGCGTGAGGTCGCTGAGCGCGATCGAGGGCTTCATCAGGGCGCGGGGGAGCGGTGCGAAGTTCCGCGAGCCGACGCCCGCGCGGACCGTCCGGCCGCCGCGCGTCCGGATCACACCGAGCAGCGGCAGCATCGACAGGTGCTCCTTCATGCCGACGAGCGTGAGCTGGATCTCGCCGGGCTTGAACACGTAGGACGCGTCGCCGCGCACCGCGGACCGCATGGCCTCGCGGTACCAGGCGAGGAACGACCGGTAGACGACGTCCTCGTCGCGCAGGCGCAGCCCCTCGTCGTAGCCGTCGGGCGAGGCGCCCACGTACACGTGCAGCACGCCGTCGTCGGGGCGCACCCAGTCGAGCAGCTGCCGACGCAGGATGATGTCGCCGACGTTCTCGTACTGCCCCCGGCCGACCGCGAAGACCCGGCGCATTCAGGCGCCCTGCCCCACGACCGACGCCTCGAGGGAGTCCTCGCGGTCGATGATCTCGTAGCGCGCGGCGTCGAGCATGGCGTCGGCGTCGAGCTCGTCGGCCTCGACCGCGTGCGCGATGCCGAGGTCGGTGACCAGGTCGGCGATCTGCCGCTGGTGGTCGTCGACGTGCTCGCCGCGGCCGGACCGGCGCACCGCCATGAGCGGGTGGATGCCGAGCTCGAGCATGCCGAGCAGGGTGCCGACGCCCGCGTGCGTGACCACGACGTCGGCCTCGCGCGCGACGCGGTCGAACTCCTCGGGCGCGAGGTGCCGGTGCACCGTGCCGGGCAGGTCGTCGCGGTCGGTGAAGCCGACCTGCCAGGTCGTGTCCGTCCCGGCGAGGCCGGTCGCGAGGACGGCGTCGACGAGCGCGTCGAAGCGGTAGCCCTCGATCGTGCCGAGCGTGACGAACACGCGGAGCGGCCGATCGGGCAGCGCGCGCTCGCGCCGTTCGAAGGTCGCGAGGATGCTCGGCTGCGGACGCCAGCGGGCGCCCGCCCAGCTGGGGTGCTGCGTGCGGAGGTCCGCCGCGCGCAGTCGCTGGAGCACGCGGCCGGTCATCGACGGCCCGTCCACGCGGCAGACGCTCTCGATGTAGGTGGCGGGGATGCGGCGCATCCGGGCGACGGGCAGGACCGCGAGCGCGATGCCCGCGCCCGTCGACACCGCGGCGTCGAAGTGCTCGGTGCGCAGCAGCGAGCGGATCCGGCCGATGGTGCGGGCGATGCCGCGGTAGTCGCGGGGGCGCACGTACGGCACATGGAGCACGCGCCGGCCGCGCAGCAGCGAGTCGGCCTGGGGGCTCGCGAACGTGACCCAGAGCGAGTCGTCGCTCGGCCGGAGGAACTCCGCCTGCCGAACGAGTTCCTGCAGGTGGCCGCCGGTGGAGGCGGCGAGCAGGAGCTTGCGCGGACCGCCGGCGGCCGGCGGCGCGGCGCCTGCGAAGGGTGCGTACGGAACGGACATGACCTCTCCCCCCGGGTCTGACTCGGTGCGAGGCCGCCGTCGCCCTCCGTTCGGTGTCGAGCGTAGGAGGCCGGTTGGACCGCCGGTAGGCGCGTTACAGAGACTTAACGTGACCTTCACTCGGATTCCCCCGTGCCGTTCCCGCGCATCGGCCGGCTACCGCTCCGCGACCCGGAGGAGCCGCCGGTAGACCGGGATGGACGTCTTCGCCGCGACCGCGAGCGCGAGCCGGCGCGGATCGCGCCTGCGGGCGAGCACGGCGAGGTCGGATGCCCCGAGCCGTCGCCGGAGGCGCGCGACGATCGCCGTCGACTCCTCGGCCGAGTAGGGGCCCTGCACGCCGTCCTTGATACCCGAGAGCACGATGTACCTCGCGTGGAAGTACCGGTGCGCGTCGCCGTCGAGGATCGCCGGATCGAGGCGTGCGGCCGCCCGTGCGACGGCGTCGCCGACGAGCTCGAGCGACGCCGCACGGCTCGAGCGCGACGTGATGATCGATCCGCCCCGCACACGGTAGTCGTAGACGACGTCGGGGACGAACCCGACCCGCCCCGCCCGCGACAGCGCGTCGGCGGTCATCGCGAGGTCGGAGTGCACGCGGGCGGGCGTGAACTCGAGCGCCGCGGCCACCTCGCGTCGGAACAGCTTGTTCCACAGGTGGCCGGTGATCCGGCCGGTCAGAAGCAGCTCGAACGCGTCGCGCCCGGTGATCGGATGCCCCGTCGGCGCCTCGATCGGCCGCGTCGACGCGCCGCCGTCGTAGACGAACCGCGCGCCGGCCACCACGACGTCGAGCGCGCCCGCATCGGCCGCCGCGACGAGGATCGCGAGCGCGTCGTCCCGCCAGGCGTCGTCGGCGTCCACGAACCACACGTACTCGCCCGCGGCCGCCTCGACCCCGCGCCGCCGGGCGTTCGCGACCCCGCCGTTGCGGTCGAGCGCGACGAGCCGGAGCCGGTCGTCGGCCGCCGCGGCCCGGGCGACGAGGTCGGCCGAGCCGTCCGTCGAGCCGTCGTCGACGACGACGACCTCGAACGAGTCGAAGCACTGGGCGAGGAGGCGGGGCAGCGCCTCGGGCAGGTGGGAGGCGCCGTTGTACACGGGGACGACGATCGTCGCACGAGGCATCCGTCAGTTCCTTCCGGCGAGGGCCACGAGGGTCCGCGTGAGGTCGTCGATGTCGCGGCGGGCGAGGATGACGCGGTCCATGATCTCCGCGTGCCGGTCGAGCGCGCGCGCGGCCGTGGCCGCGGCGGCGGCCGGGTCGGCGAGGGTCCGGTCGACCGCGGTGTCGGCGATGCCCGCGCCCGCGAGCGTGCGGGTCGCCTTGTCGCTGCCGTCGGAGGCGAGAACGAGCGGCACCGCGCCCTCGGTCGCCGCGATCACGAGTCCGTGGAGCCGATCGCTCAGCACGGCCTTCGATCGGCGGTAGGTGCCGCGCAGCCGCGCCTCCTGCTTCGCGTGGTTCGGGCCCTCCCAGACGACCGCCTCGACGCCGAGCGCCCCGGCGAGTTCCTGGGCGAGCGGCCCGTCGCGTTCGATCTGCGCGACCAGGACCGGTTCGAGCCCGAGCCGGTCGGCGAGTCCCGCGACCGCGTCGAGCCAGCGCTGGTCCGGGCGGTCGCGCTCGGCGTGCTCGAGGCTCGCGCGCACGCCGATCGCGAGCCGGTCGCGGCCCGGGTCGTCGGCGGCCGAGGCGAGGACCCCGTCGGGCGCGCCGAGCGCGAACGCCCAGTCGGGCGAGACGCCGCCGACGCCCATCATGCGGCGGCTCACGTCGTCGCGCCACGTGACGACCGAGCACAGGCGCAGCACGGCCGAGATCGGCACGCGCCACGCGGTGGACTCGCGCACGCCCACGCCGAGGTGCGCGGATGCCCCGCCGCGCAGCCGCGACGCGAGGAGCAGCGGGGCGAGGCGGAGGTACCGCATCGCGAACGCGCGCTGCACCTCGGTCTCGCCGGTGTCGAAGGCGTAGAGGCTCCGCTCGGTCGTGAGCGCACGCGACACGCGGCTGCGCCATTCCGGGCGCGTGCGGTAGAGCCGGTCGGCCTCGTGCAGGCCGAGGCCGCTCAGGTGGTCGTCGTCCCGTCCTCCGACGTAGACGTGCAGCGGGCCGACCCGGCGCAGGGCGTCGAGGAATCCGCGCCGGAGCACGGTGTCGCCGACGTTGTCGTACTGGCCGACCGCCGACGCGTACACGTCCACCACTAGCGCGTCCCGTCCGCGCCGGGCACGGGCGTGGCGCCGGTCGCGGCGGGGTCGGCGGCCTCGCCCGCCGCGGGGTCGGCGCCCTTCCCCGCGTCGACGTCGGTGCCCGTCCCCGCCCCGGGGCCGGCGGCGCGCCGCTTCTTCGCGCCGGACGGCATCCGGAGCGGGCTGACGAACAGCCACGGGAACCGCGCGAGCACGCGGAACAGCAGGAGCGACACCCAGATCGCGATCGCGACCATCACGATGAGGATGCCCCAGCCGCCGTCGGGCAGCGTGAGCAGCACCGGGAACGCGGAGAGCAGGACCCCGAGGCCCGCGAGCACGAACACGTGCAGCAGGTAGATCTCGAACGACCGGACGCCGAGATTGCCGACCCACGCGAGCGCCCGGAGCCGGACGAGCCGGACCGATACGGTCGCGCCGAGGGCGACGGCCGAGACCTGGCCGAGCAGGACGACGCCGGGGATGTCCCGCGTCCACGGCACGAACGCGAGCGATGCCGTGACGAGGGCGTACCCGGCGAACGCCGCGGCGATGTGCCACCCCTTCGAGTCGAGCACGGCCTGCTCGATCCGCTTGGAGAACAGCGCGCCGACGACGAAGAACACGAAGCACACGCACATGTGGGTCCAGCCCACGTTGCCCGTGTCGAGCAGGTCGGACGAGAACAGCACGCTGAGCACGGCGGCTGCGCCGACCTGCAGCCAGACGGGCAGGCGCCGGATGAGCCAGAAGGCGACGGTGAACACGGCCAGGGCGAGGATGAACCAGTAGCTCGACGTGGGCCACACGAAGATGAGCAGGAGCGAGATCGGGTCGGACGCGGTCGTGCCGGCGCCGTCCCCGGCGCGCACGTTCGGCACGACCAGGTAGAAGAGGAAGCGGATCACGCTCCAGACGACGTAGAGGTACAGGTACCCCGAGATCTTCCGCTTCCACGTCTCCGCGAAGGTCCACTGCTGGATCCGCAGCCCGAACATCCCCGCGATGAGGAAGAACACGGGCATCGGGAAGGTCTCGAGGGTGACCTTCGAGCGGGTCATCCCGTCGCCCTCGAACCCGATCGAGTGCAGGAACAGCATGCCGTGGTAGACCACCACGAGGATGATCGCGACCCCCTTCGCGAGGTCCATCCAGGACTTGCGTCCGATGTCCGTCCGGTAGATCCCGCGCGATCCGGTCACTGTTCGAGCACCCATCCGGTACCTCCCCCGATTCCCAACGTGGTCAGGTGATTGCCGGTCACGTTAGTTCCGGCGTGTTTCCGCTCGGCGACGCGATGGAGAACTCTGCGCGACGAAGGCGAGCCATTCTCGCGTTTCAACTCACCCACCGCTTGAATGCCGTGATCGAGTCGCCCCACGCCCACGACGGCTGCGTGTGGCCGAGCGTGTGGGTGCGGCTGGATGCCTCGGACGCGACCGGCTTCGCCTTGGCGATCAGTGCGAGGCTGTGGTCCTTCGGCGGCACTGTCGTGTCGACGCCCGGGGCCACCGAGTAGACGACGCGGATGTTCGCACCCTTCCACGCCGACTGCGGTGCGATCGCCGGATTGCGCTGCTTGATCAGCGTCTCGTTGTAGCCGAACGCCGGGCCGATCGCGTCGCGGCCGTTGTACGCGTACGTCGCCCACAGGTCGTAGACGCCGTTGACGAGGTAGATGCCGCGGAGCTTCGGGATCGCCCGCGTCGCGTACACGCCGCACGCGAGCGCCCCGCCGCCCGACGTCGCGCGCAGCAGGTTGTCCCGCACCGGGAACACCGAGTTCACGTACGCCCATCCGTCGAGCTGCGCCTTCTCGGCGACCGAGTTGGTCCACGCCGCGCCGCCCGCCGTCTGGCAGATCGCGATCCAGCCCTGGTCGACGACGTACTCGGCGTTCCAGAGGAATCCGCCGTTCATCGCGTCGTGCGTCGACTGCGGCGCGTGGTAGAACCACACGACGGGGACCGGCGTCGACTGCCCGGGCTTGACGCTCTGCGGCACGAAGATGCGCGCGAGGTCGCCCTTGATGTCGACCTCGATGTTGTCGTACGGCTTCTTCCCGACGTTCGTCGTCTGGTTCGCCTTGCGGCTCTTCTCGCCGGGCAGCGTCGGCGTCGCCGCCGCGAACGCGGGTGCGGCGCTGCCGGTCCAGATCGCGACGGATGCCGCGACGCTGGCACCGCCGACGACGAATCCGCGGCGGGAGAGGCCGGTCGGGGAGTCGTGCTCGGTCATGGGTGCAGCTCCTTCACGTTTCGCCGGCCCGAAGGCCGCTCGGTGGATCCGGTCGTCGGTCACGTGCGCGCCGCGGCGACCGGCGCGGCTTCCGGGGTCCGGGCGGTCGGGTCGCCCGCGCCCGGCGCGTGCACGGCCGGGTCGACCAGGCCGTCGGTGTTGCGTTCGGCGAGCGTGCGGAGGCGCCCCGCGGATGCGGCGATCGTCCGACGCAGCGCCGGCTCGGCGTCGAGTCGGTCCACGACCGCGAGCACGCGGTCCGCGAGCGCCGGGCCGGGCTCGACGCACAGGTCCGGCACGCCCACGAGCCGCATGAGCCCCTCGACCTTGCCCTGCGTCGCGAGCGTGATCGCCGGGACGCCGGACCGGAGCGACATGATCGCGAGGTGCATGCGCCCCGTGACGGTCAGGCTCGCCCGCGCGGCGAGCCCGCGGATCTCGGCCGGCTCGAGCAGCCGGTCGACGAGCAGGACGCCCGGATCGTCCGCGAGCCGGTCGTGCACGGCGCGGCAGGCGGCGACGTCGTCGGACGTCGGGCGGGACACGTGCGGGACCAGCACGACCCGCAGGCCCCGGGTTCGCAGGGCCCGGACGATCCGCTCGTACTGGGCGGCCTGGTCGAGGTTCCGCCCGACGAGCGCGCTCACGTTCACGAGTACCACGCGGTCGCCCGCGGCGGTCGCGTCGGCATCCCCGCCGGCCTCGCCCCCGGGTTCGCCGGTCGGTTCATCGGTCGCGGCGCGGCGAGCGGATGTCCCGAGCAGCGCGTCGGCCGTGCGCGGGTCCTCGTCCAGCGCCGTGAACACGAGGTCGGCGGACTCCACGACCCCCGGGATCCCGGCGGCTCGGGCACGGTCGGCCGAGATCGGATCCCGCAGGTACGGCACGACGCCGGCCCCCGCGGCACGCCGGAGCGCCGCCAGGGCCCGCGGATGCGGCGCCGCGTTCCAGCTGAACCCGAGGATGCGCGCCGGGATGCCCGCCGCGGCCGCCGCCTCGGCGAGCATCGACCGGCGCACGGACGCCCGCGGACTGTACCGGCCGTCCATGATGTCGGCGCCGATCACGCTCAGCGAGCGGGCTCGGGAGAGGATCGCGCCGTACGCCGTCAGCTCCGCCCGCCGGTCCCCGCCGAGGCCGTACACGAGCTCCGGGAAGTCGACGATCGAGACCCGGCCCGGCCCTTCCGGGACGCGGAAGTCGCCGACGCCCCGCGCGATGACCATGACCGGCCCGTCGACACGTTCGACGAACGCGTCGAGCATCGCCTGGTCGCCGATGTTGCCGGCCCCGGCCGACGCGACGAGCACGTGCGGGCCCGTCGGCTCCGGCCGACCGATCGCGGCGGCGATGACCGCGCGATCGCGTGCGGCACCGAACGCCGACGCCGTGACGACCTCCTCGGCCTTCGCGCGCGCCTTGCGGAGCATCCTGCTCGGCTTCATGCCGTCTCCCCTCGACCGGTGCCGCCGCGGAAGTACCGGCGGATCGCGAACATCGCGCGGAGGTCGTTCCGCAGCGGCCTCACGAGCAGCGCCGCGAGCGCGATCGCGGCGGCGTAGGCGGCCGCGCCGATCGCGAGGTGCCCCGCCCACGCGGCGTCCGGCAGCCACATCGTCGCGCCGAAGCTCGCGAGGCCCGCGAGCGCGTGCACGCCGAACGCCCTGACGCCGTTCAGGAAGAGCATCCGCGACGGCGCGTCGCTGACCCGCGAGACCCACCAGAGCGCGGCCGGCCACAGCACGACCGTCGATGCCGCGAACGCCCACGCGACGCCGAGCACGCCCCAGGTCGAGCCGAGGAGGACGACCACGATCATGATCGGGCGGGTCGCGAGCGAGAACCACAGGTGCTGGGCCGTGAGCCCCTTGGCGAGGAACACCCAGTACGCCGCGTAGCTCGCCGCCGTGAAGAAGCCGGCCAGCGCGAGCACCTGGAAGATCGGCACCGCACCGCCCCACTGCTCGCCGAGCGCGAGCAGGATGACCGCGCCCGCTTGGGCGCACGCGAACGACAGCACCGCGCCGACGAGGTTGAGCATGAACGCCTGCCCGAGGCCGATGAACTCGGCGAAGCGGCGCCGGTCGTCCTGGAGCTTCGCCAGTACCGGCAGCGCGACGCGGGTCGACGGCGCGTTGATCTGGTTCAGCGGCATGAGCATGAGCTGGAACGCGCGGTTGTAGAGGCCGAGCGCGCTCGCGCCGACCGTGGCGCCGATGATCACCGAGTCGACGTTGCGGCTCGCGTAGGTGACGAGCTGCGAGCCCACGAGGTTGGCGCCGAACCGGAGGAATCCGCCCATCGGCACCCCGCGCCGCGGGAGCCCGGGCCACCACCCGCCGACCGCGACGACCCCGATGAGCGTCGCCGTCGCGGCCGCGAGCTGCTGCGCGACGAGCGCCCAGGTCCCGAGCCCCGCGGTCGCGCCCCAGATGCCGACGACCAGCCCGGCGACCTGGCCCGCGATCTCGGTGCCGCTCAGGCGTCCGAACCGGAGGTCCCGGTTCAGGTCGGCGCGGAACTGGGTCGAGATCCCGTTCAGGAGGAAGGTGACCGACAGCGCCATCGCGACGGGCTGGAGCGCGGGATCCCCGTAGAACCCGGCGATCGGCCCGCTCGCGAGGCACACCGCGAGCGCGAGCACCGCGCCGATCCCGGTGTTGATCCAGAACAGGTTCGTGCGCTGGGCGCGGCTGACCGTGCGCGCCTGGATCGCGGCGGACGAGAGTCCGAAGTCGCGGAACACCTCGCCCACGCCGATGATCGCGAGCACCATCGCGAGCACGCCGTAGTCGGCGGGCGTGAGCAGCCGCGCGAGCACGACGATGCCGGCGAGCTGCACGAGCACGCGCAGGACCTGCGCGCCGAGCGTGATCGCGGCGCCGCGCGAGGCGGATGCCCCGAGGCTCGCAGGTCGCTCGCCGATCGCCATCCTCACGCCTCCACCGGGACGGGCAGGGCCGCGGACCGCCGCTGCGCGAGCAGTGCGCGGTAGGCGTCCGCCTGCCGTCGACCGATCGCCGGCCAGTCGCGTCCCGAGAGGTCCGGCTCCCCGGCGGGCGGGCCGTGCCGGACGGCGGCGAGCCCGACCTCGAGCGCGTCGGCGTCGAAGTCGCCGCGGTAGCGAAGCACCCACTCCTCGCCGACCTCGGCGGCGATGGCCGCGTTGGCGGGGCTGTCGGGGACCAGGACGCGCCGGCCGAGCGAGAGCGCGACGAGCAGGACGCCCGAGTTGTGCATCTCGGCGTAGGGCAGCACGACGAGGTCGGCCGCGGTCACCTCGCGCACGAGCTCGTCGTCCGGGACGAACGCGAGTCGCGCGGACACGTGCGGGTCGGCCGCGACGGCCGCCTCGATCCGCTCCCGCAGCTCGGGCGTCGGGTTGCCGACGAGCCGCAGCTCGGTGCCGGCCGGCCGCTGCGCACGGTACAGGTCGAGCAGGCGTTCGACGCCCTTGTAGGGGCGGATGATCCCGAAGTAGAGGAGGCGCCCGGGCACCGGTTCGGAGCGAGGATGCCCCGCGAAGCGGTCGCGGTAGTGGCCGTGCGGGATCGTCACGGCGCGAGCGGTCGCGGGGAGTTCGGTCGCCGGGTTCAGCCGGACGAAGAGGTCGGTGCGGCGGTCGACCGAGTCGAGGAGCCGCTGCTCGGGCCCGCCCCCCGCTTCATGCGGGCGCAGGTTGTGCACGGTCCGCACGATCGGGATGCCGCGCACACGGGTGCGGAGCAGGAGCATCCGCATCGCCTGGCGCTTGCCGAACCGCTGCCAGGGCGTGCGCGCCCGGAGCAGGAGCTCGGGCCAGTGCAGGTGCAGCACGTCGTACTCGCCGCGGAGCGCCTCCGACCAGGAGAAGCAGCGGACCGTCACGTCCTCGGGCGCGCCGCCGACGACCTGGTCGACGAACTTGGTGGTGCCGTCCGGGGGCGCGAGCGAATGGAGCACGGTCAGTGCGCCGGCGTCGGTCGGCCGTTCGTCTCGGGTCACGTGACGCCCCCTCCCGTGGTTCCCCTGGCACGGGCCGCACGGTCGCTCGCGGTCGTTTCCATGGTGGACGGAGACCTAGCTCTCGGGCGGCCGCGTTGCGTCGGGTGCCCACGCTACCTGCGGCCTCCGGGCGCGGGAACCCCGGGTCGCGCCTCGCAACGCGATCGTCGGGTACCCGTAACCCGCGCGTTACCTGAGCAAGTTTCAGTTGATATCGGGCCGGCCGGTCGGCCGGAACGATCGGGGGGCTATGCACGGCATCGAGGACGTCGTCCGCGGCGGCATGTGCGTCGGGTGCGGTGCGTGCGCCGTGCGCACCGACGGCAGGATCTCGCTCGAACTCGGCCGCCGCCGCTCCTGGGAGGCCGACCTCGCCGACGTCGTCGAGCCCGACCTGCGTGCGGCGAGCCGGGTGTGCCCGTTCTCCGACGAGGCCCGGAACGAGGACCAGCTCGGCGCGAGCCGCTTCCCCGGCCTGCCGCACGACCCGCGCGTCGGCCGGTACTCCGGGCTGTTCGCCGGGCGACTCGTCGACGAGGCCCGCCTGCTCGGGGCGAGCTCGGGCGGGCTCACCGGATGGGTCGCCGAGCAGCTGCTCGTCCGCGGCGACGTCGACGCCGTCATCCACGTCGCCACGAGCGAGGACCCCGCGAAGGGGCTGTTCGCCTATCGCGTCACCGACGAACCGGCGACGTACCGCAGCCGCCGGAAGTCGCTCTACTACGCGACCACGTTCGCCGACGTCCTCGCCGGGGTCCGCGGCGACGGCCGTCGGTACGCCGTGCTCGGCGTGCCGTGCTTCCTCAAGGCCGCCCGGCTCCTCGCGGAGGAGGACGAGGTGCTCGGCTCGCAGCTCGCGTTCTTCCTCGGGCTCGTGTGCGGGCACCTCAAGTCGCAGGCGTTCGCCGAGGCGCTGGCCTGGCAGGCCGGCGTCGCGCCGGACGAGCTCGCGACCGTCGACTTCCGGGTGAAGGTGCCGGGCCGCTCGTCGAGCCGCTACGACTTCGGCGCGGTGCCGGTCGACGGGGCCGAGGTCGACGCACCGGTCGCCGGCCTGGTCGGCGGGAGCTGGGGGCACGCGATGTTCCAGGTGCAGGCGTGCGACTACTGCGACGACATCTTCGCCGAGACCGCGGACATCGCCTTCGGCGACGCCTGGCTGCCGCGCTACAAGGAGGACTGGCGGGGCATGAACGTCATCGTCTCGCGCCGCCCCGAACTCGATGCGCTGCTCCGCGAGTCGGCCGAGCTCGTGCTGGACGAACTCACGCTCGACGAGGTCGCGGCGACGCAGGCCGGGAACTTCCGGCACCGCCGGGTCGGCCTCTCGGTCCGACTGCACGACGACGTGGCGGCCGGGCGCCCGGTGCCCGTGAAGCGGGTCCCCGCGTCGCTCGAGGGCGTGGATCGCACGCGCGTCCGGCTCGTCCGGCAGCGGCGCCTGATCTCCCGGCGGAGCCACGAGGCCTTCGCCGACGCGCGCGCCGCGGGCGATCTCGACGTGTTCCTGCGTGCGATGCGGCCGCTCGTCGCGACCTACGCGCGGATCGACCGGGGCGGGCCGCTCCGGCGGTTCGCCAGGCGCGTCCAGCGACGCGTCGCGGGGCTCGCCCCGAAGCGCGGCTGAGCCCCGCTCCGCCCGGACCCGCCCAGCCGGGCGGGTCCGGCCGTAATCTCACTGCTTCCGTTCACCCTCGTCGTTTATCATCCGTGCATCCGTTTCGAGGGGAAGTGGGGCGGAGGCGATGCAGGTCGGTGCGATCCAACTCGATGCTGCGGATGCCTCGCGCGGCGCTCCGTCCGACGCGCCCGGCGCGAAACCCCGGCCCCGTGACCGCCGGCGACCCGTTCGCTCGTCGGCGGACCTTCGGCCCGCTCGGATTCCGGACCGCCCCGAGGCCGTCACCACGGTGGCCGCGGCCGCGTTCCGCTGGCGCGGGCTGCCGGGCCTGCGCCGGGGCCTCGCCGTCCTCATCGGCCTGAGCGCGGCCGTCGCGGCCCTCGGGATCGTGCTCCGCCACCTCGTCCCGGGGGGCGACGGGATCACCCTGCTCCTGCTGGTGCTGCCGGCGGCCGCGTTCGGCACGCTCGTCGCGGCCGCGATCGTCGTCTGGTCCGGTTCGGAGGAGACGCTCTCGACGGTCCTCGCGCACCGCGGGCTGCACCCGACCCCGCAGGCGCGCGCGAGCGGGAGCGCCATGGGCTGGGCGGCGATGACGATGCTCGCCGTGCACCTCACGGCGCCCGCCTTCGCCCCGCTCCCCGGCGGCGCCTCGTTGATCGGCGTCCTGCTCGGTGCGGGCGTCGGCGTGCTCGCCTGGCGGCTGCACGTCGCGGCGATCGAGCACGAGGCGTACCGCACCGTGAACCTCGTGGCGATGCTGCTCGCCGCGGGCAGCGTCGCGGCGATGGCCGCGACCCCGACGGGCGCGTGGTGGACGATGAACTTCAGCACGCTGGGCACCTCGGACGACCTCGCGGCCGCGTGCTTCAACGCCGCCGTCGTCGTCGCAGGTGCGTTGACCGCGGTGCTCGGCCCGACCCTCAGTCGATCGCTGCTCGACGAGCGCTTCGGGCCGCGCCGGGGCGGGGCGACCGCGCTCCGCGTGCTCATCGCGGTCGTGGGCCTCTCGCTCGTGGGCGTGGGGCTCGTGCCGATCGACACCGACACGGTCCTCCACAACGCGTTCGCGTGCGCGGCCGCCGCCGGCTTCGCGATCGCGGCGCTCGGCGTCCCGGTCTTCGTGCGGCGCCCGCCGCGGCGCTTCGTGGCCTGGTCGATCCTCTCGATCGGCGTCGAGATCGCCGCCATGATCGCCTACGACGCATTCGACCTGTTCAACCTCACGGTGTTCGAGCTCACCGCGTTCTCGCTCGTCTTCGCGTGGCTCATCGCGATGGTCGTCATGACCGCGTCGACGCAGCGCGAGCGCCGTTCGGCCGAGCGGGCGACGCCGGACCGTGCGCACCGCGCGCCGCACCGGATGCCCCGGCGGGACGCGCGGATCGTCCGGCGGCCGGCGTCCACCCCGAAGGCGCGGCGGCATCCCGCGACCCGACGGCACGCGGGCCGCGGTCGACGCCCGAGCCGGACGGCCCTATCCGGCGACGAGCCGGCCCATCGCGGCGACGCCGCACGATGACGGGGCAGGCACCGTCGACTCGCGCGGGAGTCGCCGCACACGGAGGGGGCGGCGCGTGGGACGCTGTCGCACACGGGATCGACGCGCGGCGCCCAGGGCCGGGGCGATCCGAACACCGGAGGGGAGCGGATGCTGATGCAGGGCATCTCCATCGAACGCAGCGACGAGCGGCAGCGCTACGAGTTGACGCAGGACGGCGAGCTCGCGGGATTCGCGGCCTTCGAGGAGGCCGACGGCGTCGTCGTCTTCACGCACACGATCGTGCTGCCGGCGTTCGAGGGGCGGGGATTCGGCAGTCGGCTCGCCGCGTTCGCGCTGGGCGACGTGGTCGAGCGCGGACTCCGCTTCGTGCCGCGCTGCCCGTTCATCGCCGCGTACGTCCGAAGCCACACCGAGTTCGAGGCATCCATCGCGCGTCGCTGACGAGCGCGCGCGGGCGCGCCGGTGCGGGTCGCCGGTGGCGCGCCGGTGCGGGTCGCCGGTGGCGCGCCGGTGCCGCTGCGGCGTGCGGTCGGACCCGGCTCGAGGCATCCATGGCCCGCGTTCTGGGGCAGTCGCCCGCCGACCGGGGTCGCATACAATCGCGACAGCACCCGGTCGATCCGTCGCCTACCCGACTCCGAGCATCCCCTCGGTCGGCGTCTGATCTCGTGTCCTGACACGCCGGGTACCAGAGCTCGCCGAGCTCAGTTCGGGTCGCTCGGTGAGAAGGAGGCCTCCTGTGGGGCCGCGGTGGGGCGGGAGGTAGGGTTCCCGTCCCGCCGTCTCCTCGATGCGAGCGCTCTCACGGTCCCGACCCGGCTCCTCGTCAGGAGGACGCCCGGCCCGGCCGCTGCCGACTCGGGCGCTTCAGGCCTCGCCGTCGACCGACGCGCGCAGGCGGTCGCAGAGCTCGGCGAGCCGGGCGAGTTCGTCCTCGTCGAGGCCGCCGCCGACGTGCCGCGTGATCGCGTCCATGTGGTGCACGGCGACCGCGCGGAACGCCTCGAAGCCCTCGGACGTGAGCGAGACGATCGTGCCGCGGCCGTCGGTCGGGTCATCCGACTTCGCGACGAACCCGCGCGCGGCGAGCCGGTCGACGAGGCGGCTCACGCTCGGCTGGGTGATGAGGACGTGGCGGTTCAGGTCCTTGAGGCGGAGTCGGCGCTCGGGCGCCCGGCTGAGGTTGAACAGGACGTCGTACTCGTTCAGGGACATCACGTCGGTCGGGAATTCGGCGGAGAGGGCGCGCATCACCGCCACCTGTGCGCGGAAGAGCGACTCCCAGGCATTGACGGTGCGGATGCGATCGGCCACGCGGCCCCCTTCCCTCGGCGCCGCTCGACGCGGGCGTTCGGATCAAGGATAGGGGGCGCGGCGGACGCGCGGTCGGCCGCCCATCGCGGCCCGCGGCGCCGGGCCGAAACCGGCCCGGACACGGTTGAGGGCCGGTCGTAGAGGCTGACGACCGGCCCTCTCCCTTGCACCAAGAGTGTCCTGCAATCACATTCCGTACCGACCGCCACAGCAAACAGTCGGTACGTACTGAATATATAACGGATCGGTAACGAGCGCTAGTGGTGATTCGGATCGAATTCGGCGGGAGGATGCCCCGGACAGCGTTTCCCGAGCTTCGGTGCGGGACCGGTCAGGAGCCGCTCTCGTCGCCCGTCTGCAACGTGGTGCACCGAGCATACGCCCGTGCCCCGCGCTTGCGCAGCGCGGGGCACGGATCGAGGTCGGAAATCCTCAGAAGACGTCCGGGCTCGGGGTCGAGGCCTGGCGGATCGAGACATCCGCGTGCCGGTCGAACCGGTAGCCGATGCCGCGGACCGTGCGCACGATGTCCTGGTAGTGCGCGAGCTTGGAGCGCAGGCGCCGCACGTGCACGTCGATCGTGCGCTCGCTCGGAACCTCCTCGTCGTCGGCCCAGAGCTTCGCGATGAGCTCGTGCCGGTCGATCGTGCGACCCTCGCGGAGCACGAGGTACTGGAGGAGCTCGAACTCCTTGTACGTGAGCCCGGCGGGCTCGCCGTCGAGGAGGACGCGCTTGCGCGAGATGTCGATGATCACGCCGTTCGGGTGGCGGTCGGTGTCGTCGCGCGTGTCCTGGCCGCTCGCCTGACGCTGCTTGGCCAGCGCGGCCGGGTCCTGGAGTGCGAGACGGACGACGTCCACGTCGCGTCCGCCGGCGCCCTCGGGGGCGAGCGCGACCGCGGCATACGTCTCGGCCGACGGGGCGACCTCGGCGGTCAGCTTGCGGAGCGCCTCCACGATGCGGTGGAGCGAGGTGCCGTCGGCGATGGCCTTCGCCTCGTCGATGCCGACGTAGAGGACGAAGCCGCGGGCCTCGGTCCCGTCCGGGACGGCGCGGACGCGCGGGGCTTCGGGGCGGACCGGCTCGGCGCGGGGGGCGTCGACGCGCGGCGAGGCGATCGCGACGCCGAAGCGCTTCGCGCCGGCGAGCGGGCGGAACGCCGGGGCGGCGGTGTCGGCCGGGGCGGCGGACGTGGCGGTGTGGTCGGAGATCTGGGCGAGTGCGAGAGACATGACGGATCCTTGCGAGGTCGAGGCAGCGACCCCGTCTGGAGCGAGGTCGATCAGGTGCCGGAATCGGCGAGGGCGAACCTCCGCAGGGCGGGGTTCACGGAGTCCGTGCGACTCGGATGGGGTCGGCGACGGGAACTCGGCGGAGTAGATCGCGGGTCAGCGGCACATTCGACAACACATGCCTGCACGCGCCGACATCATCATGTCGGCAGTCCTGATGGCCTCGAAGGCGGTCAGGGTGCGGGCGGTTTCTGTCATGTCGGGGAGTCAACCGCACCCCGCCGGATGTGTCAAACCATGACGACCGCGTGACGCGCGGTGACGTCGCACGCGGTGCGCGAGCGTCCGACCGCTGCGGAAGGATCAGGGCCTCAGGTGGTGCCCCTCGAAGAAGCTGCGAGAAACCGGCTCAGAAAAAAATCTTGGACGACGGATGTCCCGCGAACTCCGGGCCTGCCCGAAGATCCTGCACGGGATCGACCCGAGTGCGCGGCTTATACCGTGCCGTACAGGCGGTCGCCGGCGTCGCCGAGGCCGGGGACGATGTACCCGTGCTCGTTGAGCCGCTCGTCGACCGCGCCCACGACGATGGTGACCTCGCGGCCCTGGACCGACTCCTCGACGGCGCGCAGGCCCTCGGGCGCGGCGAGGATGCAGATCGCCGTGACATCCGTCGCCCCACGATCGAGCAGGAAGTGGATCGCGGCCGCCAGCGACCCGCCCGTCGCGAGCATGGGGTCGAGCACGAAGCACTGCCGGTCGCTCAGGTCGTCGGGCAGGCGCTCGGCGTACGTCATCGGCTCGAGCGTCTCCTCGTTGCGCGCCATGCCGAGGAAGCCGACCTCCGCACTCGGCAGGAGGGAGACCATGCCGTCGAGCATGCCGAGGCCGGCGCGCAGGATCGGCACGATGAGGGGCTTCGGGTCGGCGATCCGCACGCCCGTGGTCGGCGCGACCGGCGTGACGATGTCGACCGGCTCGACGCGGACGTTCCGCGTGCCCTCGTACGCGAGGAGCGTCATGAGCTCGTGTACCAGCGCGCGGAACACGGGGGACGGCGTCGTCTCGTCGCGGAGCACCGTCAGCTTGTGGGTGATGAGCGGGTGATCCGCAACGTGGACTCGCATAGGCTCGAGTCTATTCCGGGGGTTCCGGCGAAGGGAGGGCGCGTGCAGCGGCCCGAACACGTCGAGTGGATGCGTCTCGCGCTCGCCGAGGCCGCCCTCGCCGCAGCTTCGGCCGACGTGCCCGTCGGCGCCGTCGTCCTCGACGCCTCCGGCCGGGTCGTCGGTCGCGGGCACAACGAACGCGAACTCCGCTTCGATCCGACCGCCCATGCCGAGGTCGTCGCGATCCGCGACGCCGCCGACGCCGTGCAGGACTGGCAGCTCCCCGACTGCACGCTCGTCGTCACGCTCGAGCCGTGCGTGATGTGCGCCGGGGCGATCCTCGCCGCCCGGATCCCGACGGTCGTGTTCGGCGCGTGGGACGAGAAGGCCGGCGCCGCCGGCAGCGTCTACGACGTGCTGCGCGACCGCCGCCTCAACCATCGCGCGGAGGTGTTCGGCGGCGTCCTGGCGGACGAGACCGGCGCCCTCCTCGTGGACTTCTTCGAGGCCCGCCGCACCCCTCCGGTGCTCGAGTAGCGCCGCACCCGTCCGGTGGTCGAGTAGCGCCGGCGTTTCCGGTGGTCGAGTAGCGCCGGCGCGAAGCGACGACGCGTATCGAGACCGGGCAACCACCGAGGATTCCGGAATCGAGCGGGCGTCTCGGTGGTCGAGCAGAGCCGTTGCGCCGGCGTTTCCGTTGGTCGAGTAGCGCCGGCGCGGAGCGACGACGCGTATCGAGACCACGTGCCGCGCACCGCGTCTACTCGCCCTCGCCGCGATCCCGCCCCGTGAACACCTCCACGCGAGCCACGCGCTTCTGCGCCAGCGCCGGGAGCTCTGCCACCCGACCGTCGATCAACGCCGCGCGCTTCGCGCGGCTCCAGCCCTGCACCTGCTTCTCGCGGGCGAATGCGTCGTCGATCCGCGCAAACTCCTCGACGTACAGGAGCCGGATCGGTCGCCGATGTCGCGTGTACTGGGCGGCGACGCCTGCATCATGCTCGGCGAGGCGGCGTTCGAGGTCGATCGTGCTCCCGACGTAGGTCGTGCCATCGGCGCAGCCGAGGATGTACATGTAGGGCATCACGTCAGCATGCGTCGTTGCGGAGCGGGATGACGCGGCTGTCCACAGGTACGTCGGTGGGCGTGGTCTCGATACGCGTCGTCGCTTCGCGCCGGCGCTACTCGACCACCGGTGCGGTGCTGCTCGATCACCGGGTGGGCGCGTGGTCTCGATACGCGTCGTCGCTTCGCGCCGGCGCTACTCGACCACCGGCGAGGGGCCGCGCGCGGCGGTCAGGCGGCGCGGTGGGCGGCGGCGAGACCCGACAGGTACTCGCCGAGGAGGCGGCGCGAGGCATCCTGCATCGGCGCGGAGTAGCGCGCGCGGTCCGCGCGGAGCGAGTCGCGCGTGTGGCCGTACTCGGGCAGTTCGTCGCCCCAGCGGACGACCCAGTCCTCGTGCATGTCGTCCGTGAGCTCGGGATGGAACTGCACCGCGAGCAGCCAGTCGCCGATCGCGTACGCCTGGTTCGGGTACTGGGGCGAGCTCGCGAGCAGCGTCGCGCCCTCGGGGAGGTCGAACGTGTCGCCGTGCCACTGCACCACCGGGACGCCGCGCATGTGGCGGACGGGGGAGCGCTCGCCGGCCTCGCTCGGCGTCACCTCGAGGAATCCGACCTCCTTGCGCGGACCAGGGTAGGCCCGGGACCCGAGCGCCTCGGCGAGCAGTTGCGCGCCGAGGCAGACGCCGAACACGGGCGCCTCGGCCGCGACCCGGGCGCGCAGGTACGCGATCTCGGCCGCGATGTACGGGTGGAGGTCGCCCTCGTACGCGCCCTCGTCGCCGCCGAGCACGACCACGAGGTCGGGCGCGAGCGCGTCGAGCGCCGAGACATCCGTCGCGGGCGTGTCGACCGTCACGACCTCGTACCCGTGCTCGACGAGCGTGGGTCCGAGGTTGCCGAGCCCGATCGCCGGGTCGTGGCGGAGGACGAGAGCCCGCATCAGTCGATGCTCTTGATGACGATCGCGTCGGTGGGCGGGGCGGTCGCGTTCGGGTCGACCCAGATGTCCGGCTCGATGTAGATGACGCGCGCGGCGGGCACGGCCGTGCGGATCCGGTGCTCGATCGCGTTGGTCGCCGCGGAGATCTCGAGCAGCCTCCGGTCGGCTGCGAAGCCGACCTTCGCGGCGACGAGCAGTTCGTCGGGCCCGAGGTAGAGGGTCTTCATGTGGATGATCCGCTCGGCCTCGTCGCCGGCGAGGATCGCGCGCTCGATCGCCGTGTTGTCGGCGTCGCTCGCGCCCTCGCCGACGAGGAGGCTCTTCGTCTCGATGCCGAGCACGATGGCGACGAGCACGAGCAGCGAGCCGATCAGGAGCGTGCCGATGGCGTCCCAGACCGGGTCGCCCGTGAGGACCGTGAGGCCGACGCCGAGCAGCGCGAACAGCAGGCCGGTGAGGGCCGCGATGTCCTCGAGGAGCACGACGGGCAGCTCGGGCGCCTTCGCGTGGCGGACGAACTGCACCCAGGTCTGGCCGCGCCGGTGTTCGTTCGACTCCTTGATGGCCGTGCGCAGCGAGAACGACTCGAGCACGACCGCGATGAGGAGCACGAGGATCGGCACCCACGCGTTCGTGAGCTCGTGCGGGTGGGTCAGCTTCTCGATGCCCTCGTAGATGGAGAACACGCCGCCGACCGAGAACAGGATGATCGAGACGACGAACGCGTAGACGTAGCGCTCGCGCCCGTAGCCGAACGGATGCTCCTTGTCGGCGGCCTTCTTCGCCTTGCGCCCGCCGAGCAGGAGCAGCAGCTGGTTGCCCGAGTCGGCGACCGAGTGGATGCCCTCGGCGAGCATCGAGGCGGAGCCGGAGACGGCCCACGCGATGAACTTCGTGATCGCGATGCCGAGGTTCGCAGCGAAGGCCGCGACGATGGCTCGGGTACCGCCGGATGCGCTCATGCAGGCAATCCTAGGATGGTCGCATGAATGCCGAGGACCGTGTGACCGTGCCCCCGATCGCCTTCCTGGGGGCGGGTTCGATGGCCCGTGCCATCCTCGCGGGGCTGTTGCGACCGGAGGTCGACGCGGCCGACATCCGCGCCACCAACCGGTCGGCCGACAAGGCCGCCGAGCTCGCCGCCGACGGCGTGGCCGCGTACGCGACCGAGACGGATGCCTCGGCCAATCGTCGCGCGGTCGCGGGCGCGAAGCTCGTGGTCGTCGCGGTCAAGCCCGCGATGGTGCCCGACCTGCTGCACGAGATCGCCGATGCGCTCGAACCCGGCGCGGTCGTGGTGAGCGTGGCTGCCGGGGTCACGGTGGCGACGTTCGAGTCGATCCTGCCCGAGCACGTCTCGGTCGTCCGGACCATGCCGAACACGCCCGCGGTCGTCGGGCGGGCCGTCACCGGGGTCTCGGCGGGCACGCGTTCGACCGACGGCGACCTCGAGCTCGTGACGGCGCTGTTCGGCACGGTCGGGCAGGTGCTCGTGGTGCCCGAGTCGCAGCTCGATGCGCTGTCGACGATCTCGGGCTCGGGTCCGGCGTACGTGTTCCTCCTGATCGAGCAGTTGACCGCGACGGCGATCGACCTCGGGTTCACGCCCGAGGAGGCCGCGATCATGGTGCAGGGGACGTTCCGCGGGGCATCCGAGCTGCTGGCGGCGTCGGGGGAGGAGCCGGCCGAGCTCCGCCGACGGGTGACGAGCCCGAAGGGCACGACCGAGCGCGCGATCGCGGTGCTCGACGAGGCATCCCTCAAGCAGACGTTCGACCGTGCGACGCAGGCCGCGCTCGCGCGGGCGAAGGAGCTCGCCGCGGGGGCGTGAGCGCGGGGGCGTGAGGCATCTCGACCGCCGGGAGCGGGCGCCGCGCGGTCAGCGGGCGAGGAGGGCCATGACCTCGAAGTGCGTCGTCTGCGGGAACATGTCGAACACGCGCGCCTGCACGGGCCGCAGCGACGGCATCGCCGCCAGGTCGCGTGCGAGCGAGGCCGCGTTGCAGCTCGAGTAGAGCACGTGCGACACGTCGGATGCCTCGAGCCAGCGTGCGAGCTCGGGCCCGATGCCGCGGCGCGGCGGGTTGACGACGACGAGGTCCGGCACGTCGGCGGGCGCCGCCCCGAGCGCGAACGCGGTCGCGTCGCCGGCGGCGAACCGCACGCGCGCGAGCGCGGCATCCGATCGGCTGAGCTCCGCCGAGGCCACGGCCTCGACGCTCGTCTCGATGCCGGTCACGATGGGGCCGGGGACGCCCCGGTCCGGGGCATCCTCGCCCGAGGCATCCGTCGGCGTCGCGAGGTGGAGCGCGAAGCCGCCGACGCCCGAGTACAGGTCCCACGCGCGATCGGGTGCGAGCTCGCGGATCCAGTCGCGGGCCTCGGCGTAGAGCGCCTCGGCGATCGCCGTGTTGGTCTGGAAGAAGCTCTGCGGGCGCAGGTGCATGGTCACGTCGTTGAGGCGCATCGGGAGCGTCTGGTGCTCGGTGAGCACGAGCTCCTGCTCGCCCTCGAGCACCGCCTTGTGCTCGGGCAGGATGTTCGCGGTCACGACCCTGGCCTGCGGGAGCTCGGCGAGCAGCGTCGGCAGGTGCTTGCGCAGGCGGCCGACCGGCTCGGTCGAGCGCAGCACGAACCGGACCATGAGCTCGCCGTCGGGCGACTCGGTCACGATGAGGTGCTTGAGCTCGCCCGTGCGTCGCGCGACGTCGTACGGCGCGATGCGCGCGAGCGAGATGAACCGTGCGAGCACCGGGAAGGCGGCGCGGTGGCCGGGCGAGCAGATGCCGCACGCCTCGAGGTCGACCCCGTACCCGTCGGCGTCGAGGATGCCGATGGTCGGCGCGTCCACGGTGCCGCCGACGACCATCTTCGCCTTGTTGCGGTAGTCGCGCTCGCCGCTCGCGACCGGCGGGAGCCAGCGGCCGACGCCGAACGGCGCGAGGAGCGCCTCGGCGTGCCGCTGCTTGCCCGCGAGCTGGGTCGCGTACGGCTCGCCCATGAGCGAGCACGACCGGCACACGCCGGCGTCGAAGTACGCGCAGTCCACGAGACAAGGGTAGGCGGCGTTCTCTGCGCGAGCGGCGGACCCCTCCGGACCCGGGCGTAGGATCGCCCCATGCCCACGTCCCCCGACGGGCGCCCGAGCGTGCCCGGCACCCTCGTCCGCGTCCGCTACACCAAGTGGGACGGCACGCCGCACTGGACGTACGACGGCGTCTGGCTCGGTCGCGACGGGTTCGGCGAGTGGGTCGGATACCCGTCGGGAACCCGCTACGAACGGCCGGGCCGCATGTTCGAGGCCGGGTGGACCTCGGTCGGGCTCTTCCCCGACGCCGGCTGGACTCCGGGCTTCAACTTCGACGGGTACCACACGCCGATCTACGTCGACCTGTCGTCGCGGCCCGAGTGGCGCGCCGACGACGACGGCGGATACACCGTCTCGATGCACGACCTCGACCTCGACGTGGTGCTCCGCGATGGGCGGCCGGCGTACATCGACGACGAGGACGAGTTCGCCGAGCACCGCGTGACGCTCGGGTACCCCGACGAGGTCGCCGGGCAGGTCGAGGCGGATGCCGCGGACGTGCTCGCGGCCGTGCTCGCCTCGGTCGCGCCATTCGACGGGTCGACCGCCGAGCACTGGCGCGCCCGGCTGGCGGCGCTCGGCGACTGAGGCTTCGGCGAGGGAGCGTCGTCGACGCGTTTCGCGCGGGATGTCGATTTCGAGCGTCCGATCTCGTCACCATGGTGTGACGAAGGTCGTCACGGGCCCGACGAGGGCGACGACGAAGGAGACGCCATGACCGACCAGTACCTGTACCTCATCCACGAGCCCGACTGGGACTCGGACGCGTTCCTCGCCGGGGGCGGCGGCGTGCCGGGCGGCGACCCCGAGAACAACTTCCCCGCCCACAAGGCGTTCCAGGAGGCCGTCGTCGAGCTCGGCGCGCGCATCGTCGGCGGCGTCGCGCTGCAGAACGCGCGACACGGCGGGCGGGTCACGCCCGGCGCGGGCGACCGAGCCCTCGACGACGCGGTCTACTCGGACGGGCCGTACCCCGACACGACCGAGGTGGTATCGGGCTACTACGTCGTCGAGACCGACGACGAGGCGCTCGCCCGGCGGATCGCGGCGCTCGTCCCCACGGGCGGGCACATCGAGTGGCGCAAGGTGTTCCCGATCTCGTGAGCGAGTCGGTCGCCGGCCTCGGCGAGGACTTCGTCGACGCCTGGCCGCGGATCGTGCGCGCACTCGCCGCCTGGACGGGCAGCGTCGACGACGCGCAGGAGTACGCGGCCGAGGCCGTCGCGCGGGCCGTCGCCCGGGCCGACGACGGCCCGCCGCTCGGCTCGCTCGCCGCGTGGTGCATCGCGGTCGGCAAGCGCGCCTGGGTCGACGACCGGCGGCGCGCGGCCACCGAGCAGCGGCACGCGCAGCGGATGGCGGCGGAGCTCGCGACGGCGGAGCTCGCGATCGCGAGCGACGAGGATGCCCGGGCGGGGCATCCTCGGTCGACGGCGTGCCGATCGGCGGCGGCCTCGACGACCGGCTCGCGCTGCTGTTCGTCGCCTGCGACCCGGCGCTCACCGAGCAGGCGCGGCTCGTGCTCGCGCTCCGGCTCGTGTGCGGGCTCGACGTGCCGCGCATCGCGGCGCACCTCGGCATCCAGCCGACCGCCGCGGCCGCCCGCCTCACGCGCGCGAAGCGCGCGCTCGCCGAGGCGCGTGGGCGGTTCCACGTGCCCGAGGCGCCCGAGCGGCGGGTGCGGCTGCCCGTCGTGCTCGCGAGCGTCGCCGGCATGTTCACGGTCGCGCACCGCGACGTGCTCGACCCGCAGACCCCGTTCGACGACCTCGGCCGGCAGGCGCTGTCGATCGCCGACGCGCTCGTGGCCGAGTACCCCGACGACCCCGAGGTCCGCGGGCTCCGCGCGGTGATCCGGCTCGGCCTCGCGCGTCGGCCCGGTCGGCTCGACGCGGACGGCACTGCGGTGCCGCTCGACGAGGTCGACCGGCGTCGGTGGGACCGTCGGCTCATCGAGGCCGGCCTCGACGACGCGGCGGCGGCCGCCGCGCACGGCGACGGACGATTCGTGCTCGAGGCGGCCATCGCCGGGTTGCACAGCTCGGCGCCGAGCTTCGCCGCGACGGACTGGGATCGCGTCGTCGACTTCTACCGGGCGCTCGAACGCGTTTGGGGCGCCCCATCGGTCACGGTCGCCCGGCTCGCCGCCGAACTGCATCGCGCCCTGCTCGCACCGCCGTCGGGGGAGCGCACCACCCGGCTCCGGCACGTCGAGCGGGAGCTCCGCGCGCTCGCCGAGGGCTCGGCGCCGTACGCCGCGATCGACGCTCGGCTCGCGCTCGCCGACCTCGCCTGGCGAACGGGGCGTCGGGCCGAGGCATCCGCGCAGTATGCCGAGCTCGCCGCGCTGGTGCCCACCGAGCCGGTGCGCCGGTTCTGCCTGGCGCGGGCCGGCGCGACCCCGGTGGTCGAGTAGGCCGCGACGGGGGACGGCGGTGCCGGTGGTCGAGTAGGCCGCGACGGGGGACGGCGGTGCCGGTGGTCGAGGAGGCCGCGGCGGGGGACGGCGGTGCCGGTGGTCGAGTTGGCCGCGACGCAGGAGCCGCCGTATCGAGACCTGCGCGCGCTGGTCTCGATACGCGTCCTCGCTACGCTCGGGCGCTACTCGACCACCGGGGGCTCGGGCGCACCTCGACCACCGGGGGGCTCGGGCGCACCTCGACCACCGGGGGCTCGGGCGCACCTCGGTCACCGGGGGCTCGGGCACTACTCGGCCACCGGGGGGCTCGGCCGCACCTCGACCGCCGGGGCGCTGCCGCCAGGCTCGAAGCGATAGCCGAGGCCGGGCTCGTTCAGGAAGAATCGCGGCGCAGCGGGCACCGGCTCGAGCTTGCGGCGCAGTTGCCCGACGTACAGCCGCAGGTAGCCGGCGTCGTTGCGGTGGTACGGGCCCCACACGTCCGACAACAGCATCTGGCGCGTCAGCAGCTTGCCCGGGTTCCGCAGGAACAGCTCGAGCAGCCGCCACTCGGTCGGTGTGAGCTTCACCGCGACGCCGCCGCCCTCGCGGCGGATCGTCTTCGCGGCGAGGTCGACCACGAGGTCGCCGACGCGGGTCGACGCGGCGTCCTCCTCTCCCTGCGGTCGACGAGAGCGGGCGCGAATGCGCGCGAGCAGCTCGTCCATGGCGAACGGCTTGGTCACATAGTCATCGGCGCCGGCGTCGAGCGCCTCGACCTTCTCGGCCGAGTCGGTGCGGCCCGAGAGCACGAGGATCGGGACGTCGCTCCAGGCCCGCACCGCGCGGATCACGTCCATCCCGTCGACCCGCGGCATCCCCAGGTCGAGCAGCACGAGGTCGGGGTGCGAACTCACCGCGAGGTCGATCGCCTCGGCGCCGTCGTGGGCCTGCACGACGTCGTAGCCCCGTGCGGCGAGCGTGATCCGCAGCGCCCGCTGCAGCTGGACGTCGTCGTCGGCGAGCAGGATCTTCACAGGTCGGCCTCCTCCGGCAGGTCGCTGGGAACGGCGGATGCCTCGGGAAGCGTCACGACCACGGTGAGCCCGCCGCCCGGGGTGTCTTCCACGTCGATCGTGCCCCCCATGCCCTCGACGAATCCCTTCGACAGCGCCAGACCCAGCCCGAGGCCGGTCTCGTTGTCGGTGTCGCCGAGCCGCTGGAACGGCGTGAACAGGTCGTCGCGCCGCTCCGACGGGACCCCGGGGCCGCGGTCGACCACCCGCAGCTCGGCCCGCCCGCGGAATGCGCTCGTCGCGAGCCGCACACGCTCGCCCGACGGCGAATGCCGCACGGCGTTCGCCAGCAGGTTCACCACCGCGCGCTGCAGCAGCCCGGGGTCGGCCGCGACCGCCGGGACGTCGTCGGCGAAGGCGAGTTCCACGTCACCGGGGCCGAGGCCGAGCTCGTCGAGCGCCGGGAGCACCACGTCGGCGAGGTCGGTCGGCACCGGACGCGCGGCGAGCACCCCGGCCTGCACCCGACTCACGTCGAGCAGGTTCGTGACCAGGGCGGCGAGCGCGTCGAGGCTCTCCGCGGCGGTGTCGAGCAACTCGGCGCGCTCGGCGGGCGGGAGGGTCAGGTCGGGAGCGCGGAGCGCGCTGATCGCGGCCGATGCGGAGGTGAGCGGCCGACGCAGGTCGTGGCCGACCGCCGCGAGCAGCGCCGAGCGCACCCGGTCGGCCTCGGCGAGCACGTCGGCCGCACGTGCGGCGGTCGCGAGCGCGCCGTGCTCGATCGCCGCGTCGAGTTGGGCGGCGATCACGTGGAGCAGTCGCCGCTCCGAGGCATCCAGGTCCGGCCCGTGCAGTTCGAGCGTGCCGCGCCGACCCACCGGCACCATGGTCGCCCGGTCGTCGGGCAACGGCTCGCCGTCGGCGACTCGCGGCTCACCGTCCACGAGGAGGCGGACGCCGGTCAGCCCGAACGCCTCTCGCGTCCGCGTGACCATGGCCTGCAGCGCATCGTCGCCGCGGAGCACCGAGCCGGCGACGCCGGCGAGGAGCTGCGACTCGGCGGCCGAGCGCTCGGCGGCCCGAGTGCGTCGGGCGGCCTGGTCGACGACGTAGCTGACGAGCATGGCGCTCACCACGTAGAGGACGAGCGCCAGAAGGTTGCGGGGCTCCGCGATGGTGAGTGTGCCGGTCGGATCGACGAACAGGAGGTTCAGCGTGAGCCCCGACAGGACGGCGGTGAACAGCGCGGGCCAGATGCCGCCGACGAGCGCGACGACGATGACGAGCAGCTGGTAGGCGAGCACCTCGCTCGTGAGCGACGTGTCGACATGCCAACCGAGGAGGATCCAGCTGAGCACCGGGCCGACGACGAGCGAGATCGCGAAGCCTGCGAGCTGCCGCCGCACCGACAGCGCCCCGCCCAGCGGGGGCAGCGAGAAGGCGCCCCCCGCCGCGGCGTGCGTGACGATGTGCACGTCGATGTCGCCCGACTCGCGGATCACGGTGGCGCCGATGCCGGGACGGGTGAACGCCGCCGAGAGCCGTGACCGGCGGCTCACCCCGATCACGAGCTGGGTGGCATCCGACGCCTTCGCGAACTCGACGAGGGCTCGCGGCACGTCCTCTCCGACGACCTGGTGGAACGTGCCGCCGAGCTGCTCCACGAGCGTGCGCTGCGAGGACAGGGCGCCCGGATGCCTCGCTCGCAGCCCGTCCGGGTTCGTGACATGCACGGCGAGCAGCTCGCCGCCCGAGGACCGTGCGGCGATGCGGGCGCCGCGGCGAAGCAGGGTCTCGCCCTCCGGGCCGCCGGTGAGGGCGACGACGACGCGCTCGCGCGCCTCCCACTTGCCGGTGATCCCGTGCTGGGCCCGGTACGCCTTGAGGGCCTGCTCGACCTCGTCGGCCAGCCACAGCAGCGCGAGCTCGCGGAGCGCGGTGAGGTTGCCGAGGCGGAAGAAGTTCGACAGGGAGGCGTCGATCCGCTCCGCCGGGTAGATCAGGCCGCCCGCGAGCCGATCGCGCAGCGCCTGCGGTGCGAGATCGACGAGTTCGACCTGGTCGGCGGCGCGGAGCACCGAGTCGGGAATCGTCTCGCGCTGCGGAGCCCCGGTGATCTCGAGCACCACGTCGGCCAGGGACTCGATGTGCTGCGCGTTCACGGTCGAGATCACGTCGATGCCGGCATCGAGCAGGTCCCGGACGTCCTGCCAGCGTTTCGCGTGCTGCGAGCCCGGTGCGTTCGTGTGGGCGAGCTCGTCGACGAGGGCGATCTCGGGGCCCCGGGCGAGGACGGCAGCCGTGTCCATCTCCTCGAGCGCGAGGCCGCGGTGCTCCTCGTGCCGCCGTGGGACGACCTCGAGTCCGTCGACCATCGCCGCCGTCGCGGCGCGCCCGTGGGTCTCGACGAGGGCGACGACGACCTCGCGACCCTCGGCCGCGAGCCGCCGCCCCTCCTCGAGCATGGTGTAGGTCTTGCCGACGCCGGGGGCGGCGCCGAGGAGGACCCGGAGTCGCCCCCTGCTCATGACGGTCAGTCTTCCATCTCGCCGGCTACTCGCCGGCGAGCGTCGCGAGCGCGAGGTTGAGTTCGAGCACGTCGACGGTCTCCCCGCCCAGGTACCCGAGGTCCGGCTGCCGGACGTGGGACTCGACCAGTTCGCGCACGTCAGCCTCGGCGAGTCCCCGGGCTGCGGCGACACGGCGCACCTGCAGCAACGCGTACTCCGGGCTGATGTGCGGGTCGAGTCCCGACCCGGAGGCCGTCACGGCGTCGGCGGGGACATCCGCCTCGTCGACGCCGTTCGCCTCGGCGACCGCGCGTTCGCGTTCGGTGATCGCCGCGATCAGGTCGGCGTTCTCGGGGCCGAGGTTGCTGCCGCTCGAGGCGCCCGCGTCGTAGCCGTCGCCCGCGGCCGACGGTCGCGACTGGAACCACTCGGGCCGGGGGGCGCCGTCGGCGTCGGCGAAGGACTGGCCGATGAGGGAGGAGCCGACGACCGCGCCCGCTGAATTCCGGATGACCGATCCGTTCGCCTGGGCGGGGAGGGCGAGCTGGCCGATCGCAGTCACGACGAGGGTGTACGCGACGCCGAGGACCAGCGTGAAGATGAGCATGGCGCGCACGGCGACCGCGTGGGTTCGCGCGGCCTGCCTGGTGGAGGACATTTGCTGGGGTTCCTTTCGAGAATCGCCGAGGCGAGCGGCCGGATCAGAAGCCGGGGATCAGTCGGACGACCAGATCGATCAGCCAGATGCCGATGAACGGGGCGATGACGCCGCCGAGGCCGTAGACGAGGAGGTTGCGCGACAGGGTCTTCGACGCGTCGCGCGCCGTGACCTTCACGCCCCGGAGGGCGAGCGGGATCAGGATCACGATGATGACCGCGTTGAAGACGATCGCCGACAGCACGGCCGACGCGGGCGAGTGCAGGTGCATGACGTTCAGCACGGCCAGGCCCGGGAAGACGCCCGCGAACATCGCCGGGATGATCGCGAAGTACTTCGCGACGTCGTTGGCGATGGAGAACGTGGTGAGCGCGCCGCGCGTGATGAGCAGCTGCTTGCCGATGCGCACGATGTCGATGAGCTTCGTCGGGTCGGAGTCGAGGTCGACCATGTTGCCGGCCTCCTTGGCCGCCGACGTGCCCGTGTTCATCGCGACGCCGACATCCGCCTGCGCGAGCGCCGGGGCGTCGTTCGTGCCGTCGCCGGTCATCGCGACCAGGTTCCCGCCCTCCTGCTCGCGCCGGATCAGCGCGAGCTTGTCCTCCGGCGTGGCCTCGGCGAGGTAGTCGTCGACGCCCGCCTCCCTCGCGATCGCCGCCGCGGTGAGGGGATTGTCGCCGGTGATCATCACGGTGCGGATGCCCATGGCCCGGAGCTCGGCGAAGCGTTCGGTGAGGCCGGCCTTCACGATGTCCTTGAGGTGCACGACCCCGAGCACGCGGGCGGCGCCGTCCGCGTCGCGGAGCGCGACGACCAGCGGGGTCCCGCCGCTCCTCGAGATCGCGTCGACGCGCTCCCGCAGTTCGTCGTGGATGCTCGACGGGAGCGGGACCGACTCCTCCACCCAGGCGATCACCGCGGATCCGGCGCCCTTGCGGACCACCGAGCCGTCGGCGAGGTCGACGCCCGACATGCGGGTCTGGGCCGTGAACGGCACGACCTCTCCGGCGGGTGCCCGCTCGCCGTCGCGGTCGAACCGGACGCCGCGCTCGGCGGCCAGGTCGACGATCGAGCTGCCCTCGGGGGTGGGGTCCGCCAGCGAGGCCAGTGCCGCGGCGCGGACGAACTGCTGCGCGTCCACGCCGGAGAACGGGATGAACTCGCTCGCGCGTCGGTTGCCGTGCGTGATCGTGCCGGTCTTGTCGAGCAGGAGCGTCGTCACGTCGCCGGCGGCCTCGACCGCGCGGCCCGACATCGCGAGCACGTTCTGCTGCACCAGGCGATCCATGCCGGCGATGCCGATCGCCGACAGGAGCGCGCCGATGGTGGTCGGGATGAGGCAGACGAGCAGTGCGATGAGCACCGGCACGCTCGCGGGCTCGGCAGCGTACGACGCGATGGGGTTGAGCGTGAGGACGACGACCACGAAGACGATCGACAACGACGCGAGCAGGATGTTGAGTGCGATCTCATTGGGGGTGCGCTGGCGCGAGGCGCCCTCGACGAGCGCGATCATGCGGTCGACGAAGGTCTCGCCCGGCTTCGACGTGATGCGGACCACGATCCGGTCGCTCAGCACGCGAGTGCCGCCGGTGACGGCGCTCCGGTCTCCACCGGACTCGCGCACGACCGGGGCCGATTCGCCCGTGATGGCGGACTCGTCGACCGACGCGATGCCGTGGACGATGTCGCCGTCGCCGGGGATCGGCTGGCCGGCGGTTACGACGACCACGTCACCGAGCCGCAGGTCGCCGCTCGGGACCTCGCCGAGACTCGCATGCTCGGCGCCCGGGTCGGTCGAGGCGTCGTACCGCTGCACGACGTGCGCGACCGTCGTCGTGCGGGTCTTGCGGAGGGTATCGGCCTGCGCCTTGCCGCGACCCTCGGCGACAGCCTCGGCGAGGTTCGCGAAGACCACGGTGAGCCAGAGCCAGGCGGCGATGGCCCAGGTGAAGCTCGAGGGCACCTCGGAGCCGCCCGAGGCGGTCGGACCGCCGAGGAACGGCTCCGCGATCGCGATCGCGGTCGTCAGCGTCGCGCCCGCCTCGACGATGAACATCACCGGGTTGCGCCACATGTCGCGGGGGTTCAGCTTGCGCAGCGCGGTCGGCAGTGCCGCGACGAGCTGCCGCGGGCCGAACGGCGTCCGGGGGTTCGGATGCCGGTGCGGGCGGTGCTCCTCGGCGGGTGCGCCGGCAGCGGGGGTGGGTGCGTGTGTGGACGACGTCGACATGGATCAGCTCAGCCCTTCCGCCAGGGGACCCAGCGTGAGAACGGGGAAATAGGTGAGTGCGGTGACGATCACCGTGACGCCGACGAGGAGGCCGACGAACTGGGGACGGTGGGTGGGGAGCGTGCCGGCGGTCGTCGGCGCCTTGTCCTGCGCCGCGAGGCTGCCGGCGAGGGCGAGCACGAGCACGATCGGGATGAACCGGCCGAACAGCATCGCGACGCCGAGCGCCGTGTTGAACCACGGCGTGTTCGCCGTCAGGCCCGCGAACGCGGAGCCGTTGTTGTTCGACGCCGAGGTGAAGGCGTAGAGCACCTCGGACATGCCGTGCACTCCCGGGTTCCAGATCGACGTGGACTCGACGTCCGCGCGGACGACCGGGATGGCGAAGCTCAGGGCGGTCCCGGCGAGCACGAGCATCGGTGTGACGAGGATGGAGAGGCTCGCGAGCTTGATCTCGCGTGGGCCGATCTTCTTGCCGAGGTACTCGGGCGTCCGGCCGACCAGGAGCCCGGCGATGAACACCGCGATGACCGCGAGCACGAGCATGCCGTACAGGCCCGAGCCGACGCCGCCCGGCGCGACCTCGCCGAGCATCATGTTGAGCATCGGCAGCATGCCGCCGAGCGCGGTGTAGGAGTCGAACATGCCGTTCACCGCGCCCGTCGAGGTCAGGGTCGACGTGGAGCCGAACAGGGCCGTGCCGAAGATGCCGAAGCGCAGTTCCTTGCCCTCCATGGCGGCCCCCGCGAGCTGGGGCGCCGTCCCGTTGCCGGCCGCCTCGAGCCAGCTCACCGCGACGAGCGACAGGACGAACAACGACGCCATGACCGCGAGGATCGCGGTGCCCTGCCTGTTCGAGCCGACCATGCGACCGAACGTGCGGGGGAGGGCGAATGGGATCGCGAGCATGAGGACGTTCTGGAAGAGGCTCGTCCAGGCTGCCGGGTTCTCGAACGGGTGGGCGGAGTTCGCGTTGAAGAAGCCGCCGCCGTTCGTGCCGAGCTCCTTGATCGCCTCCTGCGAGGCGACCGGGCCGCCCGGAAGGTGCTGCGTGTCGCCGGCGAGGGTCGTCACCTCGGTGAACCCGTTGAAGTTCTGGATGACCCCGCCCACGATCAGCACGATCGCGCTCAGGAACGCGAGGGGGAGCAGCAGCCGGAACGACCCTCGGAAGAGGTCGACCCAGAAGTTGCCGATCGTGCCCGAGCGGCGCCGGGCGAACCCGCGGACGAGTGCGATGGCGACGGCGATGCCGACTGCGGCGGAGACGAAGTTCTGCACCGCGAGCCCCGCGAGCTGCACGGTGTAGCCCAGCGTGAGCTCGGGCGAGTACGACTGCCAATTCGTGTTCGTGACGAACGACACGGCGGTGTTGAACGAGAGGCCCTCGGGCACCGCCGGCAGCCCGAGCGAGTACGGCAGCCACTGCTGGGTGCGCTGGAGCACGTAGACGAAGAGGACCCCGACGAGGCTGAACGCGAGCACGCCCCGGAGGTACGCGGGCCACGACTGCTCGGTACGCGGGTCGATGCCGACGATCCGGTACAGCCCGCGCTCGATCCGCCAGTCCCTGCGCGACGTGTAGACGTGCGCCATGTAGTCGCCGAGCGGCCGGTACATCAGCGCGACGAGCAGGGCGAGGGTCGACGCCTGGAAGACGGCGAAGAGCGCGGCCATCAGAACCGCTCCGGATCGATCAGGGCGACCACGAGGTACGCGACGGCGGCGACGCCCAGCACGGCGGCGAGAAGCTCGAAGACGATCATCCCCGCTCCTCCCCATGCATCGCTTCGCGGGTCGTGCGGCCTCCGGCGGGTGGGCCCAGCCGCTCGACCCCCTTCGCGATGCGGCCGACGACGACGAACACCGCGATCGCGGCGCCGATGTAGAGGAGATCGAGCACGAGGACGCTCCAAGGACGGGGTTCCGCGGCCACGGACGCGGCAGGCGGGCAGCAGTTCCGTGCTGCGTGCTCGATGCAACACCGGGAAGGATGCCCTGTGGCCGGTCCTCACGGTTCCCTAACGGGTGCCGTGCGGATCCCGACGGGGTGCTGACGGCGGGGCCGGTGGTCGAGTAGGCGGCGACGGAGGAGCAGCCGTATCGAGACCTGCGCTCGCTGGTCTCGATACGCGTCCTCGCTGCGCTCGGGCGCTACTCGACCACCGGGGGTGCTCGACCACCGGCGGCCCCGGCGGCGTGCCCGCGCCCGGTTCCGATCGCCCGCTACGCTCGCAACGTGGATGGCCTGGAGGTCGCGAATCTCGCGCTGGAGATCATCGGGTGGGTCGGCGTCGCCGGCGGCATCGTCGCGCTCGCGGTCGCACTCGTCGTGCACGCGGCCGACAACGGCTGGGCCGAGACGTCGGTCGTCGTCGTCGACGACGACGAGCGCGGGGCCGTCGTCCGCTGGCTCGACTCGGAGGGCATGCACGAACACGAGCTGAGCGAGCACGAGCACGGGGCGCTCGGCGACCCCGACGAGGCCGTGGCGTGGACGAACACCGGCGGCAGGATCCGCTTCGAGCGACGCAGCCACGCGCTGCGCGTGTGGTGGATGATCGCGCTCCTGCTGCTCGGGATCGGCGTCGTCTCGCTCGTCGTGTCGCTCGTGATCAGCCTCACGGCGAGCTGACCGGCGTCGCCGACCGGCCGCCCGGTCACCCCGCCGGGGCCTCCCGGAGCGCCTCCCACTCGCGCAGGAGCTCCGGCATCCGGCTGTCGACGAACCGGTAGAACCGGGCCATCTCGCGCGCCCGACGGGCGCCGGGGTGCGCGTCGTCGCCGATCGCGTCGGCGGCGCGCTCGCCGAGGTCGGCGATGACGCCGTACACGGGGCTCTTCGACACGAGCGCCGAGTACCAGGCGTCGTCGAGGAACTCCCAGCGGTCCCGGCGGCTCCCCGCCTGCGGGACCCGATGCAGGATGCCGATCTGCTCGAGGTAGCGGACCGCGCCGGAGATCGCCGCGGCGCTCACCCCGAGCCGGTCGCCGAGCTCGCTCGCGGTGAGCCCGCCGTCCTCGACGAGCAGTGCCATCAGGACGCGTGCGGGCATGCGTGGGAATCCGGCCGCCGTGAGGACCGCGGCCGACTGGTCGACCGCGGCCCGCAGGCCCTGCTCGTCGCGAGGCATCCGATCAGTCTCCCATCGACTCGCGGCTCACCCGCCCGACGCGAGCTCGCGGCGGCGCATCGACCACACCGCGAGCGCGCCGGCCGCGAGGGCGATGACGAGCATCCAGATCCCGCCGGTCCAGTCCGTGTCCCCGCCGGCCGGGACCGGCGTGTGGGCGAACGGAGACAGCTTGACGAGCCAGTCCGGGAACTGCAGGATCGGCCCCCAGACGCCGAGGATCGCGGCGACCCCGACCACGGTCCAGCCGACGGCGATCGTCGCGCGCGGCGCGTAGGCGAACACGAGCAGCGTGATGCCGAGGAACAGGAGGCAGGCCGGCAGTTGGGCCAGCGCGGCCTGCAGCACGTTCGGGATGAGCGACTCCGGATCGGCCGCATTGCCGGCGCCGGCGATCCCCGCGAGTGCGGAGGCCGCGAGCACGACGACGATCACGATGGTGCCGACGATCCAGTACTCGAGCAGCCAGCGGATCTTCGGCACGGGCGTGCCGAGCACGAGTTCGGCGGTGCCGTGGGCCTCCTCCTGGCGGGCGCGGATGCCCACCTGGACGGCGCAGCAGGCGGCGAGGATCCCGACGATCAGGTAGAAGACCGCCACGAACGCCTCCTCGATGGATGCCTCGCTGCCGATCGCGCGACGCAGGGTCTCGAGGACCTGCGGCGCGTCCGTCGCGGCCTGGTTCACCACCGACGAGAGCGAGGTCGCGAGCAGGCCCGTGGCGATGCCGCCGGCGGTCCACGACAGCAGGATCGACGTGTTCAACCGCCAGGCCAGCCCGAAGGAGCTCGACAGCACCGGTCCGGCGGTGGCGCGGCCTGCCCGGCCGGCGATCAGGCTCGCGCCCTGGTCGCGGACCGCCTGCAGGGCGAACACCACGCCGATGAGCGCGGCGGCGAACGCCAGCGGGATGAGCAGCGGCGTCAGGTCGTTCTCGACGAAGGCACCGGTGAACTGTCCGTAGCCCATCGGCGACAGCCAGCTCGGCCACGCGGGCGTGACGTGCAGGAGGTCCGCCGACGGCGTCCCGGCCGCGTCGCCGATGCCGCGCAGCAGGTACGCCGCGAGCACGAACGCGACCGAGAGGCTGTTCGCCGCCCGCGAGGTCCGGAACAACTGCGCGGCGAACAGGCCGAAGGCGAGGAACGCGATGCCGCACACCGTGAGCGCGGCGCCCCACACGAGACATCCGGACGCGTCCAGGCCGCTCGCCATGAGCGCGAGCGCGATGAGCAGGCCGAATGCGACGTTCGCGAGCACGCCGTGGATGACGGTCGCGGTCATCGGCAGGTTGCGTCCGGCCGGGGTCGCGGCGACGCCCTCGGCGCGGCCCTCCTCCTCTTCCTTCCGGGTGTGGCGCACCGCGAGGAAGGTGCTCATCAGCCCGCCCATGACGGCCAGGAAGGCGAACAGCAGGAAGAACGCGAATGCCCCGTCGTCCACGCCGTTCGGCGTGCCTCGGAACACGAGGATGGTCCGCGTCGCGATCGCGACGCCGAGGATCTCCTTGCGGTCCTGCACGTCGCCGTAGGTGGTGAAGACGGCGGACATCGACGAGTAGGCGAGCACCGCGGTGCCGATGATCCAGAAGGCCAGCTGCAGGCGGTCGCGACGCAGACGCTGCCGGAGCAGCACGAGGAGGGTGGTCACGCCCGCGCCTCCTCCTGGACGGGGGCGACCTCGTCGCCGTAGTGGCGGAGGAACAGGTCCTCGAGCGACGGCGGCGCGACCGTGAGGCCCTGCACGCTGAGCCGGCCGAGGTCGGGCAGGAAGTCGGACACGCGGTCGCTGTCGACCGTGAACCGCACGCGCCCCTCGTCGATCACGAGGTCGTGGATGTCGGGGAGCGCCGTGACCAGGGCCTCCTTGGCCGGGTCGTGCACGAACGCGATCTCGGTCCGGGTGAGGTGCCGGAGCTGGGCGAGCGTGCCGCTCTCGACGGTCTTGCCGGCGCGGATGATCGTCACCCGGTCGCACAGGGCCTCGACCTCGGAGAGGATGTGGCTCGACAGCAGCACCGTTGCGCCATCGCGCGCGACGCGGTCGATCTCGTGGTTGAACACCTGCTCCATGAGCGGGTCGAGGCCGCTCGTCGGCTCATCGAGCACGTACAGCTCGGCGGGCGTCGCGAAGGCGGCGACGAGCGCGACCTTCTGCCGGTTGCCCTTCGAGTATGCGCGGCCCTTCTTGCGCGGGTCGAGCTGGAAGGCCTCGAGCAGGCGCTGCTTGCGCTCGCGGTACGCGGCCTTGTCGGCCATGCCGCCGCGCAGGCGCGTGAGCAGGTCGATCGCCTCGCCGCCGGTGAAGTTCGGCCAGATCGCGACGTCGCCGGGCACGTACGCGACGCGCGTGTGCAGGTCGGCCGCGTCGGTCCACGGGTCGCGTCCGAAGAGCGTGGCCTCGCCGCCGGAGGCGCGCGCGAGTCCGAGCAGGATGCGGATGGTGGTGGACTTCCCGGCGCCGTTGGGGCCGAGGAATCCGTGCACCTCGCCGGCGGCGACCTCGAGGTCGAGTCCGTCGAGAGCCGTGGTGCGCCCGAACCGCTTCACGAGGCCGCGGGTGCTGATGACTGCGTTCATGGAGCTGACGATACGCCCGATTCACAATGTTGTGAATACTGTGAAGCCGAAGTTCGTGGCGGTGCCCCAGCGCCGGCCGCGAGGCATCCGCTACTCGAGCGCTGCGAACTTCTCGATGTCGCCCTCGCGACCCGACACGATGATGAGGTCGTGGTTCGAGACGACCGTCTGCTCGGTCGCGTACGTGAACGGCTTGCCCGGGCTCTTCACCCCGACGACGGTGATGTTGTACCTCGATCGCACGCCCGACTCGGTCAGGTTCTTCCCCCGGATCGGCTTCGGCGGGTACATCTTCACGAGCGCGAAGTCGTCGTCGAACTCGATGAAGTCGAGCATCCGCCCGCTCACCAGGTGCGCCGTGCGCTCGCCCGCCTCGCGCTCGGGGTAGATCACGTGGTTCGCGCCGATGCGCTCGAGGATCTTGCCGTGCGAGGCCGAGATCGCCTTCGACCAGATCTGCGGGATCCTGAGGTCGACGAGGTTCGCGGTGATCAGCACGGATGCCTCGACCGACGACCCCACCGCGCACACCGCGATCGAGAAGTCCTGCGCCCCGATCTGGCGCAGCGCGTCGATCGACTTCGCGTCGGCGACGACCGCGTGCGTCACGCGCTCGCTCCACTTCTGCACGAGCGTCTCGTCGGTGTCGACCGCGAGGACCTCGCGGCCGAGCCGGTCGAGCTGGCCCGCGGTCGCGGCCCCGAACCGGCCGAGCCCGATGACGAGCACTGGGGCGTCATGCTTGATGCGGTCAACCAACGATGGGCCTCTCTTCCGGTCGTTTGAACAGCTGTCGCCGCTGGCTCGCGGCGAGGGCCGCGGCGAGCGTCACGGTGCCCACGCGGCCGAAGAACATGGTGAACGCCATCACGTACACGCCCGCGGGCGGCAGGTCGGCGGTCAGTCCGGTCGACAGCCCGCAGGTCGCGAACGCCGAGATCACGTCGAACAGGACGAAGTCGAACGGCTCCTTCGAGATCTGCAGGATCGCGATCGACGACGCGGCGACGATCGTCGAACCCCACAGGACCACCGCCACCGAGAGCCGGAGCATGTCGCGCGGGATGCGCCGCCCGAACGCCTCCATCGACGGAGCGCCGCGCGCCTCCGCGAAGGCGGCGAGGAACAGCACCGCGAGCGTGGTGACCTTGATGCCGCCCGCGGTCGACGCCGAGCCGCCGCCGACGAACATGAGCATGTCGGTCACCAGCTGGCTGGAGCCGTACAGGTCGTGCATGTTGATCGTCGAGAAGCCGCCCGAACGCGCCATCACCGACATGAACATCGACTGGAAGACCGTCTGCCCGGCGTCCATCGTGCCGTACGTCTTCGGGTTCGCGTACTCGAGCAGGAGGTACATCGCGGCGCCCGCGACGAAGAGGATCGTGGTGGTCGTGAGCGTCAGCTTCACGTGCAGGCTCCACTTCCGCGGATTCCGCCAGCCGCGGGAGAGCGCGAAGATCACGGGGAAGCCGAGGCTGCCGAGGAACACGCCGATCATGAGCCACGACTGCAGCCAGTAGTCGTGCAGGAACGGGTCGAGCCCGCCCGGGTTCGGGTTGAATCCGGTGTTCGTGAACGCCATCGCCGAGTAGTACATGGCGTACCAGATCGAGTGGAACAGGTCGTAGCCGACCGCGAGCATGCTCGGCACCATCGCGACCGCCACGACGCCCTCGATCACGAGGGCGCTCACGGCGACCGTGACGAGCAGCCCGCCCACCTCGCCGAGGCGCACCGCCTGCCGCTCGGCGACCGGGCCGACGTGGATCCGCGACGGGTTCGTGTCGCTCGCCGCCATGAGCTTCGCCCGCAGGCCGAGGCGCCGCGAGATGATCAGGCCGAGCGTCGTCGCGAGGGTGAGCACGCCGACGCCGCCGATGTTCACGCCGATGAAGACGAGCGCGTTCCCGAACGGCGACCAGTAGCTCGCCATGTCGACCGTCGCGAGGCCGGTGACGCAGATGACCGACACCGCGGTGAAGAAGGCGTCGTGCAGCGGCGCGCTGCTGCCGGCCCCGGCACGCGCGATCGGCAACGAGAACAGCAGCGTGAACAGCAGCACCAGGCCCGCGAACACGACCAGCGCGAACCTCGACGGCGAGGTGCGGATGAACCGGTCGGCGCCGTCGCGGATGGCCCCGAGCCAGCCGACCCGCTTCTCGAGGCGGGTCGCCGTGGACCTCGTGCGCCTCACGCCCGCCTCCAACCATCCGCCTTCGGAACGCGTGAGTCATGGTACTCCCCGGCCTCACTGGCTAGCCTTGGCACATGGCGGACATCTTCGACGTGGTGGCGGACCCGACGCGGCGCGACATCCTCGCCGTCCTCCTCGATCGCGAGTCCGCCCAGCCGCTGTCGCACGGGGAGATCAGCGTCTCCGAGATCGTGAACGCGCTCGGCACGAGCCAGCCCACGGTCTCCAAGCACCTGAAGGTGCTCCGCGAGGCGGGGCTCGTCTCGGTCCGCGAGGAGGGGCAGCACCGGTACTACCGGCTCGACCGCACGCCGCTCGAACTGCTCGAGGACTGGCTCATGCCGTTCTTCGCCGGCGACGCCGCCGCCGAGGCCGCCGAGCTCGCGAGCGCGGGGCTCCGCGAGGCGGCCCTGCGGGATGAGCAGCGCGCGTTCGCCTCGGCGATCGGCAAGGCCTTCGCCGAGACCGCCCACCAGGTCACGGCCGTCGTCGCACCGAAGCTCCGCAAGGGCTGACCGGTCGCGCCTCACCGCAGGCGCTTCGTCATCTCGAGCTCGAGCCCGCCCGGCGCGAGCTCGTACGGGCGCGTGCCGCCGGTGAACGCGAAGCCGAGCTTCTCGTAGAACCGGATCGCTCGCTCGTTCGACGCATGCACCTCGAGCCGCAGCTCGTCGCCGTAGGCGCGCGCCCACCGTTCGATCGCCGCGAGCAGCGCGCGCGAGACCCCCGCGGCGTCGCCGCGCCGGTCCGGCGCGACGTACACGCCGACGAGCAGCGGGACGGTCGAGGCATCCGGCAGCCACCCGCCCATGTGCCCGACCCAGCGGTCGCCCTCGATCGCGACGACCGACGTCTGGCCCGCCGTCTCGCCGCGGCGGGCCCGGTGCCGCCAGTCCGGCTCGCGGAGCGCGAGCGCGTGCTCGAAGGTCTCGCCGTAGGCGATGGGGGTGTCGCGGAGCATCTCGAGGCGGAGCTCGCGGACCGCGCGCCAATCGTCCTCGCAGGTGGTGCGGATCACGAGCGATTCCGACGGCATCCCACGACGGTAGCGGGGCCGGAGCGGCGTTCGCAGCCCTGCGAAACGGCGAGTCCCCGAATCCGCTAGACTATCCCGAGGCTTTCCCGCCACCGGCAGCGGCACGCGCAGCCGGCTCGATCTTTTCTGTGAGGTTCTGATGGGTTCCGTCATCAAGAAGCGTCGCAAGCGCATGGCGAAGAAGAAGCACCGCAAGCTTCTTCGCAAGACGCGCCACCAGCGTCGCAACAAGAAGTAGTCGCCCCGGGCGACCACGGCTGGAGCGCCAAGCCATCGGCTTGGCGCTTTTCGCTGTCCCCGGGGAAGGGCGGGTGCGCGCGCGTTCGCTCGTCCGTCTCGACGAGCGCCGCGTCCGACTTGACGAGCGCCCAGGTGGGGACGCCGATCGCGCTGCGTAGGCTGGACGGATGACCCGCAGCATCGCCCTCACCCTGGTCGGCAAGCCCGGATGCCACCTGTGCGACGACGCACGCGAGGTGGTCGCCGCGGTGCGCGCCGAGGTCGAAGCGCTGGCGGATGCCCCGGCCATCACGTTCGAGGAACGAGACATCCTCGTCGAGCCCGACCTCTTCGACCGGTTCGCTGAGGAGATCCCCGTCGTGCTGCTCGACGGACGTGTCCACGCCTACTGGCGGATCGATGCCGCACGCCTGAAGGCCGCGCTGCTCGCCTGACGGGCGCGCGCTGCGCGGCGTGGCCCTGCGGCGCTGCTCGACGGGCGCGGCGATGTCGGCGAATCGACGGTCACCCGCCTGGCGGCGTCGGTTCGACGCCCATCGCGCGACGATGTCGCGCGACTCGACCCGAACGCGCACGGATGCCTCGGTTCGGCGCATCCCGCGGGGCGATGTCGCACGAATCGACCCGAGCCCGTCCGGCCGCGTCGGTTCGGCGTATCTCGCGCGGCCGTGTCGCGGGAATCGACCCGAATCCGGGATGTGTCGGTTCGGCGCACGTCGCTCGGCCATGTCGCGCGAATCGACGCGAACGGGCACGGATGCCTCGGTTCGGCGCATCCCGCGCGGCGATGTCGCACGAATCGACCCCGAACTCGTCCGGCCGCGTCGGTTCGGCGAATCTCCCGCGGCCGTGTCGCACGAATCGACCCGAACCATCCGGAGGCCTCGGTCCGGCGCATCCCGCGGGGCGTTGGCGCGCGAATCGACGGTTGGGCTCGCGCAACGGTGGGCTGAACCACGGGAACCGACGGGCGGGACGGCAGCCGCGCTGGTCTGCGAGCGGTCCTCCACCGGCGGACGTCGGGGCGGGGCATCCACTGATCGTCGCCGGCGCGGCTCGCCCCCACCGAACACGGGTCAGCGTGGTCGGATGCGCACGCCCTCACCGCTTCCGGAAGACCTGCTGCACCGCCCGTTCGGGGTGGCCGAGGCGGCTCGGCTCGGCGTGGGCGAGGGGCGCCTGCGCGGCGGGGATCTCGCTCGGCCGTTCCACGGCGTGCGGGTGCACACCGGGACCGGGACCGGGACCAGCGCGGCGACCGCGACGGCGGCGACGTCGACGGAGGCGCGCTGCCGTGCGAAGGCGGTGACGATGCGCGACGGACACGTGTTCAGTCACGTGACGGCGTGCCTGTTGTTCGGCGTCATCGTGCCGGCCCGATTACGGAGCGACGACGTCGACGTGGCCGTGTTCGTCCCGAAGGCGATTCCGCGGGGCCGGGGCGTGTGCGGGCATCGCCTCGCGGCGGGCGGGACGCGCACGACCGCTATCCGCGGGCTCCCCGTCGTCGCGGCAGCGGATGCCTGGTGTCAGCTCGCAGGGTCGGCATCCGTCCGAGAACTCGTGATCGCGGGCGACTCGCTGGTCCGACGGAAGCAGCCGACCTGCACGATGGAGGAGTTGGGTGAGGCGGTGGAGCGGCATGCCGGTCGGCGCGGGCACCGTCGACTCGTTCGCGCGCTCGAACTCGTCCGGCCATCGACGGACTCTCCCGAGGAGACGTCGTTGCGGCTCGACGTGATGGCGTACGGCCTGCCGGAACCCCAGGTGAACGTGCCGATCCTCGACGAGCGCGGCGTCCAGGTCGCGCTCGGCGACCTTGCCTACCGGCGGTATCGCGTGCTCCTGGAGTACGACGGGGAGCACCATCGGACCGATGACCGGCAGTTCGGCAGGGACATCGACCGGCTCGACGATCTCGTGCACCTGGGCTGGAGGGTCTTCCGGTTCACGAGGCAGCACCGCGGCGACGCGCGGCGCTCACGACTCGAACGCGTGCGGGAGGCGCTGATCGAGCGGGGCTGGCGACCCGGCGACCCGGCGTGAGTGCGTCCACCCCCCTCGAGACCAAGCGGCACGACGTGGATGGCGCTCCGAACCGTCGGCCGGTCGAATCGCCCGACATCAGTACGCGATGTCGCACGAATCGACGCCGGCGACGAAGGATGGGTCGATTTGCGTCACGTCATCTGGTGATGGTGCCCGAAACGTCGTCGGAGTGGCGTGGCGACATCGGTTTGCGCGGCATCGCGGGGTGGGGTAGCGCGAACCGTCGCGCCGGGGGTGGCGTGGCGGGCGTCGTTGTGCGCGACATCACGGGGTGGCGTGGCGCGAACGGGCGCCGGGGTGGGCCGTGCGTCGGTTTACGCGACATCGCGGGGTGAGGTCGCGCGAACGGGCGGAGAGGTGGGGCGGTGGCGTCGGTTTGCGCGACATCGCGGGGTGGCGTCGCGCGAACGGACGTCGGAGTGGCGCGGTGGCGTCGGTTTACGCGACGTCGCGGGGTGAGGTCGCGCGATCGGACGCCGGGATGGGCCGTGGCGTCGATTTGTGCGACTCGGAGGGGGAACAGCGGGGGCGCGCAGCCCCGCCGGGATCAGGCCAGCGGGCGCGCAGCCCCCGGGATCAGGGCAGCAGGCGGGTCGGGCCGCGGAACAGGTAGGTCGTCTCGCGGATCGACGACTCGCCGAGCAGCAGCATCAGCACGCGCGCGAGGCCCATGCCGAACCCGCCGTGCGGCGGCACGCCGTAGCGGAAGAAGTCGAGGTAGAACGAGAGTTCCTCGGGCTCGAGGCCCTTGTCGCGGGCCTGCGCCTCGAGCACGTCGATGCGGTGCTCGCGCTGGGCGCCGGTCGAGATCTCGACGCCGTTGAAGATCAGGTCGTAGGAGTCGGTGATCGACGGGTCGCCCTCGCGGCGCATGTGGTAGAACGGCCGGATGCTCGAGTCGTAGTCGGTGAGGAAGACGAACTCGTGCCCGTAGGTCTCGCGAACGTACGCCGAGATCTGCCGCTCGCCCTCGGGGTCGATGTCGGCATCGGCGCGCGGCACGGTGTACCCGCGCTCGGCGACGAGGCGCTTGGCCTCGGCGAGCGGGATGCGCGGGAACGGCCGTGCGGGCACGGTCACCTCGACGTCGAAGAGCTCGCGGATCTCGTCGCCGTGCTTGTCGGCGACGGCCTGGAAGCCCGCGACGAGGAGCTCCTCGTGCAGCGCCATGACGTCCTCGTGCGAGTCGATCCAGCTGAGCTCGCTGTCGATCGAGGTGAACTCGGTCGCGTGGCGCGACGTGAACGACGGGTCGGCGCGGAACGCGGGCCCGACCTCGAAGATGCCGCCGAAGCCGGCCGACTGGGCCATCTGCTTGAAGAACTGCGGGCTCTGGGCCAGGTACGCGACGCCCTCGAAGTACTCGAGCTGGAACAGCTCGGCGCGCGACTCCGACGCCGAAGCCATGAGCTTCGGGGTCTGGATCTCGATGAAGCCCTTCTCGACCCACACGTTCCGCAGCGCGTGCAGGAACGTGGTCTGCACCCGGAAGATGAGGTTCTGCTTCGGGTGGCGCAGGTCGAGGAAGCGCCAGTCGAGGCGCTTGTCGAGCGACGAGTCGGCCGCGATCGGCGTCTCGAGCGCCTCGGAGACCACCTCGAGCGAGCCGATCTTCACCTCGAGTCCGCCGAGCTTCACGCGCTCGTCGTGCTTGAGCTCACCCGTGACGCGCACGAACGAGCCGTGCCCGAGCGCCGAGATCGCCTCGGTCAGCGCGAGTGCGGCGGCGGAGCCGGGGCCCTCGGCCGGGGCATCCTCGGCGAGCTCGCGCGTGGCGGGCGTCACGAGCTGCACCGCGCCGGTCTCATCGCGCAGGATGACGAACTGCACCTTCTTCTGGTCGCGGACGGTCTCGACCCATCCGGCGACGGAGACGGGGCCGTCGGGCTGGGCGGCGAGCTGGCTGACGAGGGTGCGTGCGGTCACGGGCATCCATCCTACCCGGCGGGATTCGGGCCCTGACCGGGTCGCGCGCGAGGGTCGGCGGCGTTCCAGCGCAGGCGGGGCGCGGATGCCTCGAACTCGTCGAGCACCTCGGCAAGGCCGGAGGCGACGGGGAACGTGGTGACGAGTCGGATGCCCCGGCCGCGGTCGATCCCGTAGGCGATCGCGCCGCCCGTGCCGCCGGTGCCGTCGCTCGCGGGCACGGGCACGGGCACGGGCGCAGGCAGCGCGGCGACCACGGTCCGCAGCTCGTCGACCCGGCGCGCGCGGTGCGGAACGTCGGTGCGCGCGAGGAGCCGCGTGGCGTCGGCGGTGACGCGTTCGAGCAGCGTGCCGGGGCCCGCCCACGGGTGGAACCGGGTGTCCGGCCCGCCGTAGGCGCGCGCGAGCGCCGGTCCGAGCCAGCGGTCGCGCTTCGGGCCGTACGGCGTCGCCGCGGTCGAGAGCAGGTAGCCGTAGACGTGGAGGAGGCCCGCGTTGCCGATCGGCCAGTCGGCCTCGTCCGCGAGCCCGGCGATCGCGTGCAGTCCGTCGAACGTGCTCCGGCGGAGGAGCTCGCCGGCGTGCTCGTCGACCACGGTCGACGACGCCCACGCGTCGAATCGGCCGGCGGCCCGGTCGAGCGCGATCGAGGACACGAGCCAGGGGAGCAGCGCGAGTGCGCCGGGCAGGTCGTCCGCGGCCGCGCGGGCGGCGGCGCGATCCAGCGCGGCGAGACGGTCGGCGGGCATGTCGGGACTGTAGCGCGGGCGGATGCGCGCGGCGGGGCCGCCCGCGCCGCGGCGGCATCGGGACGGCGCCGCCCATCGCGCGACGGCGCACGCATCGCGCGACGGCGCACGCATCGCGCGACGGCGCACGCATCGCGCGACGGCGCACGACCCCGCCCGCCCGCGTCACCACCCGCCCACGGCGGTTTCAAAGGAATCGCCTCCGTAGACTGGAGCCCGTGCCGGCCGACCAGATCCATCTCGTGCGCCACGGCGAGGTGTTCAACCCGCAGGGCGTGCTCTACGGTCGGCTCGAGGGGTACGGCCTGTCCGACCTCGGGCGGCTCATGGCGCAGTCGGCGGCCGACGACCTCGCGGCACGCGGGCGCACGGTCTCCGCGATCGTCGCCTCGCCGCTGCAGCGCACGCGCCAGTCGGCGGAGCCGATCGAGCAGGCCTTCGGGCTCGAGGCATCCATCGACGAGCGGATCATCGAACCCGAGAACCGGTTCGAGGGCAAGAAGATGCGCGGACCCGAATCCGCGCTCCGCGACGTGCGCAACTGGGCCTTCCTCGTGAACCCGTGGGAGCCGAGCTGGGGCGAGCCGTTCGGCTCGATCGCGGGCCGAATGCTCCTGGCGATCGAGGACGCCTGGCGCGCCGCCGACGGCGGCGACGTCGTCCTCGTCAGCCACCAGCTCCCGATCTGGATGGTGCACCGGCGACTCGCCGGGCGCTCGCTCGCGCACGACCCGCGCCGCCGCCGGTGCGCGCTGTCGAGCATCACGACGCTCGAGCGCCGACCCCAGTCGGGCGCGGGGCGGTTCGTCGAGGTCGGCTACGTCGACCCGGCCTCGGGCCTGCAGGCGCAGGCCACGGACGTGGGAGCGGTCTGATGCGGCGGATGTCCCGCGAGGGCGAGCGCAGCGGTGGTCTCGAGACGCGTCGCCTCCGGCGGCGCTCCTCGACCACCGGGTGGCGTCGCCTCCGGCGGCGCTCCTCGACCACCGGGTGGCGCCGCTCCGTCGCCGCCGGCGCGGTCGCGCTCGCGGCGGCATCCGCGCTGCTGCTCACCGGCTGCACCCAGGACTCGCTCGCCGAGCAGTACCGCGAAGGCAGTGGGAAGAACTACATCGCGGGCGACGGCACGATCTCGGAGTTCTCGGCCGACCAGCGTGGCGAGCCCGTCGCGTTCGGCGGCACGACCGCCGAGGGCGACGCGTTCGACTCGGCCGACGTGCTCGGCGACGTGACCGTCGTGAACTTCTGGTACGCCGGATGCGCGCCCTGCCGGGTCGAGGCGCCGATCCTCGAGGACGTCCGCGGGGGCTTCGCCGATGCGGGCGCCGACGTCGCGTTCGTGGGCGTGAACGTGCGCGACCAGGCCGGCACTGCCCGGGCGTTCGAGCAGGACTACGGCATCGGCTACCCCTCGATCCTCGACGTCGACTCGGGCGACGCCCAGCTCGCGTTCTCGGGCAAGGTGCCGCCGGCCGCGGTGCCGACCACGCTCGTGCTCGACCGCGAGGGCCGTGTCGCCGCCCGGATCCTCGGCCAGCTGAAGGATGCGTCGATCCTCGAGTCGATCGTCGACGACCTCCTCGCCGAGGCCGCCTGATGGGGCCCGGCGAGCTCGTCTTCAGCGGTCAGCTCCTCGTCGCGATCCCGATTGCGATGGCAGCGGGCCTCATCTCCTTCCTCTCGCCGTGCGTGCTGCCGCTGGTGCCCGGCTACCTCGGCTACGTCGGCGGGTTCACGGATGCCTCGGCCGACGCCGCGGTCGAGCGGCGGAACCGCCGCCGGCTCCTGCTCGGCGTGCTCCTGTTCATCGCAGGGTTCACGGTCGTGTTCCTCGTCTACACCGCGCTCGCGGGCGCGGCGGGCGCGTGGCTGCGCGCCTGGCAGGACCCGATCACGCGCGTGCTCGGCGTCGTGCTCATCGGCATGGGGCTCGTGTTCGTCGGGCAGTTCACGTTCATGCAGCGGCAGTTCAAGCCGTCGTGGCGACCCGCGACCGGCCTCGCCGGCGCGCCCCTGCTCGGCGTCGTCTTCGGCCTCGGCTGGACGCCGTGCATCGGCCCGGCGCTCGCGGCCGTCCTCAGCCTGAGCCTCAACGCCGAGTCGGCGTGGCGCGGGGCGCTGCTCGGGCTCGCGTACTGCATCGGCCTCGGCATCCCCTTCCTGCTCGTCGCGCTCGGCTTCGGCTGGGTGACCGGCTCGATGGCCTTCCTGCGGCGGCACATCCGCACCATCAACCTCCTCGGCGGCGGCCTGCTGATCGTGATCGGCGTGATCATGGTGAGCGGGCTCTGGACCGCGTGGATGAGCGAACTCCAGGGGGTGATGAGTGGCATCGACCTCGTCCTCTGAGACGCACGACCCCCTCCGCCCGGACGACTACGACGACGGCTCCGCGCCCGTCGGGCCGTCGGACGACGCGCGCGACGGGGCATCCGATCGACCGGTCCGCGACAGCGGCGACGACGGGATCGCGCAGCCGAAGCTCGGCGTGGCAGGCTGGCTCCGCTTCGGCTGGCGCCAGCTCACGAGCATGCGGACCGCGCTGCTGCTCCTGCTGCTGCTCGCGATCGCCGCGGTGCCCGGATCCCTCGTGCCGCAGCGCTCGAGCGACCCGAACGGCGTCACCCAGTACTTCACCGACAACCCGGGCCTCGCGCCCGTCCTCGACGGGTTCCAGCTGTTCGACGTGTACACGTCGGCCTGGTTCTCGGCGGTGTACCTGCTGCTGTTCGTGTCGCTGATCGGCTGCATCATCCCGCGCACGAAGCACCACCTCGAGGCGCTGCGCGCGCGCCCGCCGCGGACGCCGGCCCGCCTCTCGCGGCTGGCTGCGTACGCCGAGCGGCCGCTCGCGCTCGCGCCCGACGCGGACGCGGGCGCAGATGCGGGCGCAGCGGCGGAGGCCGCGATCGCCGACGCGACCGCACGCCTCAAGCGCCAGGGCTACCGCGTCGAGCGGTACGACCGGCCGGGCGCGCCGAGCGTCTCGGCCGAGCGCGGGTACCTCCGCGAGACCGCCAACCTGGTGTTCCACACGGCGCTGGTCGGGATCCTCGTGGCGGTCGGCATCGGCGGGGGCTTCGGCTTCCAGGGCCAGCGCGTCGTGGTCGAGGGGCAGTCGTTCGTGAACACGCTCGCGGCGTACGACTCGTTCAACCCCGGCCGCTTCTTCGACGGCGCCTCGCTCGACCCGTACAAGCTGTCGCTCGAGGGCCTCGAGGCGGTGTACGAGACGCAGAACGCCGACGCGATCGGCCAGCCGATCGACTTCACCGCGCGCGTGCAGGTCACGTCGCGGGGCGGTGAGCCCGAGGCGGGCACGGTCAAGGTCAACGAGCCGCTGCGCACGCACGACACCGACGTCTACCTGCTCGGGAACGGCTACGCGCCCACGATCACGGTCCGCGACGCGGACGGCGAGGTCGTCTTCACCGACTCGGTGCCGTTCCTGCCGCAGGACGCGAACCTCACCTCGATCGGCGTCGTGAAGGTCACCGACGGCCTCGACGCGCAGCTGGGCATGGTCGGCTTCCTCTACCCGACGCAGGACGTGCTCACCAGCGGTGCGTTCACGTCGACCTATCCCGACCTCGTCTACCCGGTGCTCACGCTGAACGTCTACGAGGGCGACCTCGGCATCGACGACGGCACGCCGACCTCGGTGTACGCGCTCGACACGAGCGAGCTCACCCAGCTCACCGGCGGCAAGACCGGCGTCGATTCGCTCGAGCTCATGCCGGGCGAGACGGTCGAGCTGCCGGGCGGTCGCGGCACGGTGACGCTCGAGGATGCCTCGCCCGAGGGCACCGCCGCCGGCGACTACTCGCACAGCGTGAAGCGGTTCGCCTCGTTCGACATCCACCACGACCCGTCGCAGGGCTGGGTGCTGCTGTTCGCGATCCTCATCCTCGGCGGACTGCTCGTCTCGCTGTTCGTGCCGCGTCGGCGCATGTGGGTGAAGGCCGTCGCGGGCGCCGACGGCCGGGTCGTGCTCGAGTACGCGGGACTCGCGCGCGGCGACGACCCCGGTCTCGCGCAGGCGGTCGTCGCGTTCGCCGACGAGCACGGCGGACGGCTGCCCGACGGGGCATCCCCGACTGAAGATTCCTCGCAACCCGCGACGTAAGGTATGACCGTGACGTTCTCGCTCGACCAGCTCTCGATCCTGTGCGTGTACTCGGCGATGGCCGTGTACGCGATCGCGTTCATCGCGTACGCCGTCGACCTCGCGCGTCGCGGCGCGGTCGCGGCGAAGGCGGCGGACGAGCGCGAGCTCGCCGTCGCCGGGTCTCGAGACGCGTCGACTTCGTCGGCGCTCCTCGACCGGCGGGATGCGTCGACCTCCGGTGGTCGAGGAGCGACCGAGCGGAGCGAGGACGCGTCTCGAGACCAGCAGGACGGTGCGAAGCGTTCCCGCTGGGCGAGCGCGGTCAGCCTCGGGGCATCCGTCGACTACGGCCGCTCGGCCGTGCTCCGCGTCGCGGTCGCGATGACCGTGCTCGCATGGCTGCTGCACCTGACCGGCGACATCCTCCGCGGCGTCGCCGCGGGCCGCGTGCCGTGGGCCAACATGTACGAGTTCGCGCTCACCGGCACGCTCGTCATCACGACCGTGTACCTCGGCGTGCTGGTGTTCTCGAAGGTCGACCTGCGGTTCCTCGGCACGTTCGTGACGGGCCTCGTGCTCGTGCTGCTCGGCGTGGCGACCGTGAACTTCTACGTGAGCGTCGTGCCGCTGCCGCCGGCGCTGCAGTCGGCCTGGCTGGTCATCCACGTGTTCGTCGCGTCGTCGGCCGTCGGCTTCTTCGCGCTCGGGTTCGCGCTCTCGGTGGTCCAGCTCATGCAGGCGCGGCGCGAGCTGATCGTCGCGAGCGCCGACGTCGTCAAGAAGTCGTTCCTCGCGACGCTGCCCTCGTCGGTGTCGCTCGAGAGCTTCGCCTACCGCGTCAACATCATCGGGTTCATCCTCTGGACGTTCACGCTCATGGCGGGCGCGATCTGGGCCGAGAAGGCGTGGGGCCGCTACTGGGGGTGGGACACCAAGGAGGTCTGGACCTTCATCATCTGGGTGATCTACGCCGGGTACATCCACGCTCGGGCGACGCGCGGCTGGCGCGGGTCGCGCTCGGCCTGGCTCGCGATCATCGGCTTCAGCGCGGTCCTGTTCAACTTCACGATCGTGAACCTGTTCTTCAAGGGACTGCACGCGTACTCGGGGCTCTGAGTCCCCGCTCGGGCGGCGTTCTGCCGTCGGTCCTCCCGTCCGGTGCATCCCCCTCCCGTCCGGTGCATCCCCATTTCAGGACCACAGCCGACTCGGGTGCCTCTGGCGACCCGTGTCGGCTGTGCTCCTGAGTCGGGACGGACCGCCCCGCGCGCGGGATTGCGGCGGCCTGCGCGGTGCAGGCGCGCGAATGTGAGAACGCTTGCATCTTCGGGTGCAGCGGCCCACGCGGCCCACGCGGCTGCGCCCGCGAGTTAATGCAAGCGCTTGCAATTCGCGGAGTCGCGCTGCTAGCGTCACCCCCAGTCGGGCGGCACGTCGGCGTGCCCGCAACAACTGGAGTCGAGGATGACGCAGAGCGCGAAGCAGCGCAGGTGGTTGGCGGCGATCGTGACGGGAGCACTCGCGGCCTCGGCCGTGGTGGTGCTGCCCGGACTGTCGGCGGCGGCCGGGGAACCGCGCACGTTCGCGCTCGTGGGCGACCTCCAGTCCGAGCTCGGCTGCCCGGGCGACTGGCAGCCCGAGTGCGCCGCGACCGAGCTCGCGCCGACCGCGACCGCGGGCGTCTACGCGGCCGACTTCACGGTCCCCGCGGGGTCGTGGCAGGTCAAGGTCGCCGTGAACGACTCGTGGGACGAGTCGTACGGCCTCGACGGCGGGAACCTGCCGGTGACCGTCGGCGGCGAGACCGCGGTGCGATTCCTCTTCGACGACGCGACCCACCGCGTCGCGATCGAGCCGCTCGGCCTCCGCGGCGCGTACGACGACGCCGTCGACGCGTCGCTCGTGCACGCCCCCGTGCGCCAGCCCGGCGCCGGCGAGAACTTCTACTTCGTCATGACCGACCGGTTCGACGACGGCGACCCGTCGAACGACGAGGGCGGCCTCACCGGCGACCGCATGACGACGGGCTACGACCCCACCGACAAGGGCTTCTACCAGGGCGGCGACCTCCAGGGCCTGCGCGACCGCCTCGACTACATCGCCGGCCTCGGCACGACCGCGATCTGGCTCACCCCGAGCTTCAAGAACAACCCCGTGCAGGGCACGGGCGCGAACGCGAGCGCCGGCTACCACGGCTACTGGATCACCGACTTCACGCAGATCGATCCCCACCTCGGCACCAACGCCGAGCTCGAGGCGCTCATCGACGAGGCGCACGGCCTGGGCATCGACGTCTACTTCGACATCATCACGAACCACACCGCCGACGGCATCTCGTACGCCGAGGGCCAGTACTCGTACATCGACCAGCAGGCCTCGCCGTACACCGACGCGGCCGGCGCCGCCTTCGACCCCGCCGAGGTCGCGGGCACCGACGCGTTCCCGGCGCTCGACGCGGCGACGAGCTTCCCGTACACGCCGGTCGTGAACCCCGACGTCGTGAAGGTGCCGGCCTGGCTCAACGACCCCACGAAGTACCACAACCGCGGCGACTCGACCTGGTCGGGCGAGTCGGTCACGTACGGCGACTTCTCGGGCCTCGACGACCTCATGACCGAGGACCCGGACGTGGTCGACGGCTTCGTCGACGTCTACGAGGAGTGGATCGACCTCGGCATCGACGGCTTCCGCATCGACACGGTCAAGCACGTGAACACCGAGTTCTGGCAGACCTGGTCGTCCGAGGTGCTCGACTACGCGCACAGCCTCGGCAAGGACGACTTCTTCATGTTCGGCGAGGTCTACGACGCCGACCCCGTGAAGCTCTCGCCCTACGTGCGGAACACCGACATGAACTCGGTGCTCGACTTCACCTTCCAGTCGCAGGCGGTCGGCTTCGCGGCCGGCAACTCGGCGAAGGGCCTGCAGTCGCTGTTCGCGGGCGACGACTACTACACGACGTCCGACTCGTCGGCGACGGCGCTGCCGACCTTCCTCGGCAACCACGACATGGGCCGCGTCGGGTACTTCCTGCAGAACACGGATGCCCCGCTCGAGCGCGACCTGCTCGCGCACGACCTGATGTACCTGACCCGCGGCCAGCCGGTCGTCTACTACGGCGACGAGCAGGGCTTCGCGGGCACCGGCGGCGACAAGGACGCGCGCCAGACTCTCTTCGCGACCCAGGTCGCGCAGTACGCGAACCAGCCGCTCGTGACGGGCGAGACCGCGGGCAGCGTCGACCGGTTCGACGAGGATGCCCCGCTCTACGAGCACATCGCCGACCTCGCGGCGCTCCGCGCCGCGCACCCCGCCCTCGCGCAGGGCGCCCAGCTCGAGCGGTACGTGGACTCCGGCGCGGGCGTGTACGCCTTCTCGCGCGTCGACCGCGACGAGCGGGTCGAGTACCTCGTCGCGCTCAACAACACGGGCGCCGCGAAGACCGTCGACGTGCCGACCCTCACCGACGGCGGCGTCTTCACGTCCCTGTACCGCACGGACGGCGCCGCGGGCGAGGCCGTCACGGCCGACGCCGACGGCGTGGCATCCGTCGCGGTGCCGGCGCTCGGCGCCGTGGTCCTCGTGGCCGACCGCCAGGTCACCGCGCCCGACGCGGCGCCCGCGATCTCGGTGTCGGTGCCGTCGCCCGGCGCCGGCGTGACGGGCGTCTCGCCCGTCGCCGCCGACGTCGACGGCGACACCTGGCAGGAGACGAGCTTCGCCTGGCGCGTCGCCGGCTCCGACGAGTGGCACGACCTCGGCACGGCCGAGGACACCACGCCGCGGGTCTTCCACGACACCACGGGCCTGGCCGACGGCACCCTGCTCGAGTACCGCGCGATCTCGACCGACGCCGCCGGGCACCGCGCGGCCGCGTCGACGTACGCGTCGGTCGGGCACTCGGTCAGCCTCGACGTGGAGGAGGAGCCGGAGCCCGAACTCGAGCTCGTCACGGTCCCCGGCGACCACAACTCGGAGATGGGCTGCGCGGGCGACTGGACGCCGGCCTGCGAGGCGGCGAAGCTCACCCTCCGCGCCGACGGCATCTACGCCGGCACGTTCATGCTCCCCGAGGGCGACTACCTCTACAAGGTCGCCGTCAACGGCAGTTGGGCGCTGAACTACGGCGCCGGCGGCGTGCGCGACGGCGGGAACCTGTCCTACCACCACGCCGGCGGCGAGATCACGTTCTTCTGGGACCCGGTCTCGCACGAGATGACCTCGACCGCCGAGGGCGACGTCATCACGCTGCCCGGGACGCTGCAGTCCGAGCTCGGATGCCCGGGCGACTGGCAGCCCGAGTGCCTCGCCACGATGATGTTCGACGGCGATCGCGACGGCGTGTACACGTACTCCACGTCGGGGCTGCCGGGCGGCGCGTACGACGTGAAGGTCGCGCACGACCGCTCGTGGGCCGAGAACTACGGCGTCGGCGGCGTGCCGGGCGGCGCGAACCTCTCGTTCAGCGTCGCCGACGGCGAGCTCGTGCAGTTCCGTTACACGCTCGCCACGCACGTCCTCGAGATCATCGTGAGCGACCCGCCGCTGCCCGGCACCGGCGAGGCGCGCGCGCAGTGGATCGACGCCGAGACGATCGCGTGGCCGGCCGAGTACGTGGGCGCGGTCGTGCCCGACGGCCGGACCTGGACCCTCGAGCACGCGCCGGAGGCCGGTCTCGCGGTCGACGACGGCGAGGTGACGGGCGCCGGCGAGCCGGTCGTGCTCGAGCACGTCGCCGGCGGCCTCACGGCCGAGCAGCTCGCGGCGTTCCCGCACCTCGAGGGCTACGTCGCGCTGCGGCCGGTCGGCCTCGACCGCGCCGAGGTGCAGGAACTGCTCACCGAGCAGCTCGCCGTGGCTCAGCGCACCGACGGAGAGCTCAGCGCGTTCACGGGCGTCCAGGTGCCCGGGGTCCTCGACGACCTCTACGCCCGGGCGACGGCCGACCTCGATCTCGGCGTGAGCTGGTCGGGCGGCCGTGCGACGGCGACCGTGTGGGCGCCCACCGCGCGCTCGGTCGTGCTCGAGCGGTGGGATGCCGGTGCGACGGGCGCGCCCGAGCTCGTCGAGGCGTCGTTCGACGCCGACGCGGGCACGTGGGCCGCGCCCGAGGCATCCATCTCGGCCGGTGACGAGTACCGCTGGCTCGTCGAGGTCTACGCACCGACGACCGGCCGGATCGAGCTGAACTCGGTCACCGACCCGTACTCGGTCGCGCTCACCGTGAACTCGGCGCGCACCGTCGTCGTCGACCTCGACGACCCGGGGCTCGCGCCCGCGCAGTGGGCTTCGACGCCCGCGCCCGTCGTGGAACGACCCGTGGACCGGGCGATCTACGAGCTCCACGTGCGCGACTTCTCGATCACCGACGAGACGGTGCCCGAGGCGGAGCGCGGAACCTACCGTGCGTTCACGCGCGACTCCGCGGGCACCGCGCAGCTGCGCCAGCTCGCCGACGCGGGCATCAACACGGTGCACCTGTTGCCGACGTTCGACCTCGCCACGATCGAGGAGCGCCGCGAGGCGCAGGCGACGCCGGCGTGCGACCTGGCCTCGTTCGGTCCGGCGTCGCCCGAGCAGCAGGCGTGCATCGACCTCGTGCGCAGCACCGACGGCTTCAACTGGGGGTACGACCCGTACCACTACCAGGCGCCTGAGGGCTCGTACGCCGTCGACCCCGACGGCGGCGCGCGCGTCGTGGAGTTCCGCGAGATGGTCGGCGCCCTGCACGGCATGGGCCTCCAGGTCGTGCTCGACGAGGTGTACAACCACACCGCCGAGTCCGGTCAGGGCGGCACCTCGGTGCTCGACCGCGTCGTGCCCGGCTACTACCAGCGCCTGAGCGCGTCGGGGTCGGTCGAGACCTCGACCTGCTGCGAGAACGTCGCCACCGAGCACGCGGTCGCCGGCAAGCTCATGGTCGACTCGGTCGTGCTGTGGGCGCGGGAGTACAAGGTCGACGGGTTCCGCTTCGACCTCATGGGTCACCACTCGAGGGAGAACCTGCTCGCGGTCCGGGCCGCGCTCGACGAGCTGACGCTCGAAGACGACGGCGTCGACGGGAAGTCGATCTACCTGTACGGCGAGGGCTGGAACTTCGGCGAGGTGGCGGACGACGCGAGGTTCGAGCAGGCGAGGCAGGGCAACCTCGGCGGGACGGGCATCGGCACGTTCAGCGACCGGCTGCGCGACGCCGTGCACGGCGGCAGCCCCGTCGCGTCGGACACGAAGTTCGAGCAGGGCTTCGGCACCGGGCTCGGCACCGATCCGAACGCGTACGCGGACGCCACGCCCGAGGAGCAGCTCGCGGACCTCGCCCACCAGACCGACCTGGTGAAGCTCGGCCTCGCGGGCAACCTGCGGGACTACGAGCTCGAGACCTCGGACGGCTCGGTCCGGCCCGGCGACGAGCTCGACTACCGCGGTGCGCCGGCGGGCTACGCCGAACAGCCCGACGAGGTCGTGACCTACGTCGACGCGCACGACAACGAGACGCTCTACGACCTCTCGGTGCTGAAGCTGCCCGTCGACACGTCGATGGCCGACCGCGTGCGCATGAACACGCTGTCGCTCGCGACGACCGCGTTCGCGCAGACCCCGTCGTTCTGGCACGCCGGCACCGAGCTGCTGCGCTCGAAGTCGCTCGACCGCAACAGCTACGACTCGGGCGACTGGTTCAACCGCATCGACTGGACCGGCCAGGAGTCGACCTTCGGGTCGGGCCTGCCGATGAAGGCCGACAACGAGGCGTACTGGCCCGAGATGGCCGAGCTCCTCGCGAACCCGGCGCTGAAGCCCGCGGCGGGCGACATCGCCGCGGCCGAGGCCGCCGCGCTCGACCTGCTGCGGGTGCGCTCGAGCGTCGACCTCCTCCAGCTGGGATCGGCCGAGCTCATCGAGCAGAAGGTCTCGTTCCCGAACAGCGGTGAGGATGCCACGCCCGGGCTCATCACGATGCTCGTCGACGACCTCGTCGGCGAGGACGTGGATCCCGCGCTCGAGGGCGCACTCGTCGTGTTCAACGCCTCGCCCGAGGCGATCACCGAGCGGGTCGAGGGCCTCGCGGGCCGCGACTTCGCGCTGAACGACGTGCAGGCGAACGGCGCCGACGCGGTCGTCCGGGGCACGTCGTGGTCGGCCGAGACCGGCACCCTGACGATCCCGGCGCGCTCGGCGGCCGTGCTCGTCGACGAGCAGGCGCCGCCCGCGGTCGGGACGGTCACCATCGCCGCGCCGAACAAGCTCCTCGCGAAGGCGGGCAGCGCGGTGCGCGTGGTCGGCCAGGTGTTCGCGCTCGACGGCTCGCGCCCGGTCGGCACCGCGACGGTGTCGGTCGACGGCGCGGTCGTCGCGACCGAGGGCGTCGAGGCGAAGGATCGCGGCCGGTTCGACGTCAAGCTGCCGAAGCTCGGCCGGGGCATCCACTGGGTGCAGGTGTCGTTCGGCGGCGGCGACGGGTTCGCCGGGTCGCGGTCGCTGCCGGTGCCGCTCATCCTCTGGTGAGCCGGTCGGCCTCCCTGCTCGGGGAGGCCGACCCCGCCCTGCGGGTCCGTCCCCCGCGCGCATCCGACCGACGCACGCGGCGGGGCGGACCCGCGCTCGTTCCGGCCGTACCCCGGCACGCGGGTGCGGCGCGCGCTCGCGGCACGCGCTTGCGGCGCGCGCTCGCCGGGGCCACGATCGGCCTGTGGGCGGTGAACGGATCGGCCTGCTCGAACGCGACGACGCGCTCGCGGAACTCCGCGACGCGGTCGGCGACGCGCGGGACGGGCACGGCCAGCTGGTCCTCATCCACGGCGAGGCCGGCATCGGCAAGTCGAGCCTGATCGCCGCGCTCCGCGCCGCGCCGCCCGACGGGTTCCGCGTGATGGTCGGCGCGTGCGACGCGATGTCGACCCCGCGCACGCTCGGGCCGCTGCGCGACCTCGCCTCCGGCCGGCCGGGGCAGCTCGCCGACGCGCTGCGGGACGGCGACCGCGAGCGCGTGTTCGCGGCGCTCATGGACGAGTTCCGCGACCACCCGGCCGTGCTCGTGATCGAGGACGCGCACTGGCCCGACGAGGCGACGCTCGACGCGCTGCGCTTCCTCGCCCGGCGGCTCGACGAGCTGCCGGTCGTGCTCGTGCTGACCTACCGCGACGAGCTCGACCGCGAGCACCCGCTCTCGCGCCTGCTCGGCGACATCGGGCACGGGCCGAATGTGCACCGCATCGCGCTGTCGCGGCTGACGCCGACCGCGGTCGCCGAGCTCGCCGCGCGGCGCGGGCTCGACGGCGCGCGCATGTACGACCTGACCGGCGGGAATCCCTACTTCGTGAGCGAGCTCGTCGCGTCGGCGGATGCCTCGCAGGTGCCGCCGACCGTCGTCGAGGCCGTGACCGGGCGCCTCCGGCGGCTCCCGCCCGAGACCCAGGAGCGGGTCGAGCTCCTCGCCACGATCCCGTCGAGCGTCGAGGCCGACCTGGTCGAGCGGCTCGTGCCGGGCGGCGCGGCCGAGCTCGAGGCGGCCGAGGAGGCGGGCATCCTCATGGTCCGGCCCGACCGCATCGCGTTCCGGCACGAGCTGACCCGCCGGGCGGTCCTCGACGCGTTGCCCGCGGCGCGGCGCATCGAGCTCGACCGGCGCGTGCTCGAGGTCCTCGAGGCGCAGGCGGCGGCCGGGGTCGACGTCGACCCGGGCCGGCTGGTGCACCACGCGGTCGCGGCGGGCGACGCCGACGCGATCGTCCGCTACGCGCCGTGGGCCGCGGCCGACGCCGCCGCATCGGGTGCGCACCGGCAGGCGGTCGAGCACTACGACGCCGCGCTCGCGTACGCGCACCGCTTCGAGCCGGCCGAGCGGGCGGACCTGCTCGAGCGCTCGGCGATCGAGCAGTACACGGTCGGCCGCGGCCCCGGGTCGGTGGCGACGCAGCAGCGCGCGATCGAGCTCCGGCGGTTCCTCGGCGACCCGGTGGCGCTCGGGTCGAGCCTGCGCTGGCTCTCGCGGTTCCAGTGGTACGCGGGCGACCGGCACGGCGCGGAGGACTCGGCGCACGAGGCATCCGCGTTCCTCCGGGGGACGAGCGAGACCGGCCTCTACGCGATGGCGCTCAGCAACGAGTCGCAGCTCGCGATGCTCGCGAACGACACGGTCGTCGCGGCCGACCTGGCGCGCCGCGCGATCACGCTCGCGGAGGCGGCGGGCGACCTGAGCACGCTGTCGCACGCGCTCAACGACCTCGGGACCACGCTCATGTTCCAGGGCCGCGGGGGAGAGGCCGAGCTCGCGCGCGCGGCCGACGTCGCGCTCGAGCTCGGCGACATGGAGAACGCGGCGCGCGCCCACATCAACCTGGTCTGGAGCCTGCTCGACGCGTTCCGCCTCGACGAGGCCGAGCCGGAGCTCACGCGCGCGATGGAGCTCGCCGAGCGCGCCGAGTTCATCGGCCTGCTCACCTACCAGCGCATGGAGTCGGGGCGCCTGCATCTCGCCCGCGCGCGCTGGGACGACGCGCTCGCGGCCGTCGACCAGCCGGTCGAGTCGCTGCCGCACGCGCGGTGCGTCGCGCTCACGGTCGCGGGCACGGTCGCGCTCCGGCGCGGGGATGCCGATGCCGACGCGTTCCTCGAGGAGGCGGAACGGGTCGCTCGCGAGCTCGCCGAGTTGCAGCGGACGGGCCCGGTCGCGGCGGCCCGCGCCGAGCTGGCGCTCCTGCGCGGCGACCCGGATGCCGCGCGGGCGTTCGCACGGCCGGCCTACGCCGAGGCCGTCGACCTCGGCTCCCGGGCGCTTCGCGCCGAGCTCGGCACGCTCCTGCGGCGGGCGGGCGACGACGTCCGGGTCGCGCCCGACCGGGCGCATCCGTTCGCGATCGAGGCGACCTCCGAGCCCGGCGTGGCGGCGGCCGCGTGGCGCGAGCGAGGATGCCCCTACCACGAGGCGTTCGCGCTGTCGCGGAGCGCCGACGACGGCGACCGGCGCGCGGCGCTCGCGCTCGCCGAGGGCATCGGCGCGGTGCCGCTGGCACGGATGATCCGGGCCGGCCTCGGCGACGGGGCGTAGCCCGAGCGGCGCCCGCGGACTACCGGGTCAGCACGATCGAGGCGGTCCCCGCCCCGGTCGAGAACGCGACGACGGGCGTCGGGCCGCTGCAGTCGACGGGCGCGGCGGCGAGCGGCGCGTTCGCGATCTGTGCGGCGACCTGTTCGCCGTCGACGGGCTGGCCGCCGAGCGTCCCGGTCACGACGAGGTCGTTCGTGAACTGCTCGCTCGGCTGGAGCACGCCGTCGACGAGCTCGTAGGTGCCGTCGATCGAGCCGGCGAGCGCGAGTTCGCCGGTCACGCCCGAGACGTCGACCGCGAGCGTCAGGTCGGGCGTGTACCGGTAGGTGCCGTCCGCGCCGAAGCTGAGACCCGACGAGCCGGTCGGGTCGAACGTCGCCACGCCGGCCATCGACGCGTTGACGGCGTCGTAGTAGGCCTGCACCTGGTCGTCGGCGATGCGCCAGTCGCCGACGATGCACGAGCCCGCGACCGTGTCGGCGGGAGCCGCCGTCTCGGTGACGGGTGCGGTCGTCTCGGGCGCGCCCGCGGCGGGCGAGCACGCGGCGAGGGCGAGCGTCGAGGCCGCCGGGACGGCGACGAGCAGGGCGGCGCGGACGAGCGCGCGGGACGAGCGGGGCGAGCGGGATGCTGCGGGCATGGGGCGGGCTCCTCGGTCGGGTCCCGCCCACGCTACCGGTCCAGCACGGCGTGGCAGCGTTCGAGGCGCGCGAGCCACCAGGCGGTGCGGTCCTCGTCGGCGGCCCAACGGTCGAGCAGGTCGCCGGATGCCTCGACCCGGCGCACCGGCACCGACCCGTCGACCGGCGCGAGCGGGTCCGCGGCGACGTCGGCGGCGAGCAGCGACGCCGTCCCGAGCCCGCAGTCGTACTCGAGGTCGGGCACCGCGGCCGCGAGGTGCGCCCCCATCGCGAGGCCGACGCTCGTGTCGAGCGCGCTCGACACGGTCACCGGGAGCCCCGCGTCGCGGATGATCCGCAGCGCCCGTCGGATGCCGCCGAGCGGTTGCGCCTTCACGACGAGCAGGTCGGCCGCGCCCGCCTCGGCGACCGCGAGCGGGTCGGCCGCCCGCCGGACGCTCTCGTCGGCGGCGATCGGGATGCCCATGTACTTCGTGCGGCGGCGGATCTCGGCGAGTTCCTCGACGGTCGCGCACGGCTGTTCGACGTACTCGAGGTCGAACTCGGCCAGCGCGTGGATCGCGTGCTCGGCCTCGTCGACGTTCCAGCCGCCGTTGGCGTCAAGGCGGATCCGGCCCTCCGGCCCGAGCACCTCGCGCACGACGCGGACGCGCGCGACGTCCTGCGCGAGCACCTGGTCGCCGCCCGCGACCTTCACCTTCGCGGTCCGGCAGCCCGGGAACCGCTCGAGCACCGCGGCCACCTCGTCGGGGTCGACCGACGGCACGGTCGCGTTGACGCGGATCGCGTCGCGCACGCCGGGCGGCGCGGGCAGCCAGCCGTAGTCGATCGCGGCCGCGAGCCAGGCGGATGCCTCGTCGTCGTCGTACTCGACGAAGGGCGAGAACTCGGTCCACCCCTCTGGGCCCTCGAGCAGGAGCGCCTCTCGGACGAGGATGCCGCGGAACCGCGTGACGAGCGGCAGCGCCACCACGCGCGCCGTCTGGAGCAGGTCGGCGAGCGGGGGCAGCGGCGCATCCGTCATGCCCTCATGCTGGCACGGCGGGGGCCGGCTCGGGGCCCGGACCCCGATGCTAGGGTGGGCGGATCGATGCCGGGGAGGGCGTGCGTGGACGAGTACCAGGAGCTCGGCGTCGAGGCGACCGAGGTGCGCGACGAGAACGTCGGCCGCGACGTCGCGATCGGCGTCGGGGGCATCCTCGTCGTGATCGCCGCGCTCATCCCGCTCGCCGCGGTCGCCGTCACGGTCGGCGGCGTCGTGATCGCGAGCGTCGCCGCGTTCGCGCAGCAGACCGGCTGACCGACCGGCTCGGCCGGGGGTCGACTGCGGCGACCCCGCCGCCCGTCCTACGCTGGGAGCATGCCAGTCGACGTCTCCGACCTGTTCGATGCGAGCCAGTGGGAGGATGCCGCGCCCGCCGTCGCCGGGCCCGACGGGTTCACCGACATCACCTACCACCGCTCGACCGACGGGCGGATCGCGCGCATCGCGTTCGACCGGCCGGAGGTCCGGAACGCGTTCCGGCCGCACACGGTCGACGAGCTCTACCGGGCGCTCGAGGACGCGCGCACGAACCCGCGCATCGGGGTCGTGCTGCTCACGGGCAACGGTCCGAGCCCGAAGGACGGCGGGTGGGCGTTCTGCTCGGGCGGCGACCAGCGGATCCGCGGTCGCGACGGGTACCAGTACTCGGCGGCCGAGGCCGAGGTCGTCCGCGATCCGGCCGCGACGGCGGCGACCGGCCGACTCCACATCCTGGAGGTGCAGCGCCTCATCCGCTTCATGCCGAAGGTCGTGATCGCGGTCGTGCCCGGGTGGGCGGCCGGCGGCGGGCACTCGCTGCACGTGGTCTGCGACCTCACGATCGCGAGCCGCGAGCACGGACGGTTCAAGCAGACCGACGCCGACGTCGGCTCGTTCGACGCCGGTTACGGCTCGGCGTACTTCGCCCGCCAGATCGGCCAGAAGTTCGCGCGCGAGGTGTTCTTCCTCGCCGAGGAGTACTCGGCCGACCGCGCCTACGGGATGGGCGCGGTCAACCGCGTCGTGCCCCACGCCGACCTCGAGCGCGAGGCGATCGCGATGGCGCGGACCATCCTGACGAAGTCGCCGACCGCGATCCGCATGCTGAAGTTCGCCTTCAACGCGGTCGACGACGGCATGGTCGGCCAGCAGGTCTTCGCGGGCGAGGCGACCCGGCTCGCGTACGGCACCGACGAGGCGGTCGAGGGGCGCGACGCGTTCCTCGAGAAGCGCGACCCCGACTGGGGCCCCTACCCGTGGCACTACTGATGGGGGTTCCGGGTGACCGGCTGAGCCGGTTGCGGCGGATGCTGTGAAACCGCTCCTGCAGGTGTCCGCCGACGACGTCCCCGCGCTCGTCGAGCGGCTCCGCGACGCCGTGCTGCACGACGGGCCCGCGGTGCTGCCGGTCCCGGTCGGCGCGGACGGGGCCGAGCCGGTCGAGACGTCCGTCCCCGACGCGGTCGCGGTCGTCGTCGAGACGAGCGGGTCGACGGATGCCCCGAAGCGCGTCGCGCTCTCGGCGTCGGCGCTCGTCGCGAGCGCCGACGCGACCTCCGACCGGCTCGGCGAGCCCGGGCAGTGGCTGCTCGCGCTGCCGGCGCACTACATCGCCGGGGTGCAGGTGCTCGTGCGCGGGCTCGTGGCCGGCACGCGCACGGTCGTCCTCGGGGACGCCGCGACGCACGGCGCCGCGACGCACGGCGGCGCGCGCGACGACGCGGCACGCCCCGGCGGATTCGACCCCTACGCGTTCGCCGAGGCATCCGCTCGACTGGACCCGCACGTGCCGCACTTCACCTCGCTCGTGCCGGTGCAGCTCGCCCGCATCGTCGAGGCCGCGCGCCGCGACCCCTTCGTCGCCGCGGCGATCACGGCCTACGACGCCGTGCTCGTCGGCGGGCAGGCGCTCGCGCCCGAGATCGCCGACGCGGCCGCGGGCCTGGGCGTCCGGGTCGTGCGCACCTACGGCTCGAGCGAGACGGCCGGCGGGTGCGTCTACGACGGGCTCCCGCTCGACGGGGTCGACGTCCGCATCGTCGACGGCCTGGTCGAGCTCGCCGGGCCCGTGCTCGCCGAGGGCTACCTCGACGATCCCGGGCGCACCGCCGCGGCCTTCGCGCTCGACCGCGGACGTCGCTGGTACCGCACCGGCGACCTCGGCGCGCTCGACGCCGGGGGCCGGCTGCGCATCCGCGGCCGGGCCGACGACGTGATCATCTCGGGCGGCGTGAAGGTCGCCCTCGGCGAGGTCGAGCGCGCGGTGCGCGCGATGCCGGGGATGTCGGAGGCCGTCGTCGTCCGGGTCGCCGACGCCGAGTGGGGCGAACGCGCCGCGGTCGTCGTCGCCGGGGCATCCGGATCGCTCGACGAACTCGCCGCCGCGACGGATGCCGCGGGCCTGCCGCCCGCCGGGCGCCCGGTGCGACTCGTGGTGCTCGACGTGCTCCCGCGGCTCGCATCCGGCAAGCCGGACCGGCGCGCGCTCGCCGCGCTGCCCGAGATCTCCGGCCACGATGGGCCCGATCGGGCGAACCCATAGGTTCCGGTCGCTAGCATTCTCGCTGTGGCACGCCCGAGATCCCGACGGAAGAATCCCGCCGACGCCCCCGACCGCCGGAAGGCGCAGACCTACGGCCGTTCCGGCAACCCGGCGAAGGCCGAGGTCGCGCCCGCCGCCGCGCGCGGACCGATCACCGCGCGCGACTGGATCGCCGGCGCGCGCCTGCGGACCCTCCCGCTCGCGATCTCGCCGGTCGTGCTCGGCACGGGCGCGGGCGTCGTCGCGATCCCCGACGGGCCGTGGCATCCGTGGCGGTTCGTGCTCGCGCTCGTCGTCGCGCTCGCGCTGCAGGTCGGCGTGAACTACGCGAACGACTACTCCGACGGCATCCGCGGCACCGACGCGCACCGCGTGGGCCCTGCGCGCCTCACCGGCTCGGGCCTCGTCGACCCGAAGCGCGTGCTGTGGACGGCGGTCGCGTTCTTCGCGATCGCGGGCCTCGCGGGCCTCGCGCTCGCGGTCGTCACGCAGCAGTGGTGGCTGGTCGCGGTCGGCGTGGTCGCGATCGTCGCGGCGTGGTTCTACACCGGCGGCAAGCACCCATACGGCTACGCCGGACTCGGCGAGGTCTTCGTCTTCGTCTTCTTCGGCCTCGTCGCGACGGCCGGGTCGGCGTTCGTGCAGGCCCTCACCGTGAACCTCGAGGCGTGGACGGGCGGCGCGGGCGTCGGCCTGATCGCGTGCGCCGTGCTCATGGCGAACAACCTGCGCGACGTCGAGCAGGACCGCGCGGCGCGCAAGCGCACGCTCGCCGTGCTCGTCGGCCCGACCGCGGGTCGCGTGCTGTTCTGCGTGTTCCTGCTGCTGCCGTTCGTGCTGGTCGGGTTCTGGGCGCTGCTCTACCCGACGGCGATCCTCGTGCTGTTCGCGCTGCTCGCCGCGCTGCCGGCGTGCCTCATCGTGATCACCGGGCGGACGCCGCGCGACCTCATCCTCGCGCTGCAGCTCGCGAGCCTCGTGTCCCTCGCGTACGGCGTGGGGCTCGGGCTCGCGTTCGCGGTCTAGCGCGGCGTCGATCCGCGTCGACGCTCCGCGCCGGCCCGGTCGACCACAAAGAGCGGCTACTCGGCCGCGTCGACCGCGGCGTCCTCCGCGTCGTCGTCGACGGTCGGCTGCGGCTTGCCGCGCGTGCGCGCCGCGTGGATGTCCCGCGAGAGCGCCTCGCGGGGCTTGCGGAGGAAGATCAGGGATGCCGCGAGGCCGAACAGCGCGGCGACCGCGGCGGACAGCCACCAGGGCACGTTCGCGATCATGAGGACGGCGAACGGGACGGCGAAGAGCAGGACGCGGATGACGCTGTACCAGACCCAGGTGGGGACGGATCTCACCTGGCAATCATAGGTCGGCGGTGTCTGTGGATCGGCCGAACGGCGAGCCTGCCAACCTCCCAGCCGGTCGTGACCCGCGCGTGCCTATACTCAGGGAATGGTCCGGGTACTGTTCGGGCTCGGCGTCGCGGCGGCCGTGTTCATGATCTACTCCGTGGTCGACTGCGCCCTCTTCGATCGCACGCGCATCCGGGGCCTGGCGCGCGGCTGGTGGCTCGTCGTGATCATCCTCGTGCCGGTCATCGGCGGCATCCTCTGGTTCGCCATCGGACGCGGGCGGATGGCCCGGGTCGACGGGCGCCAGCGCGGACCGGTCGCACCCGACGACGACCCCGACTTCCTCCGCCGGCTCGATCGCGACGCCGCCCAGGAGGAACGGATCCGCAAGCTCGAGCAGGAGCTCGCCGACCTCGACCTCGATGACGAACCGGAGCACGGCGAGGACGCCGGGCACCCGGACCCCGGCGCCGACGGCACTCGGCACCGGTCCGACCCCGGTGCCGACGGCGCGACCGGAGACGCGGGGCCCGCCGGCCGGCCGAATGCCTGACGGCGACGCGCGCCGGAGTCCGGCGACCGACTACGCGGTCGCGCTCCTGGCGGGGTTCGTCCGCGGCGGCGTCGTCGACGTCGTCGTGGCGCCCGGGTCGCGCTCGCAGGCGCTCGCGCTCGCGGCAGCCGAGCTCGAGGCCGCCGGACGGATCCGCCTGCACGTGCGGATCGACGAGCGCAGCGCCGGATTCCTCGCGCTCGGGCTCTCGCTCGAGACCGCGCGCCCCACGGTCGTCGTGACGACGTCCGGCACGGCCGTCGCCAACCTCCACCCTGCTGTGCTCGAGGCGCACCACTCCGGGATCCCGCTCGTGGCGCTCACGGCCGACCGGCCGGCGGAGAGCCGGGGCATCCGCGAGAACCAGACGACGATGCAGCCCGGCATCTTCGCGGGCGCCGTCCGGCTCGACCGCGACGTCGACGCGCCCGGCGGCGACCACGCGGAGGCCGAGTCCGCGGGGCGCCTCGCGCGGCGCATCCTCGCGGCCGCGCTCGGCACCGACGACATGGGCGTGCCGATCACCGCGCCCGGGCCCGGCCCGGTGCACCTCAACCTCCAGCTCCGCGAGCCGCTCTCGGGCCCGATCTCGCTCGACCGCGTGGACTTCGCCGACGACCTGCCGCGGCTCCACACCGCCGGCCCCGCGGCGGCCGCGACGGATGCCGAGCCGACGCCGGACGCCGAGCCGACGACCGCGCCCGCGGCAGACGCCGCCGAGGTCTCGGCCGCCCCGCCGACCGGCACGATCATCGCGCCCGGACCGCGCACCGTCGTGGTCGCCGGCGCCGGCGCCGGTCCGGCCGCCGAGGAGTTCGCGCGCACGGGCGGCTGGCCGCTCCTGGCCGAGGTGTCGAGCGGCGCGCGCTTCGGCCCCAACCTCGTCGTGGCCTATCGCCAACTCCTGGCCGAGCCGGGCTTCGGCGACGCGATCGAGCGCGTCGTGGTCTTCGGCCATCCGACGCTCTCGCGCGAGGTGCCCGCGCTGATCCGTCGCGACGGCGTCGAGTCGATCGTCGTCGCGCCGAGCGGAGCCGAGTGGTTCAACCCGGGCCGGCGCGTGCGCCGGTTCCTGCGGTCCGCGCGCGCGGTCCCGCACGCGTTCGACGCCGACGAGCGCGCCTGGCTCGGACGGTGGGTGCACGCGAGCCGGGTCCTGCGCGACGCGCACGAGGAGGACGCGACGCCCGTCCTCCCGAGCGGCGTCGACGAGACCGGGCACGTGTCCGACTTCGCGGCGCAGCGCGGCCACCTGAAGGCCCAGCTCGCGCGCATGCGCGAGCCCGTGACCCGCCGGATGCTCGTCGAGGCCGTGTGGTCGGCGACGTGGCCGCACGACCGGTTGCTGTTCGGCGCATCGCGCCTGATCCGTGAGGCCGACCGATCGGTCCCGGGACGGCGCATCCCGGTTCACGCCAATCGCGGGCTCTCGGGCATCGACGGCACGATCGCGACCGCGTTCGGCCTCGCGATCGCGAGCCAGGCGGCGCTCCCGAGCGCGCCGGACCGGGTCGCGGACGCCGGCTCCGACGCCGGACCGGATCTCCGCTCGGACGCCCGCGGCGGCGTCACGCGCGCGATCGTCGGCGACCTGACGTTCCTGCACGACGTGGGCTCGCTCCTCGTCGGCGCGGGCGAGACCAGGCCGAGGCTCCAGGTCATCGTCGGCAACGACGGCGGCGGCACGATCTTCGACTCGCTCGAGGTGGCCGCCGCGCACGCCGACGGCGACCCCGTCGCGCGCGAACGCTTCGACCGCGTGCAGTTCACGCCGCAGCACGTCGACCTCGAGCGGGTCGCGGCCGCGTACGGCTGGGGGTACCGCCGGGCGGCGACGCGCACCGAGCTCGCCGAGGCGCTCGGGACCGCGGTCGCCGGGCCGAGCGTGCTCGAGGTGCCCCTCGCGCGCTGAGCGGGCCATCCACGCCTTGCCCCGGCCCACCTGCGCTGGGCAGGATGGAGCGACCGGCTGAGCCGGGGGCGACGGCGCCGCACACGGCACCGCGCGAGACGAGGGGGCGCGGCATGGGCAGTGAGGCGTACTGGGACGAGGATCCGTCCGGGCTGCTGCGGGTGGGGCCGGGGTTCCGGCTCGCGGACGTCGATCCCGACGCGCACCCGGGCATCACCGGGGGCAAGCACGCGGGCGTGAAGGCGCTCGCCGAGGGCTCGAAGATCCTGGCCGACCTCCAGGAGCGGCTGTTCGCACGCAGCCGGCTCGGCGACCTGCGGCGCGTGCTGCTCGTGATCCAGGCGACCGACACGGCCGGCAAGGGCGGCATCGTGAAGCACGTCATGGGCGCGGTGAACCCGCAGGGCGTGCAGCTCACGTCGTTCAAGGCGCCCACGCCCGAGGAGTCCCAGCACGACTTCCTGTGGCGCGTGCGGCGCGCGGAGCCGGGCGCGGGCATGATCGGCGTGTTCGACCGGTCGCACTACGAGGACGTCCTCATCGCGCGGGTCCGCAACCTCGCACCGCCCGACGAGATCGAACGGCGCTACGACGCGATCAACGGGTTCGAGCTCAGCCTGGCCGCGCTCGGCACGGCCGTCGTCAAGGTCATGCTGCACATCTCGCGGGACGAGCAGCGCACCAGGCTGCAGGACCGGCTCGACCGGCCGGAGAAGCACTGGAAGTTCAACCCCGGCGACATCGACGAGCGCGAGCGCTGGGACGAGTACCAGGCCGCGTACCAGGTCGCGTTCGAGCGCACGTCGATCTCGTACGCGCCGTGGCACGTCATCCCCGCGAACCGGAAGTGGTACGCGCGGCTCGCCGTGCAGCACCTCCTGATCGACGCGCTCGAGTCGATGGACCTCGAGTGGCCGGCGGCGGACTACGACGTCGAGGAGCAGAAGCAGCGGCTCGCGGCATCCTGACACCGGTGCGGGTCTCGAGACGCGTGCTCCGTCGTCGCACGCTCCTCGACCACCGGCCGGGCGCGACTAGCCGCCGAACGCCTCGACGATCGGCCGGAACTTGATGACCGTCTCGGCGAGCTCGTCGGCGGACACCGAGTCGTGCACGATGCCGCACCCGGCGTACGCGGTCACGGTGCCGTCCTGGTCGACCTGCGCGCAGCGCAGCGCGATCGCCCACTCGCCGTCGCCGTCGCCGTCGATCCAGCCGACCGGTCCGGCGTAGCGGCCGCGGTCGAAGCCCTCGAGCTCCGCGATCGCCGCGAGCGCGACGCGCCGGGGTGTGCCCGCCACGGCGGCCGTGGGATGCACCGCCCGGACCAGGTCGAGCGAGCTCGAGCCGTCCCCGAGCGTGCCCTTGAGGTCGGTCGCGAGGTGCCAGAGGTTCGGCAGCTGCAGGGCGAACGGCTCGGGGCTGGTGTCGAGCCGGGCGGTGTGCGGCTCGAGCCGTTGCACCGCGCTCTCGACCGCGATCGCGTGCTCGCTGCGGTCCTTCGCCGACGCGAGCAGCGTCGCGGCGCGCTCGCGATCGGATGCCTCGCCCGCGCCGCGCGCGGCCGTGCCCGCGAGCACGCGCGCCGACACCTGCCCGTGGTCGACGCGCACGAGGGTCTCGGGGCTCGCGCCGATGAGGCCGTCGACCGCGAACACCCACGTGTCGGGGTAGTCCTCGGCGAGCCGCGTGATCGTGGCCCGGAGGCCGTCGTCCTCGTGCAGTTCGCCCACGAGCTGCCGGGCGAGCACGACCTTCTCGAGCTCGCCGGCGTCGATGCGGCGGACCGCCTCGCCCACGGCGTCCTGGTACCCGAGCGGCGTCATCGTGCCGGGCGCGAACGACACGCGCGGGACGCGCCGCCGCGGCGCCGGCTCGGGGATCCGCGGGTCGTCGGCGCCGTGGTCCGGCGCCGAGTCGGGATCGCCGGTCCGCAGCGAGATCCTGGTCACCCACGAGCGTCCCTCGCGCCGCCCGAGCACGAGCTCGGGCACGATGAGCACGCTCGGCACGGACGAGTCGTCGGCGAACGCGAACGCGCCGAACGCGACCAGCCCGCTGCCCGGGAGGCCGACGTGGTCGACGACCTCGGCGCGGTCCGCGAGCGCGCGCCACGCCGCGGACGCGTCCTCGATGCGATCGGGGCCGGATGCCTCGATCCGCAGCAGTTCGCCGAGCCCGACGATGCCCTCGCCGCGGCGGAGGAAGGCGAGCGGGGTGCGCGGGTCCGTGCGGGGGATGAGCGGTTCGATCTCGTCGACCGCGACCGTGCGCACGGCCAGGCGGGGTTCGGTCACGCGCCAAGCCTACGCCGGGCGATGGCGCGGCTCCCGACCGGGCCATGCCGCGCGAGGCATCCCCGGGTCGGCATCCCATGGGCGGCATAGACTCGGAGGATGACCCGCGCTGACCTCGGCAAGGACCCATCGCAGGTGTCCGCGATGTTCGATCGCGTCGCCGAGCGCTACGACCTCACGAACAACGTGCTCTCGGTCGGCAACGCCCCACTCTGGCGCGTCGCGACGACGCGCGCGGTCGACCCGCGGCCGGGGCAGCAGATCCTCGACGTCGCCGCCGGGACGGGGACCTCGAGCGCGAGCCTCGCGCGGAGCGGGGCATCCGTCGTCGCCGCCGACTTCTCGCCGGGCATGATCGAGGTGGGCCGGCAGCGCCAGGCGCACGTGCGCAACCTCGTGTTCGTCGAGGCCGACGCGACCGCGCTGCCGTTCGGCGACGACGAGTTCGACGCGGTCACCATCTCGTTCGGCCTCCGGAACGTCCACGACCCGAAGGCCGCGCTCGCCGAGTTCCTGCGCGTGACGAAGCCGGGCGGGCGACTCGTCGTCTGCGAGTTCTCGCACCCGCCCACGCCGTTCGTGCGCTCGGGCTACCGGTTCTACCAGCGTTGGGTGATGCCGCCGCTCGTGCGGGTCGCGAGCTCGAACGACACCGCCTACGAGTACCTGAACGAGTCGATCGAGGCCTGGCCCGACCAGCGGACGCTCTCGGGGTGGATCCGCGAGGCCGGCTGGACGGATGTCGCGCACCGCGACCTCACGCTCGGCGTGGTCGCGCTGCACCGCGCCCGCAAGGCGCACGGTTAGGCTGGTCGCGTGAAAGCGAGCCCTCCGGTCGTGCGCCGCAGCTCGGCCCTCGCCGCCAATCTCGGGTTGAGCGAGCGCGTGTTCTCGTCGGCCGCCGACCGGGCGATGTCGAGGTCCATCGACGCCGGGCTCGATCGCGTCGAGGCGGGCCTGGTGCGCGAGGTCGGCTTCGCCGACCCGATCGCCGGGGAATCCGCGCGCTACCTGCTCGACGCGGGCGGCAAGCGCGTGCGCCCGATGCTGACCCTCCTGACCGCGCAGCTCGGCGACGGCGTCGTCGACGACGTCGTCGTCGCGGCCGAGGCGATCGAGGTCACGCACCTCGCGAGCCTCTACCACGACGACGTGATGGACCAGTCCGATCGTCGCCGCGGCGTCCCGAGCGCGCAGACCGTGTGGGGCAACACCGTCGCGATCCTCACGGGCGACCTGCTGTTCGCGCGCGCCAGCCAGCTCATGGCCGGACTCGGCGAACGCGCCATCCGCCTGCAGGCCAGCACGTTCGAGCGGCTCGTGATGGGCCAGCTCCACGAGACCACGGGTCCGCGCCCCGGCGAGGACCCGGTCGCGCACTACATCCAGGTCCTGGCAGACAAGACCGGCTCGCTCATCGCGGCCGCGGCGCGCGCGGGCGTGATCTTCTCGCGAGCCGACCCGGCGTACGAACTGCCGGTCGTCGAGTTCGGCGAGAGGATCGGCGTCGCGTTCCAGCTCATCGACGACGTGATCGACCTGTCGCCGCAGCCCGAGGCCACGGGCAAGGTGCCCGGCACCGACCTGCGCGCCGGGGTGGTCACGCTCCCGATCCTGCGGCTGCGCGAAGCGGCCGCGACGGATGCCGCGTCGGCCGACCTGCTCGCGAGGATCGAGCGGGACGTCATGCCCGCGTCGCGCGACGCCGCGGAGGCGCGGGACGCGTACGACACGAACACCGGCGCCGTGCGCACGATCCCGTCGGCGACGGCGATCGACGGCATCGTCGGCGAACTCCGCGAGCACGCGGTCACCCGTGCGACGCTCGAGGAGGCGCATCGGTGGGCGCGCGAGGCGGTCGAGGCGCTCGCACCGCTGCCCGACGGGTCGGTGAAGAAGGCGCTCACGCGCTTCGCCGAGACGGTCGTCGAGCGATCGAGCTAGCCGTCCGGGCCGCGCCGGGCGTGCCGGGCGCAGGGACCCGAACCAACCCATCGAGCGGAATCCAGGAGGTCGACCGGTGACGAGGAACAAGCTGCGACTCGCGATCGTGGGGGCGGGGCCCGCCGGCATCTACGCGGCCGACATCCTGCTCAAGTCCGAGCGCAACTTCGACGTCTCGATCGACCTGTTCGACCACCTCCCCGCGCCCTACGGGCTGGTCCGCTACGGCGTCGCGCCGGATCATCCGCGCATCAAGGGCATCATCACCGCGCTGCGCGAGGTGCTCGACCGGGGCGACATCCGCATCTTCGGGAACGTGCGCTTCGGCGAGGACCTCTCGCTCGACGACCTGAAGCGGCACTACCACGCCGTGATCTTCGCGACCGGCGCCGTGCGGGACGCGTCGCTCAACCTCCCCGGCATCGAACTCGAGGGCTCGTACGGCGCTGCGGACTTCGTGAGCTGGTTCGACGGGCATCCGGATGTCCCGCGGACGTGGCCGCTCGAGGCGAAGGAGGTCGCGGTCATCGGCAACGGCAACGTCGCGCTCGACGTGTCGCGCATGCTCGCCAAGCACGCCGACGACCTCATGTCGACCGAGATCCCGCCGAACGTGGCGCGGATCCTGCACGAGTCGCCGGTGACCGACGTGCACGTGTTCGGCCGGCGCGGGCCGACGTCGGTGAAGTTCACGCCGCTCGAACTCCGCGAGCTCGGCGAACTGCGCGACGTCGACATGATCGTCCACGACGAGGACTTCGACTACGACGACGCGGCGCGCGCTGCCGTGTCGGGCAACAAGCAGGTCTTCGTCATCGACAAGGTGCTGCAGCAGTGGCGGCAGCGCGAGGTCGGGCAGGCGTCGCGCCGGCTGCACCTGCACTTCTTCGCGAAGCCGCTCGAGATCGTCGACGACGGCACCGGGCGGGTCGGCGCGATCCGGTGGGAGCGCACCGCGCCCGACGGGCAGGGCGGGGTCCGCGGGACGGGCGAGATCCGCGAGCTCCCGGTGCAGGCTGTGTACCGCGCGGTCGGCTACTTCGGGTCGTCGCTGCCGGGGATCCCGTACGACCGGAAGTTCGGGGTCATCCCGAACCACGAGGGCCAGGTGCTCACGCGCGACAAGGAGACCGGCGAGGCGCGCCAGCTGTACGGCGTGTACGCGACCGGGTGGATCAAGCGCGGGCCGGTCGGGCTCATCGGGCACACGAAGTCCGACGCGATGGAGACGATCAAGCACCTGATCAACGACCTCGGCAACTGGTGGAACCCGGAGTCGCCGACCGAGGACTCGGTGATCGAGCTGCTCGAGTCGCGGGGCATCCGCTGGACCGACCTCGACGGCTGGCACCGGCTCGACGGGCACGAGGTCGCGCTCGGCGAGGCCGAGGGCCGGAAGCGCGTGAAGGTCGTGCCGCGCGACGAGATGGTCGAGATCTCGCGCGGCGAGGTCGCGTAGCGACGCCCGCAGACGTCGGCCGGCCTACGTGTAGGGGCCGAGGAGCAGGAGCCACGTGCCGACGCCGATGAGGCCGCCGAGCAGGGGCGCCACGACCGGCACCCAGGCGTAGCTCCATTCCGACGAGCCCTTGTGCCGGAGCGGCAGGACCGCGTGCAGGATGCGCGGACCGAGGTCGCGCGCGGGGTTCAGGGCCGGGCCGGTCGGGCCGCCGAGGCCGACGACGAGCGCCCACACGAGGAATCCGATGGCGACGTGCGCGGTCGCTGGCTCGTCCACCGTCAGCGGCGAGTGCACGAGCGCGAGGGCGCTCGCGAAGAGCACGACCGAGCCGAGCAGTTCGCTGATGAAGCCGTTGCGGCGGCTGTGCGCCGAGTTGATGGTCGAGAACGTCGCGAGGATGTCCTCGGGGTTCTCGGTGCGGTCGTAGTAGGGCTTGTGGGTCGCGACGATCGCGAGCTGGCCGGCCATCGCACCCGCGAACTGGGCGAGGACGTAGGGCGCGACATCCGCCCAGGGGAACAGGCCCCAGCTCGCGAGGCCGATCGTGAACGCCGGGTTGATGTGGCTGCCGGAGATGCCGCCGAACATGATCGCGGGGATCATCACGCCGAAGCCGTACCCCATGGCGATGAGCACCCAGCCGCCCCGGAACCCCTTCGAGCCCCGCAGGTGGACGTTGGCGACCGCGCCGTTCCCCAGGATGATGAGGAAGGCGGTCCCGATGAACTCGCACGCGACGCGGATCGCGAGCGGATACGACGGATCCATAGCGCCCAATCTGGCAGTCCGCGGCCGGTTCGCGATACCCCCGCGCCGAGGGCCGCGCAGCCGATACGCTCACGACATGCCGCTCGAGACGTCCGCCACCGTGGCGATCGCCGTCGTGCTCGGGGGCCTCGTCGGCTGGTGGCCGCTCGCCGCCTGGGCCGAGCGGAACATGGTCGCGGACCGGATGCCCCGTCGGATGACCCGCGTCGTCGTCGCGGTCACGACGGCCGTGGTGTGGGGGCTCGTGGTCTGGCGGCTCGGCGTGGTGCCGGTGCTCCCGGCAGTGCTCGCGTTCACCGCGGCCGGGTCGGTGCTCGCGGTGGTCGACCTCGCGGAGGAGCGCCTGCCGAACGCGGTGATCGTGCCGACGCTCGGCGTGGTGGCGGCGCTGCTCGTCGTGGCGTCGGCGCTGTCGGGGGAGTGGCTCGCGCTCGTGTGGGCGCTCGCGGGCGGCGCGGCGATGTTCGCGGTGTACCTGGTGCTCGCGCTGATCTCGCCGTCGTCGATGGGCATGGGCGACGTGAAGCTCGCGGCGCCGATCGGGATGCTGCTCGGCTGGTTCGGCCTCACGGCCTGGTTCTGGGGGCTCGTCGGCGCGTTCGTGATCGGGGGCGTGCTCGCCCTTGCGGCGCTCGCCGCACGTCGGGTGACGCTGCGCGGATCGCTCCCGTTCGGGCCCTCGATGCTCGCCGGAGCGGTGCTCGCGATCCTCTGGCTGGCGTGAGGATCGCTCAGTATCGGTGATGCCCGATCCTTCGATCGTTTCAGCGACCGCTTCGAGATCGATTCGTTGCAATCCGCCCGCGAACGGGGGGTGAGGGATCCTCGAAATCGCCCCCGAATGGGGCATTCCGAAGTCGTTTCGACTACCTAATGTTTCTCGCACCCTGATGGACCCAACCCGAGGATCCATCGAATATCACCCGAAGGAAGTTCTCCCATGCTCAAGACCATCACCCGTATCCAGGCCCGCATCAACTCGCTCCGCTCGGAGGAGACCGGCGCGACCGCCGTGGAGTACGGCCTCATCGTCTCGCTGATCGCCGTCGCGATCATCGCCGGCGTCACCCTGCTCGGCACGAACCTGCAGGCGATGTTCAACGGCGTCGCGGTCGACATCAAGAAGCCGTAAGTCGCGCGAACGCCGCCGTGCGGCCTCAGCGTCGAGGCCGCACGGCGGCGGATCCGCCCCGGAACGGACCCGGTCCCTGCACCCACTCGGATCCGATCCAGGCGACCAGCACCACCTGCACCACCTGCTCCACTTCGGAACCCGGTTCTCCCCGGAACCGCCGGCTCCCTCCGGAACCCCGGTTCTCCCCGGAACCCCGGTTCTCCCCGGAACCCACCGGTTCTCCCCGGAACCCGTCCTCCCCAGGACGACCGGTTCCACCCCGGGCCCTGCACCCGGACCGACCCGAACCCCCCCTCAGAGTCGAGGATCCCCCATGCGCCACCTGTTCGCTTCGCGTCGCGCGAGCCTCAGCCGCACCGCCTCTGAACGCGGTGCCACGGCCGTCGAGTACGGCCTGATCCTGGCGTGCATCGCCGCGGTGATCGTCGTCGCGGTGACCGCCCTCGGTACCGCCACCGCCGGCGCCATCGACGGCGTTCTCATCGTCTGGACCGCGCCGTGATGCGCCGATCCGGTCGCCGCGACGAGCGCGGCGCCGCCGCCGTCGAGTTCGCGCTCGTGGTCGTGCCGCTGCTCACGCTCCTGTTCGGCATCATCGACTTCGGCTGGATCTTCAACCAGCAGGTGTCCCTCTCGAACGCGGCCCGCGAGGCCGCCCGGTACTACGCCGTGCACGACGGCCAGACCTTCGCCGCGACCGACTGCACCGGGGCCACGACCTGGAAGGCATGTGCAGAGGTGTGGGGCAAGTCCGCCGCCCCGACGATCTCAACGCCGAGTTGGGCCGCGGCCGGGGCGGGGGTCGCAGTGCTCCAAGGCTGCGACTCGACGAAGCCGGGGTACAGCACGACGATCGGGAAGTCGGTCACCGCGACCGCCAAGATCCCGATGCCCTCGCTCACGGGATTCTTCACGGCCGTCCTCGGCCCGAACCTCGCAGGAAAGGGGAAGACCTCATGCGGTGGATGACCCGCCGGCTCGCCGACGAACGAGGCGCCAGCGCCGTGCTCGTCGGGATCCTGCTCCTCGTGCTCGTCGGCTTCGGCGCCCTGGCGGTCGACGTCGGCGCGATGTACTCCGAGCGCGCCCAACTCCAGAACGCGGCGGACGCCGGTGCGCTCGCCGCGGCCGAGTACTGCGGCGCCCACAACGGATGCGCCGCGACCGCCGACAAGAGCGCGGCCACGGCTGCGGCCCTCGCGGTCACCGGCGGCAACATGGTCGACGGCGAGAACACCACCGCCGCCCCGACGTACACCGCCGACACGGTCCGGGTCGTCACCTCGACGCCCGCCATGGCGCACCCGCTCGCCGCGGCCCTCGGCCTGGCATCCTCCGACGTCGGCGCCGCGGCGAAGGCGAAGTGGACCGCCAGTGCGGTAGCCGCGGGAACCGTGCCATTCGCGATCAGTGAATGCGCGACAACGCCCGGTGCGGTCGAATTCGTCGAGATCCGCAAGGACAAGAGTTGTGCGGGAATGATCCCCGGAGGATTCGGGTGGCTCGAGAACGCGACGGGCACCTGCGTCATGAACATCACGCTGAACGAGTTCACGGAGATCACGACCGGCAACACCGCGAAGTGCCACACGAATGCAGCTGAGCTGAACGCGATGGCGGCCCACATCGGCTGCAACCTGAACGCCGAGCCGGTGAAATCCGCGGGTGGCATGGATGAGAAGTTCTTCCTCTGCCTCACCGGGAAGACGGTCTTGGTCCCGGTGTTCAGCGACAAGAGCAAGTGCGCGGGCCTCCCGGCGGGCAAGGAGTACTGCATCACCAAGTTCGCCGCGTACGAGCTCAAGGGCCTGCACATCAAGGACAACGGCGGCACCAAGGTCGACTACTGCACGATCTCGGACTGCGACTTCCCGAAGAGCTGGGGCGTGCTCGGCTTCACGGGCAAGTTCATCACGTACGTCACGGCCGAGGACAACTGGTACCTCGGCGCAGCCGGCACACCGTCGGTTCGGTTGATCGGCTGACGCCGCACCGGGCACCCTGCCCCGGTTTCCCCCATCCCCTCCCTACGCCCCCGCTGGATTCCAGCACGCACCGAAGAGGAACCCGAACATGAAGACCCGAATCATCGGCGCGATCGTCGCCGTCCTCATCGCCGCAGTCGGCGCCTACGTGCTCTTCACCTACGTCCGAGGCGCCGACGCGCGCGCCTCGGCCGGCGCCGCCCTCGTCGAGGTCTACGTCGTCGACTCCGCGATCCCCGAGGGGACCGCCGGCGAAGACGTCGCGGACCACGTCCAGGTCGGCACCGTCCCCGAGCGCAACGTCGCCGACGGCGCCGTCACCGACCTCGCCGACCTCGCCGGCCTCGTCGCGAGTGCGGAGATCCTGCCCGGCGAGCAGCTGCTCGCAGCCCGCTTCGGCGATCCGAAGGAGCTCGCCGCCACCGGCGACGGCCCGGTGCCCGATGGCATGCAGCTCGTCTCGTTCACGCTCCCGGCCGACCGCGTGGTCGGCGGCGAGGTCCGTGCCGGCGACCGGATCGGCCTCGTCGGCACCGTCGACCCCGACGAGGTCGGCGACGCCGAGGACGTGATCAACCCGGTCTCGAGCTTCGCGTTCCACGGCGTGCTCGTGACCAAGGTGCAGGGCGTCACGACGCCCGACCCCGAGACCGGCGACACGCCCGACCAGGCCGCCGCCGACTCGATCATGCTGACTATCGCCCTCTCGGCGCACGACGTCGAGCGGTGGGTCTGGTTCGCCGAGGGCGAGTCCGCGGACTACGCGCAGATGTGGCTCACGCTCGAGAACGCCAAGACCGACAACGCCGGCACGTCCCCCGTCAACGGCAGCAACGCCTGGGGTTGAGATGGCTCCCTTCCTGCTCGTGAGTCGCTCTCCGGAGTACGAGCTGCGCATGCGCGACCTGCTCGGCGAACGGCTCCGCGTCATCCCCGGCGAGTTCGTGCGCCTCGGCTCCGAGCACGTCGTGCTCCGGGCCGGCGATCCCCGGATCGCCTTCCTCGGCCCGATCCTCAACTTCGACGAGACCCGGAGCCTGGTCCGAGAGCTCACCGACAAGCACCCCGATGTCGGCGTCGTCCTGGTCCGCGAGCAGCGCTCCGAGCTCGAGGACTGGGTCGACGAGCTGTCGATCCACGCCGTCCTCAGCCCCGACGCGAGCGATGAGACCACGATCGGCCTGATCGACCGGCTCTCGGACTGGCTCGTCGAGCACGGCCGGGCGAGCATCGACGACTTCGCGATCCCGTCCCCGGCTCCGCTGTACGACGAGCTCGAGCGGCTCTTCGCCGGAGAACCCGAGGATGCCCCGGAGCACGTCGAACTCGAGGCCGGCGCCGCAGTCGTCGACGACGAGGCATCCGTCGCGGGGGCCGAGGCCGTGCCCGAGCCGGAACCGGCGGGCCCGCAGTGGGAGTTCCCGCCGCTCGACTCGACGACGCCGAGCGAGGCGATCGCGGTCATCGCGCCGAAGGGCGGTCAGGGCAAGACGACCCTCGCGATCAACCTCGCGGCGGGCCTCGCCGAGGTCGCTCCGAACTCGGTCGTGCTGGTCGACGCCGACCTGCAGTTCGGCGACATCACCGCGGCACTCTCGCTCGAGCCCGAGCGCACCATCGCCGACGCGGTGGCCGCGGTCGAGGACGAACTGGTCCTGAAGACCACGCTCACCCGGCACGACGCGGGATTCTTCGTGGTCGCGAGCGCACCCTCGCCGGACGTCGCCGACCGGATGCCGGCCGCCGCACTCGGCACGCTGATCACCCAGCTGCGCGGCATCTTCCGGTACGTGGTCGTGGACACGACGCCCGGGCTCGGCGAGCACACGCTCGTCGCGATCGAGCACGTGACCGACGCGGTCTTCGTCATGAACATGGGCGTGCCGAGCCTGCGGGCCATGCGGACCGAGTTCGAGCTGCTCGCCACGATCGGGCTCACGCCCGCGAACCGCCACGTCGTGCTCAACTTCTCCGACCGTGCCGGCGGGCTCACCCGCCGCGACGCCGAGCACATCATCGGCGCCCCCGTCGACGTCGAGGTCCCCAGGTCCTCGGCCGTCCTGCTCGCCGCGAACCGCGGCGTGCCGCTCCTCCGTGACGATGGCCGCGACCCTGCATCCAAGGCCATCCGCGCACTCGTCCGCCGCATCGCGCCGGACACCCACCCGAACCGAACCAAGATCAACCGGAGGCGGCGAGCCCGATGAACCTCAACGATCGACTGAACGCAACGCGACGCACGTCGGAGGAGTCCGACGCGGCCCAGTCGGGGCTCCACCCGGGGCGCTTCGCCCCGACCGCGGCGCCGAAGCCGACCGCGGCCCTCAACCCGACCGCGGCGCCGAACCCGGCCGCGGCTCCGCCCGCCGCCGCGAGCGACCCGGTGGCCGCGCCCGGACCGGTGGCGGCTGCGCCCGCGTCGCCGGCGGCCGCGCCCGGGGCGGGGCATCCGCTGCCCGTCGCCGAATCCGATGAGCCCCTGTACCGGCACCCGGCGCACGCGGTCGACGCGGTCGAGGCGATCCGGCGACCGCCGATCGCGAGGGATCCGCTCGCCGAGATCAAGGAGAAGGCGGCCGACGAGCTCTTCTCGCGCATCGGGATGCGCATGAACGACCCCTCGCTCACCGAGGAGCAGCTGCACCTGCTCGCACGCGCCGAGCTCGCCGAGATCGTCGCCGCCGAGCAGGTCGCCCTCACCACGGTCGAGCGCTCCCGGCTCATCGACGAGATCGGCGCCGACGTCCTCGGCTACGGCCCGCTCGAGGTGCTGCTCGACGACTCGACCGTGAGCGAGATCATGGTCAACCGCCACGACCGGATCTACGTCGAGCGGTCGGGCCGGCTCCAGGAGACCTCGCTCGCCTTCACCGGGGAGGCGCAGCTCCGACGGGTCATCGAGCGGATCGTCTCCCGCGTCGGCCGCCGCGTCGACGAGTCGTCCCCGCTCGTCGACGCCCGCCTCGAGGACGGCTCGCGCGTGAACGCGATCATCCCGCCGCTCGCGGTCAACGGGTCGTCGCTCACCATCCGCAAGTTCGCCGGCACGCCGTACACGATCGACGACCTCGTGCGCTTCGGGTCGGTCACCGCCCAGGCCGCCGCGGTGCTCGACGCCGCCGTGAAGGCGAAGCTGAACATCCTGGTCTCGGGCGGCACCGGCACCGGCAAGACCACGCTGCTCAACGTGCTGTCGTCGTTCATCCCGCAGGACGAGCGCATCATCACGATCGAGGACGCGGTCGAGCTCCAGCTCCAGCAGGAGCACGTGGTGCGGCTCGAGTCCCGGCCCGCGAACATCGAGGGCCGCGGCGAGATCTCGATCCGCGATCTCGTGCGGAACTCCCTCCGCATGCGCCCCGACCGCATCGTCGTCGGCGAGGTCCGCGGCGCCGAGTCGCTCGACATGCTCCAGGCCATGAACACCGGCCACGAGGGATCCATCTCGACCATCCACGCGAACTCGCCGCGCGACGCGGTCGCGCGCATGGAGACCCTCGTGCTCATGGCCGGGATGGACCTGCCGCTGCGAGCCATCCGCGAGCAGATCGCGTCGGCGATCGACCTGATCGTGCAGATCAGCCGCCACCAGGACGGCGTCCGGCGCGTCACCAAGATCACCGAGGTGCACGGCATGGAGGGCGAGGTCGTCACGCTCCAGGACGCGTTCGACTTCGCGTACGACGGCGGCCTCGACGAGGACGGCCGGCTCCGCGGGAGCCTGGCGCCGACCGGGATCCGCCCGCGGTTCGCCGAGCGCGTCGCGGGCCAGGGCATCCAGCTGCCGATGAGCCTGTTCCAGCCGCGAGCGGCCGAACCGGTCGGAGGCCTGCGATGAACCCCGTGGTCCTCGTCGGCGGCATCGGCATCGCGCTGCTCGCGCTGTTCGTGCTCCTGTTCTTCGTCATCTCGCCGCCCGCGCCCCGCGTCGCGAAGGATCGGCGACGGGCACCCGGCGTCGTCGAGGCGACCGCGCTCTCGAAGTTCACCGAACAGGCGACCGAGGTCGTCGACAAGGCGGTCTCGAAGCAGACCGCGCGGCTGTTCGGTGCAGCGGAACTCGAGATGGCGGGCGTGCGGCTCGAGCCGAGCAGCTTCCTCATGCTCGTGCTCTCCGCCGCGGTCGTCTCGGCGGCGCTCGGGACGCTGGTCGGCATGCTCGCCGGCGTGCCGTGGCTGTTCGCCGTGCTCTTCGCGATCCTCGCGGTGGTCGGGGCGAAGGTGGTCCTGAACATCCGCGTTTCGCGCCGGCGGGCCAGGTTCGCCGACCAGATCGACGACACCGTGCAGCTCCTCTCGGGCGGCCTGCGGGCCGGGCACGGCCTGAACCGTGCGGTGGCCGGCGTCGCCCACGACGCCGAGTCGCCCATGCGCGAGGAGCTCACGCGCGTCGTCAACGAGACCCGGCTGGGGCGCGACCTCGCCTCGTCGCTGGCGATCACCGCGCAGCGGATGCGCAGCGACGACTTCGACTGGCTCGCCCAGGCGGTCGCGATCAACCAGGAGACCGGCGGCAACCTCGCGGAGGTGCTCGACCAGGTCGGCAAGACGATCCGCGAACGCCACCAGATCCGTCGCCAGGTGCGCTCCCTGAGCGCCGAGGGCCGGCTCTCGGGGATGATCCTCGTGGCCCTGCCTCTCTGCGTCGCGGTGTTCCTCGCGGTGACCCAGCCCGGGTACTTCGGCCAGTTCTTCCAGAGCGTCATCGGCATCGCGGCCCTCGCCCTCGCGGGGATCCTGCTGGTCGTCGGCAGCGTCTGGATGTCGTTCACGGTGAAGGTGAGATTCTGATGGTCCCGTCGCTCGTCGCCTACCTCGCCATCGGGTTCGTCGCCCTGGCGGCCGGCGTGCTCGTGTTCGTGCTCATCCCCTCGCGGCGTCGCCCCGCCACGGTGCCGGAGGGCGCCGAGGTGCACTCCGCCGTCGGCGTCGTCCAGCAGCGGCCGTCGCTCGCGTCGTCGCTCGTCGCCGCGGCGCCAGCCGGGTACATCGCCTGGCTCGAGCAGCAGGTCGTCTACGCCGGGCGCCCCGACGGCTGGGGCGCGACCCGGATCGTCACCTGGAAGATCGCCCTCCTCATCGTCGGCGCGGTCGGCGGCGCGGTGTTCGTCTTCGCGGGCGGACCGCAGCCCCTCGAGGTGCTGCTCGCCCTGTTCGCCACCGCGCTCCTCTTCTTCCTGCCCGACGTGCTCCTCAACAGCCGCGCGCACGACCGCCAGGAGTCGATGAAGCGCGCGCTGCCCGACGTGCTCGACCAGATGACCATCGCGGTCGAGGCCGGACTCGGCTTCGACGCCGCGATGCAGAAGGCCGCGAGGCAGGGACGGAGCCCGCTCACCCAGGAGCTCGTGCGCGTGCTCCAGGACATGAGCATCGGCCGCACGCGCCGGGACGCGTTCCACGAGCTCGAGAAGCGGACGAGCGTCGAGGACGTCCGCCGCTTCGTGCGCGCGATCGTGCAGGCCGACGCCTACGGCGTCGCGATCGGCGAGGTGCTGCGCGTGCAGGCCGCGGAGATGCGCCTCAAGCGCCGTCAGCGTGCGGAGGAGCAGGCGCAGAAGGTCACCGTGAAGATCCTCTTCCCGCTCGTGTTCTGCCTCCTGCCCGTGCTGTTCCTCATCGTCATGACCCCCGCCGTGATCGGCATCGTCGAGGCGTTCACGGCGGCCAACTGACTCCGGCCCCGGACCCGGTGAGGGGGGCTCGACCGGGCCGGGGCCGGGCGGGTGCCCGGCGACGGGAGGCGGGCGCCGGGCACCCTGGTCACGGCGTCTCCGGCCGTGCCTCGGTAGGCTGACCGCACAGCCTGCGGGGGAGGGCGCGGTGACGGATCCGGACCTGCCACGGGATGCGGGGCGACCCGACGTCGGGCGAACCGGCGCCGGGTGGCGACCCGACGTCCTCTCCGCGGAGTTCGAGCAGCTCGAACTCCCGCTCGGCACCGACGTCGAAGGACCGGTCGTCGCGACGCTGGTCCGGCATCGGCCCGCGCGCGCATGGTGGGAGCGGCTCGGCCGCGACCGCGGCGAGGCATCCGGCGCCGACGTCCTGTACGTCCACGGCTGGAGCGACTACTTCTTCAACCGAGAGCTCGCGGCCTACTGGACGGGGCGGGGCGCCCGGTTCTTCGCGCTCGACCTGCGAAAGTACGGGCGCAGCCTCCGGCCCGGCCAGACGCGCGGGTACGTGACCGACCTCGCCACGTACGACGAGGACCTCGAGGCGGCGCTCGTCGCCATGGGGCAGGGCGAGGATGCCCCGGGCCGGCGGCCGCTGATCCTGATGGGCCATTCGACCGGCGGACTGGTGCTGAGCCTCTGGGCCGCGAGGAATCCCGGGCGCGCGGGCGCGCTCGTGCTGAACAGCCCGTGGCTCGAGTTCCAGCTCAGCAGGGTCGGGCGCGAGGCCCTCGCGCCGGTCGTCGGGTGGGGCGCGCGGATGAACCCCTCGGCGATGCTGCCCAACGTCGACCTCGGGTTCTACGCGCGCGCGACCGATCGCGACCTCGACGGCGAGTGGGAGTACGACCACGACTGGCGGCCGACGCCGTCGTTCCCCGTGCTGCCCGCCTGGCTCACGGCGATCCTCGCGGGGCACCGGGCCGTCGCGGCCGGGCTCGACGTCGGCGCGCCCGTGCTCACGCTGCTCTCGACGAGGTCGACGCTCCAGACGTCCTGGTCGCCCGCGATGCTCGAGAGCGACACCGTGCTCGTCGTCGACGACATCGCGCGGCGGGCGCTGAAGCTCGGACGCGTCTCGACGGTCGCCCGCATCGACGGAGCGCTCCACGACGTGCTGCTGTCGCGCGCGCCCGTGCGCGCGGAGGGGTACGCGGCGATCACGCGCTGGCTCGGCGGGTACGCGCCGGGGGCGTGAGCCGCGGCGCCTGCCGTTCGAAGCAGGCCGTGGCGTTCGAAGCAGGCCGTGGGTTGCTTCGAACGGCGGATGTCGGTTCCGTCGTTCCGCCCGGTTCCGTCCGGTTCCGACCGGTTCCGGGCGGTGCGTCCGCGGGCCGGGAGCAGTCCTCGACAGGCGGCCGGACGTGTCGACGAGAGCCCGAGGCGTTCCGGGGGCGTGACGGCCGGTCCGGGTCGGACCACGATCGGCGGATGGAAGGTGGACTCGCGACCGATCGGCACGGACTCATCCGCTTCGAGGCGGTGGCCTCGGCGGGGCGCCTCGGCGAGTTGCGGAGCGGGACGGCCGCCGGGCGCATCCGACGCATCCGGCACGGCGTCTACGAGCTCGAGGATGCCCCGACGGCGGCGCCGTCCACGCGCGAACGGGAGGCCCTGCGCTATCGGAGGCTCGTATTGGCCGCAGCGGGGTCGCTCCGTGCGCCCGTGTTCACGGCCTGGTCCGCGATCGCGCTCTTCCGGCTGCCGGTGATCGGCGGCTGGCCGGGCGACGTCTACGTGATGTCCGCCGGCGCCCACGGCAAGCGGCGACCGGGCGTCGTGTCCGTCGCGCGCCGCTCGCCGGACGTTCCGACGACGGTCGTCGAGGGGGTCGGAGCGACGTCCGTGGAGTTCTCCCTGATCCAGCTCTGCCGGGTCGCGCCGCTCGCCGACGCGCTCGCCGCCGTCGACGCGGCGCTGCGGGTCGACCCGTTCGGGCGAACCCGACCGCTCACCACGGTCGGTGCGCTGCGCGCCGAGCACGAGCGACTGCTGCCGTACCACGGGAGTCGGCGCGCCGAGGCCGTGCTCTCACGTGCGGTCGACTCGTCGGATTCCGTCCTCGAGACTGCGAGCCGGCTGGTGATCGAGGAGCTCGGCTTCGCGGAGCCCGTGCTGCAACACCCGATCCGACTCCCCGAACCGGGGAGGACGGCCCGGCTCGACTTCTACTGGCCCGAGGTCGATGCCGGTGCGGAGGCCGACGGACGCGGGAAGTACCTGTCGGGCGGCGGCGAGGATGTCGCGCGGCGTGTGCTCGACGAGAAGGATCGCGAGAACGCGATCCGGCGGCGCATCCGTGCCTTCGACCGTTGGGATTGGACCGATGTCCGGCGGCGGACGCCGCTCGCCGACCGACTCCGGGCCATGGGCGTCCCCGTGACCCGCCGGCCCCGGCCCGGCCTCCTGCTGTGATCACGTCGGAAGCAGGACCGCGCGACGGAATCCGTCCAGTTCGTGCTTCCGACGCGGGAACCTGCTTCGACCGTGGGCCGCACCGGCTGTGGATGTGGCCCCCGAACTGGGGGGCGGCTCCGGATGCCAGGAAAGCCTCCCGTCACCTGCCCGCCAGCTCGTGCTCATCCGCCGATCGGACAATGCCTGCGGCCCGGTGACGACCAGTCGGTCGGCGGGCTTCCCGCAGCACCCCGTACGCCCCGGACGAGGACGACGACGAGGAGACCATGCAGACGCCCCCGCGGATCGAGTTCTCGGCGTTCCGCACGGATCGGGATCCGATGCTGGCCGCCTGGCAGCGGTTCCGCGGGCGGCTGTCGCAGCAGGCGACGCCGGGGACCGACGCAGCGAGCCTCGCCAACATCGTCGAGGCGGACGAGTGGGGCGTGTGGCGTCTGCTCGCCTCGAACAACCGGGAGGTCGCGCGCAGCGCGTGGGCGTACCACTCGTTCGGCGCGGCGCGATCGCACGTCCTGCGCCTGCGCGAGCACGCGGACCGTCTGGAGGTGTCGCTGGTCGACGGGCCGCTCGTCGACTCCCGCGGCTGGACGATCGGCCTCGACGGGACGATCGCGATGACCTGCGCCCGGTGGTACCCGTCCACGGCGTCGTGCACCGCAGCCGCCGAGAACGCGAGGAACCTCCTCGCCGTCGCGCTCGTCACCGACTCGGCCCGGCACTGGAACGCACCGAACCGGCTCGGTCGCCGCTTCACCGTGCGGTGGTCGGCGACGTGAACCGGGTCGCGCGCGAGGCGGGTCGCGGCGCCCGTGGCGTGAGCCCGGCCGTCCGCGCCGTGAGCCCGGTGGTCGGCGACGTGAGTCAGGCCGTCCGCGACGCGGGCCCGGCGCCCGGTGGTGCGTACGGTCGATGACCGGGGCGCTCTCGGACCGGTTCCGCATCGGCGAGCTGCTCGGCAGCGGGGGAACGGCCTCGGTCTTCACCGCCGTCGACCTCGAGCGCGGCGGCCCGGTGGCGCTCAAGGTCCTGCACCCGCACCTGTCCGCGGAGGAACCGGTGCGGAGCGCGTTCCTGCGCGAGGCAGCGCCGATCCGCGAGCTCGCCCACCCGAACATCGTGCGCGTGCTGGACGCCGGCGTCGCGACGTCGGCGGGCCGACCCGCCGCGTGGATCGCGTTCGAGCTCGTCGACGGCGTGACGCTCGCCGACCGCGTCGCTGCGGGCGGGCCGCTGTCGGTCGTCGATGCGATCGCGACGGCGATCGGCCTGCTCGCGGCGCTCGGCGCCGCGCACGAGGTCGGCGTCGTGCATCGGGACGTGGCGCCGGGCAACGTCATGGTTCCCGCGAGCGGGCCGATCGCGGTCGAGTCCGTGCGGCTCGTCGACTTCGGGCTGGCCGACGCGATCGGACGCGCGAGCGTCGGGACCGACCTGCTCCGCAGCGAGCTCGACGGCGACGGTGGTGGCGGCCGTGACGGCGACGACGGCGATGGCGGCGGTGGCGGTGCGCGCGGTGCGGGCGGCGTCGACGTCGGCGCCGACGCGCTCGGCGTGATCGCGAGCGTGCGCTACGCCTCGCCCGAGCAACTGCGAGGCGAGCCCGTGGACGAGCGCGGCGACGTCTACCAGGCCGGCGCGGTGCTGCACTTCGCGCTCACCGGGCGGCCGCCGTTCGACCGGCCGACGACCGCCGAGGTGGTCCGTGCGCATCTCGAGTCGCCGCCCCCGGTCCCGTCGGTGCTGGACAGCCGGATCCCCCGCGCGCTCGACCGCATCGTGGTCCGGGCGCTGCTCAAGGACCCGGCCGATCGGTTCGACTCGGCGCGCGACCTGGCCGACGCGATCGCGCTCGTCGCGTTGCCGCAGCCCGGCGACGGCCTCGACGCCCTGACGACCCGGCGGTTCGAGGCGTCGACGATCGTCCTCGCGCCGACCGCGACGACGTCGGTGCTGCCGCCTGCGCAGCCGTCGTCGGCGCAATCGTCGGTGTCGTCGTCGCCGGTCGTGAACCGGCCGACCGGGTCGAAGCGGCCGAACCGTCCGGTCGCGCCGGCCGCGGTCGCGGCGGCCGCAGCGGCGACGGCGATCACGGCGGGGGCGCGCATCGCCCCCGGTACGGAGGCCGGTCCGGGCGAACCGGCCGCCGGTCGGGGCGAACCGCCCGCCGGTCCGACGCGAGTCGCGACGGCTCCGGCGCCGGAAAGCTCGGTCGCCGACCGGACGCGACCTCCGACGACGACCGCCTCGGGTCCTCCGCCCGCCGACGCGATCCGGCCCGCAGCGGCCATCGGTTGGGGTGCGACCCTCGTCGGGATCGCCCTGGTCGCGGGCATCCTCGCATTCACGGCGGCGGTCGCGCCCGGCGCGCCGGCGCAACCGACGACGTCGCCCGATGCCGTCGCGCCGCCCGAATCCGCGGCGCCGCCGTCCGACCTGATCCCCGACGAGCCCGATGGCCCGGCCGCGCCGCCCGGCGTCGCGGTGCCCGACCTCGCGGGGCTCGCGCTCGCCGAGGCGGGCGCGCGCCTCGGGGCGGCCGGCCTCGCGGTCGGCGACGTCGTGCGGGTCGCGTCGACCCGGGCGGAGGGCACCGTGCTCGAGGCGCGGCCGGGAGCCTCGACTCCCGTCTCGCGAGGCGCGGCCGTCGCGCTGGTCGTCGCCTCGGGAGCGAACACGGTGCCGGATGTCGCGGGGCTGGCGCCTGCGGGCGCTGCGGCCGCGCTCGTCGACTCCGGCTTCGTCGTCGCGTACGACGGCGGCACGGGCCCGGTGACCGGCACGCGGCCGGCGGCGGGCGTGACGTTCGCGCTCGGCAGCACGGTCACGGTGCTCCGCTCGACGGCGCAGCCCACGCCGACGCCCACCCCCACCGCGACCCCGACGCCGTCGGCGCCGCCGACGCCTGACCCGGCGGCCGCGGGCGGCACGCCGGCGTCGAGCGCGGCCTCGGCCTCGGCATCCGCGCCCGCGGCTCGCACCCGAACGACCGGCGGATGAGCTCGTCCCACCCGCCCGACGCATCCCGCTTGCACCGGCGACACGTCCCCTTCAGGTCCAGTCCCGCCCGCGTTCACCGAGCCGGCGGAGGGTTGCCCGGTCGCCCGTGCCCACCGGCCGCGTATGAGGAACCGATGCCCCACCCGAACCACCGCCCCCACCGACCGGCGCGCCCCGCCAGGAGGTCCGGATGAGCGGCGAGCGACCCTTCGACGTCGTGACCGAGGTGATCTCCTCGCCGGGCGACCTCGCGGTCGGGCCGCCGCCCACCTCGGAGCAGGAGCCCGGGCAGCACGGCGAGCCGGGGGACCGGCCCGCCGGGGCCCGCACGCTCCACACGCGGGGATCCGTCGGCGACCGGGTCTTCCGCGCGGCCTCGTTCGCGGCCGGCGGCACGACGGTCGCGGTCATGCTGGCGGTCGGCCTGTTCCTCTCGCTCCGCGCGGGCGACGCGCTCGGCGTGGCCGGGTTCTCGTTCCTCACCGAGCAGCGGTGGTCTCCTGAGACGCAGGAGTTCGGCATCGCGGCGGTGCTCTTCGGCACGGTCTCGATCGCGCTGATCGCGATGTCGATCTCGGTGCCGCTCGCGCTCGGCACCGCCCTGTTGATCAGCGAGGTCGTGCCGGCCCGGCTGAAGTCCACGCTCGTGAGCCTGGTCGACCTCATGGCGGCCGTCCCCAGCGTCGTCTTCGGCCTCTGGGGCGTGTTCTTCCTGCAGGCCAACGTGATCCCGGTCGCGCAGTGGATCTCCACCTACTTCGGCTGGATCCCGATCTTCGCGGTGACCGACGCCGACGGGAACCACCTGACGGATGCGAGCGCGTACACGTCGTCGGCGTTCATCGCGGGCATCGTCGTCTCGCTCATGGTCGTGCCCACCCAGACGTCGGTCATGCGCGAGGCGTTCTCGCAGGCCCCGCTCGGCGAGCGGGAGGGCGCGCTCGCGCTGGGCTCGACCCGGTGGGGGATGATCCGGACTGTCGTGCTGCCGTTCGGCCGCGGCGGCGTCATCGGGGGCACCATGCTCGGGCTCGGGCGGGCGCTCGGCGAGACCATCGCGGTCTACATGATCATCTCGCCCATCTTCGAGATCAACTGGCAGGTCCTGAAGACGGGCACCAACTCGGTCAGCGCGCTCATCGCGCTGCGATACGGGGAGGCCAGCCAGTTCGGCCTCTCGGCGCTCATGGCGGCCGGCCTGGTGCTGTTCGTCATCACCCTGATCATCAACTTCGTGGCGTCCTCGATCGTGGCTCGCAGCCGCTCGGGCGCCCAGAGCGAGGGATAGTGACCATCGACGCGCCCCCGGTGGGCGAACTCCCCGACGTCGAGGCGGATCGCCTCGCGAGCGGCCCGGACGACCTCACGGGCTTCGTGCCGCCGCCCGCCGGCCGCACCCGCCGCCGCACGGCGACACCGGGCCAGGCGACGGCCGAGGTCGGCGAGCGGCGCGAGGTGCGCGGTGCGACCGTCGACGACCGGTTCAACGTGATCGGCGCGCTCGCCGCGGCGCTCGCGGTCGCGACCCTGCTGTTCGGCTGGCTGACGCCCATGACGGGGTTCGTCGGCTGGGTCGTGGTCTCGTTCCTCGTGTTCCTGGGGATCTACGCGTTCCTCGTCTCCCTGGGCGGGAACCGCCAGCAGGTGGCCGACCGGATCGTCACGAGCCTCTTCACGAGCGCCGGGGTCATCCTGCTCGGGGCCCTCGTCTTCGTCCTCGTGTTCACGGTGCTCCGCGGGATCCCCGCGCTCGTGCACCCCAACTTCTTCGTGCAGACGATGGAGCTGGCGGGCCCGCTGGACCCGCTCGACGTCGGCGGCATCCTCCATGCGATCGTGGGCACGCTGATCCAGATCTCGATCGCGCTCGCGATCACGATCCCGCTCGGCATCGCCACCGCCGTCTTCCTCAACGAGGTCGGCGGGCGGTTCGCGCGATTCGTGCGCACCATCTCGGACGCGATGACCGCGCTGCCGTCGATCGTCGCCGGCCTCTTCGTCTACTCCGCGATCATCCAGCTGATCACGCACCAGCGGTCCGGATTCGCCGCCGCGATCGCGATCAGCGTCATGATGCTGCCCATCATCATCCGCGCGTCGGACGTCGTGCTCCGACTCGTGCCCGGCAACCTGCGCGAGGCCTCGTACGCGCTCGGCACCTCGAGGTGGCGGACGGTGTGGCACGTCGTGCTGCCGACCGCCCGATCGGGCCTGGTCACTGCGGTGATCCTCGGCACCGCACGCGGGATCGGCGAGACGTCGCCCGTGCTGCTGACCTCGGGCGTGACCGCCGTGCTCAACATCAACCCCTTCTCGGGGCCGATGATCTCCCTGCCGCTGCAGGTGTTCGACTTCGTGAAGTCGCCCGAGCCGAACATGATCGCGCGCGGCTTCGGCACCGCGGCGACGCTCGTGCTCGTCGTGCTCGGCATGTTCCTCCTCGCGCGCACGATCGGCGGTCGGGCGCCCGGCGTGCTGAGCGCCCGGCAGCGACGCGCCGCGGCCGCGCGCAGCGCGTCCGATGCGTCGCGGATCGCGCTCGCCAACATGCAACGCGCGTCGCGGCCGATCGAGTACACGGCGCCGCCGGACACCCGGACCGACCCCGACACCGACCACCCGAACGAGGAGCGCCCGTCGTGACCATCCGCCTCCGCCACGCGATCCGCGCGGTCGCGTCCACCCTGGCGGTGCTCGTGCTCGCCGGCGGGCTCGCCCAGTCCGGGGCATCCACCGCTCGTGCCGACAGCTGGATCCCGATCACGGGCACGGGGTCGACGTGGTCGCAGAACGCGCTCGACCAGTGGCGCAAGAACGTCGCCGCCAACTACGGCATGACGATCAACTACTCGGGCACCGGCTCGTCGGCGGGCCGGCGCGACTTCATCGCGGGGACGGTCGACTTCGCGGTGTCCGAGATCCCGTTCCAGAGCGCACCGGAGGACGGCTCGGCGCCCGAGGTTCCGACGACGGGCTTCTCGTACATGCCGATCGTGGCCGGTGGCACGTCGTTCATGTACAACCTCAAGATCGGCGGCAAGCGGGTGACGAACCTGCGCCTGAGCGGCGACGTGATCACGAAGATCTTCTCGGGCGCGATCACGAAGTGGAACGACGCCGCGATCCAGGCCGACAACCCCGGCCTCGCGATGCCCGACCGCGCGATCGTGCCGGTCGTGCGCTCGGACGGCTCGGGGTCGAGCGCGCAGTTCTCGCTCTGGATGTCGAAGCAGTACCCGAGCCTGTGGACCGCGGGCATGCGGTCGCAGTTCCCGACGCCGGCCAACGGCAAGGCGCAGAACGGGTCGCTCGGCGTCGCGGGTTACGTGAGCCAGGACTACGGCGAGGGCGCGATCACCTACGTCGAGTACTCGTACGCGCTGAAGTCCGGCTTCCCGGTCGCGAAGGTGCTGAACGCGGCCGGGTACTACATCGAGCCGACGGCGAACTCCGTCGCGGTCGCGCTGCTCAAGGCGGGCATCAACTCGGACCTCACGCAGAACCTCGACGGCGTCTACAACAACGCCGACCCCCGCACGTACCCGCTGTCGAGCTACTCGTACATGATCGTGCCGACGCAGGTCGCGGGCATCTTCACCGAGGCGAAGGGCAAGACGCTCGGCGCGTTCGCGACGTACTTCCTGTGCGAGGGCCAGCAGCAGGCGGCCGCCCTCGGCTACTCGCCGCTGCCGATGAACCTGGTCCGCGCGGGTTCGGAGGTCGTGAAGCGCATCCCGGGCGCGAACGCGGCCGGCATCGACTTCAACGCCTGCAACAACCCCACCTTCAAGCCCGGTGAGAGCGAGTCCGACAACCAGCTCGCGAAGACGGCGCCGCAGCCGGCCGCGTGCGACAAGAAGGGACCCGACCAGTGCACCACGGGCACCGCGGGCGCGCTCGACGAGACTCCGGTGACCGGCACCGGCGGTGGCGGGGCGTCCGCAGGCGGGGCGGCCACCGGAACGGCGACGACCGTGGATGCCGCGGCGACCTCCGGCACCGGCGAGGCCGTGTACGACGCGAACGGCAACCTCATCTCCGGCTCGGCCGTCGCCGGCGCGGCCGTGTCGTCGCCGTTCACGCTTCCGGATGACGCGTGGGGCACGCCGCAGGCGCTCATGACGGTCGCCGGCATCCTGCTCTTCCTCGCCATCGCGGTGCCGCCGCTGCTGTCGCCGCGCCTCCGTCGAGGAGGCGGTCGAGGGAGGGACTGACCTCGCTCCACCTGCCCTCGGACGGGCGGTCGCCTCGGTGCGACCGCCCGCCCGCATCGGCGTCGAACCGGCGCTGACCGGGTATTTCGCGTGCGCCGATGATCGGCCACCTCCGATCTCCCGTCGTTGAGCGCCCGTTCATCCGGGCGTCACGAACCGCCCATAGCTTCATCCCGGTCGGCAGGAGAACTGCCGCGACATCCTCCTGGAGGACCCTGTGCAGCCTGCACGCCCCGCCCGCCGATCGATGTGGATCGCATCCGGATCCACAGGCCTGCTGACCGCAGCCGTCGTCTTCGGGCTCGTCGCACTCTCGGGCGTCGTCATCGACGCGGCGCCGGCGCACGCGGATGACTCGTCAGCGGTCACGGTGACGGCGAAGGACCAGGATCCGGACCTCGAGCACGCGCCGCTGCCCGACCTGGAGGTGACCGTCTCCCAGACGGAGCAGCTGGTCGCCCAGGGCATCCGCGTCAGCTGGACCGGCGGCAAGCAGTCGATCGCGCCCAGCGGCGGGAACGGCGGCGCGAACTTCCTGCAGATCTTCATGTGCTGGGGCGACGACCCGAAGGACCCGGCCCGACCCGACCGGACGTCGTGCGTGTACGGCGGTGCGAACACGCCCGGCGCGACGCGGGACGCGTTCCGGAACATCACGCTCGACGAGGTCCCGGCCGAGGATGCGCCCTACTCGGCGCTGACGGACGTGCCATTCCTCCCGCCGTACACGGGCATCCCCTTCGTCGCACGCGACGGCGCGCGCGTGGACGGCATCAAGACGGATGCCACGACGGGTGCCAAGACGGTCGACACGGCGGTCAACCTCAACATCAACCCGTTCTTCACGTCGTACTCGACCAACGAGATCCCGTGGGTCGGTTCGGGCGATGACGGCAACGGTGCGGTCTCGTTCGAGGTGCAGACGGCCGCGCAGGCGCCGGCGCTCGGCTGCGGCACCCCCGTCACGAAGGGCGACGTCACGACCGGGGCGGGCTGCTGGCTCGTGATCCTGCCGCGCGGCGAGTCCGACAACGGCGCGTCGACCATCACCCAGTCCGGGCTCTTCATCGACTCGTGGCGGCACGCACTGTCCGTGCGGCTCGGGTTCGCCCCGCTCGGCAGCCGGTGCGCGGTCGGGGCGGGCGAACGCCAGCTCGCCGGGAGCGAGCTCGCAGCGGTCGCCGTCAACTCGTGGCAGCCGGCCGTCTGCAACCAGGCGACGGACGCGTCCGTCTACTCCCTGCTCACGATGCCCGAGTCGGACGCGGTCACCGCGGCCGCGACGACGGTCGACGCGCCACTGGCGCTGACCAGCTACCCGCTGCGGACCGAGGGCGCGGATCCCCTCCAGTACGCGCCCATCGCGCTCACGGGCGTGACCATCTCGCTGGCGATCGATCGCCGTCCGGATCCGTTCAAGGAGCTTCCCCAGGACTACCTCGACGCGGCGCACACGCCGTTCACCAGCGTCAACCTGACGCCCCGGCTCCTCGCGAAGCTGCTCAGCTACTCGTACCGGTCGGCCCTGCCGACCGGTGCCGACACGAGCTACCTGAACCCGACGAACCCGTACACGATAACGAAGGACCCCGACTTCCTCGCGGTCAACGACCCGGAATGGGCGGCGCAGGACCTCGCCGGCCCGGCCATCGCGGACGTCATCGTGTCGCAGGGGAGGTCGGACGCGGCCCGGGCCGTGTGGGCGTACATCGCCGCCGACCCGGCCGCGCGCGCCTTCCTCGCGGGCACCCCGGACGACTGGGGGATGGTCGTGAACCCGTGGTACTCGACTGATGCGACGAAGAACCCGACCGGGACGCCGTTCTCGCTCGACCGCGACGACTTCCCGAAGGCCGACCCGATCGAGGTGACGCCGGCGAACACGGGTCCGATCAACCTGGTCACCTGGCGCCCGTACGCCAACGACCTCGGCACCGTCGCCTACCTGACGCTGCGGGGCGACGGGCAGCTCCTCGGCGGCTGGGACCCGTTCTCGTTCCCGCCCAAGTACACCAAGGCCGCCCGCATGCTGCCGGGGAACCAGGCGCTGCTCGGGCTCACCAGCACGGCCGCGGCCGCCAGGTACCAGGTCGTCACGGCATCCCTCCGGAATCCCGCCGGGACCTTCGTGTCGCCGACGCGGACCGGGATGCTCTCGGCCGCCTCGGCGATGACCTCGGTCGGTGCGGCCGGCCGCGTGGTCGGCTTCGACCCGGCGGCGACCACGGCGCAGGGCGCGGGTGATGCGTACCCCCTTACCCTGCCCGTCTACGCGGCCGCGAACCCGGTGAAGACCGGGGAGGCGCTGCGGACTGCGTACGCCGCGTTCATCCGCTATGCCGCGAGCGGCGTCGGTCAGACGCCCGGCGTCGACGCCGGACAGCTCCCGGACGGCTATGCGCCGATCCCCGCGTCCTGGGCGGAGCAGGCGATCGCCGCGGCATCCGCGATCGCCTCCGGCCGGTCGGCCACCTCGACGCCGCAGCAGCCGTACGTCGGCTCGGGCGGGTCCGCGGCGTCCGGGGGCTCGGCCTCGGGCGGGTCGGTCGTCGGCGGCTCGTCGCCGACCGAAGCGGCCCAGCCCGCGGCGACCGGCGACGCCAGTGCCCCGCTCGCGGGCGGCACCACGCCCGACGACCCGGGCGTCCCGACGGGCGTCGCCATCCCCGTCAGTCTCGTCGCCGGCGCCGGGGGTGCGATCGCGAGCGTGGTCGTGTCGCGGCGGCGGGCGATCCGATCGTGGGCCCGCCCCTAGCGAGCTCCCGCCGGGCCGCGGACGCGGCCCGGATCCCATCAGAGAAAAGGACAGTAGTGAAGATCAAGAAGATGGTGGCCATCTGCGCCACGTCTCTGGTTGCCGCTGCCGGCATCGCCATGACGGCGACCCCGGCGTTCGCCGACCCGATCAGCGACGGCTACTCGATCGTCGGCTCCGACACGCTGCAGGACGCCGTGGGAGCACTCGCCAACGGAACCTCGATCTCGGGTTCGCCCGTGAAGGTCAAGGGTGCCGGCAAGACCCTCGCCTCGTGGGACGCCTTCACCCTCGGCGTCTCGGGCGGCGTCGGCAAGATCCAGACCAAGGAGTTCGGCAACGTGTTCGACCGGCCGAACGGATCGGGTGCGGGCCGGACCGCGCTCCTCCGCTCGATCAACTACTCGGGAAGCACCACCTACAACGGTGTCGACGTGGCGAACCAGGTCGACCTCGCCCGCAGCTCGTCCAAGGGCACGGCCGTCGCGGGCGGCGTGCTCACCTACATCCCGTTCGGGCAGGACGCGATCGGGTTCATCTACAAGATCGGCACCGACGCCAACGGCAACGGCGACGCGGCTGCCGCCAAGGCGTGGATCGACGGCCTGACGACCGCCGAGCTCACGTCGTTCTACTCGGCGAGCTCCCCGGTCGCCGTGCCGGGCACGGACTACGTCGTGAAGCCGCTCGCGCTGCAGAGCAGCTCGGGCACGTGGACCACGTTCCTGAACAAGATCGGGGTCGGCACGATCGGCGCGGCGGTCGACACCCGCGGCAACACGATCCCGGAGAACGACGGCAACGTGCTGACGCCGACCGCCGACCAGATCCAGATCATCCCGCTCTCGGTCGCGAACTACATCGGCCAGGTCAACGGCGCCGCGCGCATCAACACCATGGCCGGCGTGACCGTCGGCACCATCGGCGGCGTCGCGCCGACGACCGGCACGGCACCGAGCGTGGCGCCGAACACCGCGTACTTCAACAGCGCGACCTGGGGCCGCACGGTGTTCATCGTCGTCCCGACCACCAAGATCACCCCGACCCTCGCCGGCGGCGCCGCGAACCCGGCGTACGACGCCGGCCTGTTCGCGCTGACGAACCCGTCGTCCACCACCAGCCTCACCTACTGGGGCGCCTCGGGTGCGACGTCGACCACGAAGGCCGTGAAGGCGAAGTTCGGCTTCTCGGCTCCGCAGGACGCGGCCTTCACCGCGAACAACTAGTCGCAAGACCAAGACAGGAGAAGTAGAAGAAATGAAGCTCCTTTCACGACGAAACCGACTCGGCGTCGGCGTCGCAGTGGCTGCACTCGCTCTCACGGCCCTGCCGGCCATGTCGGCGAACGCGGCGATCGTCCCGACCGTCGGCTCGGCGCACCCGCTGTACCTGCTCTCGGACGAGACCGGCCTCCAGTTCCCGGCGGGCACCTCGCTCCCGTGGGACGCGAGCGTCCTCGCTTCGCCGGATGCCTCGGACGAGGACTGGAACAGCGCCTTCGTCGCACCCGCCGGTTCGACCCAGGTGCGCACGTTCATCGCGCCCCGCGGCCAGGAGACCAACCTGAGCGCGTGGAACGCGTATGCGTCGCTCGGGAACCAGCCGTCGGTCTCGGGTGCGAACCTCTCGCCCTTCGGCAACACGAGCACGGGCGCCGGGACCCCGTCGGGCGCCGGCGCAGTCGGCATCGCCGGCGGCGACTACTCGCTCGGCCTGGCGTTCCTCGACGTCGCCCAGAACACGATCCTCGAGGTGGACTACACCTACATCACCGTCGTGGGCAACGCCAACCCGAACCTCGCCACCTGGACCTTCGCCACGCCGGCCGCCCCGGCGGCCGCCCCGGTGGTCACCACCACGTCGCTCAACGGGCTGACCAAGGGATCCTCGTTCTCGCAGACGATCGCTGCGACCGGCACCGCGCCGATCGCGTGGTCGGTCCAGGCCGGCGCGCTCCCCGCGGGTCTGGCCCTGGACGCCGCGACCGGTGCGATCGCGGGCACCCCGACGGCCGCGGGCGCCTACAGCTTCACGCTGCGGGCGACGAACGCCGCGGGCTTCGACGACCAGGCCTTCTCGGGCACGGTCGAGGCCAACGTCCCGGCGCAGCCCACGGATGCCGACGCGGGCAAGGTCACCATCGCCGACCCGGCCGAGGGCGCCACGACGGTCACGGTTGCCGCCGGTGCCGCCCACGCGTCGCAGACGCTGCAGGCGTGGGGCTGGTCCGACCCGACCAACCTCGGCCAGGTCACCACCGACGCGGCCGGAAACGCGACCGTCGACATCTCGGGCCTGCCTGCCGGTGCGACGCACACCATCGCGCTGACCCTTCCGGGCAGCCTCGCGGTCGTCGCATGGGGCACGATCGACATCCCCGCCCCCGCGTACGGTGCGAAGACGGATGACGTCGACATCACGGCGACCGTCACCGCGAGCGACCTCTGGGCGCTGAACGCCGAGAACACCCAGGTCGACTTCGGCAACGTCCAGCGCGACGTGGCCAAGACGGCGTCGCTCGGCAAGGTCACCGTCATCGACGACCGCAACGTGCTCAAGGGCTGGAACCTCGACGCCGCGTGGACCGACTTCGCCAAGGCCGGCAGCAGCGACACGATCGCGAAGTCGGCCCTGTCGATCGCGCCGAAGGTCTTCACCGGCTACACGCCGCTCGCGGGCATCACCGTCAACACCGGCGGGCACCTCGCGGAGAGCCAGGCCGTCTCGACCCTGCCGACCGGTGCGCTCTTCGACGCCGACCTCACCTTCAAGGCGCCCGTGACCGCGCAGACCGGTGAGTACCACTCGACGCTGACCCTCACGCTCACCTCCAAGTAGGCGGCGGGCTGCAGCTGCAGCAGTGAGCCTGGTGGGAGGGCCGTTCGCGGCCCTCCCACCAGGTGCGTCCGGGGTCCGGGGGCCCGGACCGGACATCATCCGCGTGACACGGCTCGCTCACCCCTCGTTCACCCCCGCGACGCCGGCTCGTCGCGAACACCTGCGGAGATGTACCGTGCAGATCTCGACACCCCCCGCCCGCACGCGCCTCGCCCGGGCGGTCGCCGCCTTCGTGCTCACGCTGACCGCGATCGGCGGGCTGCTCGCCGCGTCGAGCCCGGCCATGGCGGCCGACGACCCGAGCACGGTCGGCGTCGCCACGCGACCGGCCGGTGCCGACGGGCTGCCCGACGGGCGTACCCGCCTCAGCTACTCGGCCGACCCCGGGCAGACCATCGCCGATCAGGTCCTGGTCGGCAACACGGGCTCCGCGCCCCAGGAGTTCACCGTGTACGCGACCGACGCGTTCAACGCGGAGGACGGCGCGTTCTCGCTGCTCCCGACCGCCGACGCGCCCGCCTCGATCGGGGCCTGGGTGAAGTTCGAGAACGGCGAGGACCGGATCCGGTTCACGCTCGCGCCCGAGGAGGTGCGCCTGCTGCCGTTCACGGTCGCGTTCCCCGCGGAGGCGACGCCGGGCGACCACGTCGGCGGACTCGTCGCGTCCGTCATCGAGGAGGGGCAGCAGGTCAGCCTCGATCGCCGCGTCGCGACCGCGATCTACGCACGCGTCTCGGGCGAACTGCAGCCCCAGTTGACCATCCGGGGCTTCGAGGCCTCGTACGAGGGCGACTGGTGGAATCCGTTCGGCGGCGCGGTGCGGATCCGCTACAGCGTCGCCAATCCCGGCAACGTCGCGCTCGCCGGCAACGTCACCATGGGCGTGCGGACCGTGTTCGGCATTCCCGTCGCAGGCGAGCAGGGCGGCGGCATCCCCGTGCTCCTGCCGGGCAACTCGGCGACGTACGAGTTCGAGGCGACGGGCGTGGGCCAGTGGCTCTACCTGAACCCGTACGCGCGCCTGAACCCCTTCGTCGACTCGGACGACCCCGACCAGCAGTTGCTCGCCGTGCCGGCGACCAACCGCGACGGCGTGACGTGGGCGGTGCCGTGGACGCTGCTGATCCTCCTCGCGCTCGCCGGACTGATCCTCCTCTTCCTCCGGTGGCGCCGCCGCCAGGATGCGGCGCGCGCCCAGGCGTGGATGGAGTACACCGAGCAGGAGGCCAGGCGAAAGGCCGAGCACGAGCAGGAGTCCGGGCAGGACGCCGAACTCAGCGCGGCGGGTCGGGCGGGAGATTCGTGAGGTCGGCGACTCGCCGCCGCTCGTGGGCCGAGACGCTGGCGGGCGGCATCGTCGCGCTCGGGGTCCTCGCGAACGCGAACCTGCTGACGATCGACGACGCCAGGGCCGATGCCGATCCCAGCGGTCCCAACATCTCGGTGACGGTCACCGACGGCAGGACCCCGGCACCGACCGCCGTCCCGTCGAACGGATCCGGTTCCCCGTCGCCGGGGAGCACGGGCTCCGGGGCATCCGGGGGCTCCGGCGGCGCAGCGCCGTCCGACGCGGCCACGCCCGCGGAGGCGCCGACGAGCGCGCAGCAGTCGAGTGACGAGCTCTCGATCGGCGGCGTGCTCTACCTCAGCGGACTCGAAGGATCGTCCACGCCGTCCATCGACCCGACGGCGGGCAGCGTGCACCTGTCGTTCACGGTGCGCAACGCCTCGCACACGGCGTTCGACTCCGAGGCGAGGTTCTGGATCGAGACGCCGTTCGGCACTCGGCTCGGCACGGTCGTGGCACCCGTCGAGGCCCTGCAGGCGGGCGAGGTCCGCACGATCGGCGTCGAGCTGTCCGGAATCGGCCAGTGGCCGATCGTCAACGCCCGCGTCACCTTGACCCCGCCGACGGAGATCGAGGGCACCGAGCTCACTCCGCTGACGCGCGAGACCACGGTCTTCGCGTTCCCCTGGGCGGTCGGCCTGGTCGCGGCGCTCGGGATCGCGGCGGCGATGCTCGCGCGGGTCGTGCGAGGACGTCGACCGGCGATTCCCGAACCCGAACCGCAAGGAGCAGTCGCATGACGACCGGAACCGAACCGGCCGCGCAGGCACAGCCCACCCCGTCGGCGGCCGCGCCGTCGTCGAGCGACGGCAGCGCGGCCGCCGAGCGGCGGGGCGAGCGGCGAGGCGGGCGGCGGAGCGGGCGGCGACCCGAGCGGCGCTTCTGGATCGGCGTCGGCGCCGGCGTGGCCGCTGCGGCGGTCGTCGGCGGCATCCTCGCGGCGGTGCTCGCCGGGACCGGCGGTGCGGTCGCGGCGCCGCCGTCGGACGGGCCGATCCACCTCTGGGACCCGGCGTCGGAGCAACTCGCCGAACAGGCCGGCGCCGTGTTCGACTACGACCGGGGCCTCGACTTCGCCGCCAGCGCCACCGATCCGCGGGAGCCGTTCGTCTGCCCCGCAGAGTCGACCGCGACCTGGACGTTCGTGAGCCGACACGGTGCCGAACGGGCCGGCATCACCGGGTGGAAGGCCTACTCGGCCTCCGGCTTCGACCCCGAGCCGTCGGTGCCCGGGCGCCTCGAGGTCCTGCTCCCCGTCGCTGCGCTGGACTACCAGAGCGACGGCTCACCGGCCGACGCCGCGCAACTCCGCGCGGACGGGGGAACCTGGAGCTTCGGCCTCGCCTGCACCGCCGATGAGGGGCGCACGGTCACCGCGGCCTACACCCGCACGATCCACGTCACCCCCGGCACCGGCGAGTTCACGGTCGACCCGGTGGACGGCGACTAGTCCAATGACGCTCTTCACCGACGACCTCGACGAGGCGGAACTCTCGGACGTGCCCTCGGCGTGGGCCGAACCGGCGCGGCCGCCGAGGTCCCAGCGCGAGCCGAAGCCGCCGAAGCCTCCCAAGCCGCCGAAGCCTCCGCGGCGGCCCCCACGACCGCCCGTCCAGCGCGAACCGCTCACCGCCGGCCAGGCGCTCGTGCGGGGCATCCTCGCGCTCGTGGCCGTCATGCTGCTCGCGTTCTCGATCGACCTGCTCGTGTTCAGCCACCTCCAGCACCTCGCGGCGCAGCAGCGGCTGACCGACGCCTACCGGGAGCAGCTCGCCGACGGCACCGCGCCCGTCAGCGAGGGCGACTTCGACGACGTGCTCCTCCCGGACGGCGCACCGGTCGCGATCCTCGACATCCCGTCGATCGGGGTGCACGAGGTCGTCTCGGAGGGCACCTCGTCGGGCGTGCTGACCGGCGGCCCTGGGCACCTGCGCTCGACGGTCCTGCCGGGACAGGCGGGCGTGAGCATCGTCATGGCCCGCGCCGCGGCGTACGGCGGCCCGTTCAGCCGGATCCAGGAGCTCGCACCCGGCGAGACCTTCACCGTGCGCACCGGCCAGGGCGAGACCGAGTTCGAGGTCATCGGCCTGCGCTACGCGGGGGATGCCACCCCGCCGGCGCCCCAGCGGGGCGAGAGCCGGCTCATCCTGCAGACCGCGCGCGGTGCGCCCTACGTGCCCATCGGCGTCGCCTACGTCGACGCGAGGGCGACGGATGACGCGAAGCCGGCGGGTGCCCGCCAGACGTCGACGCTCAGCCTCCGCCCGCAGGACGCGGCGCTCGCCACCGACACGAGCACCGTCTGGGCGCTCGTCTTCGCGTTGCAGTTCCTCGTCGTCGCCGAGGTCGCCGCGGTCTGGGCCTTCCGGCGCCTGGGCGCCCAGAAGACGTGGATCGTGTTCCTCCCCGTGCTGTTCCTCGGCGGCCTGTTCGTCGCCGACCAGCTCGTGCGCCTGCTCCCCAACCTCCTCTAGACGAAGGCTCCACGCACATGACCGACCGCACCCAGCTCATCGAGGTCGTCCCGGGCTCGCGCGCACCCAAGCGCGGCATCCAGTTGCCGTTCGGCGGCGGACGCGGGGCATCCAAGGCCGCCGGCGCCGCCTCGGGGTCCGCACCGCAACCCCTCGCTTCGCTCGACGCGAGCAACATCTCTGCCTGGTTCGGCGACCACCTCGTGCTCGACCGGGTCTCGCTCACCATGCCGGCGGGCGTCGTCACCTCCCTCATCGGGCCGTCGGGCTGCGGCAAGTCGACGTTCCTGCGCATCCTCAACCGGATGCACGAGCTCGTGCCGTCCGCGAGCCTCGCGGGCGAGGTGCGCCTCGACGGCGACGACATCTACGACCGCGCGAAGTCGCTGACCGAGGCGCGGAAGCACATCGGCATGGTCTTCCAGAAGCCGAACCCGTTCCCTGCGATGTCGATCTACGACAACGTCGTCTCCGGGCTGAAGCTCACCGGCACCAAGGCCTCCCGGGACCAGAAGGACGAACTCGTCGAGTCGTCGCTGACCAAGGCCGGCCTCTGGAAGGAGGTCAAGGACCGCCTGCGCGCTCCCGGCGGCGGGCTCTCCGGCGGCCAGCAGCAGCGCCTCTGCATCGCACGCTCGATCGCCGTCAAGCCGCGGGTCCTGCTCATGGACGAGCCGTGCTCGGCACTCGACCCGACGTCGACCCGCGTCATCGAGGAGACGATGCTCGAGCTCGTGAACGAGGTGACGATCGTCATCGTCACCCACAACATGCAGCAGGCGCAGCGGGTGTCGCAGCAGTGCGCCTTCTTCCTCGCCGGACAGGGGCGGCCCGGGCACATCGTCGAGCACGGCGACACGGACGCGATGTTCGAGGACCCCATCGACCCGCGCACGGCCGACTACGTCAACGGCCGGTTCGGATGACCCGACGCACGCGTCGCGCGGACGGCCGCGCGCTCGCCGTCGTCGCGCTCGCGGTCGCGCTCGCCGGCCTGCACCCGACGGCCGCGGTCGCGTCGAGCTGGGCGCCCGTCGGGGGCTCGGGCTCGACCTGGGCCCAGCCGGCGATCGCGAGGTGGCAGCAGGATGTCGCGGTCGCCGACGGGATGTCCGTGCAGTACTCCGCCATCGGTTCGACGCAGGGACGCGCCGATTTCGCGGCCGGGAACGTCGACTTCGCGGTCACCGAACGCCCGTACCTCACGGAGCCCCTCGACGCACAGCCCGCGGAGACGCCGCAGCGCCCGTACGCCTCCCTGCCCCTGGTCGCGGGCGGCACGTCGCTCGCCTACAACCTCCGCGTCGACGGTCGGCCGTTCATCGACCTGCGGCTGTCGGGGGACGTCGTCGCGATGATCTTCACGGGCCGGATCACGGCGTGGAACGACCCGCTGATCCAGGCCGACAACCCCGACGTGATCATGCCCGCGCGCCCGATCATCCCCGTCGTACGAAGCGACGCCTCCGGGTCGACGGCGCAGTTCACGCGGTGGCTGTCGATCGCGCATCCCGACCTCTGGGCCTCCGGAACCACGCAGGTGTTCCCACTCGCGACCCCCGCCTTCCGTGCCGCTCCCGGCTCGAACGGCGTCGCGGGCTACGTCGGCCAGGCCTTCGCCGACGGCGCGCTCACGTACGTCGAGACGTCGGTCGCGACATCGGTCGGCCTGCCGTCCGCGAAGCTCCTCAACGCGTCCGGCTACTACGTGGGACCGACCGCCGATGCGGTCGGCATCGCGCTGCTCGGCGCGCCCGCCGACGCGAGCGGCATCCAGCCGTTCGCCGAGGTCGTCGGCAATCCGGACCCCCGCGCGTACCCGCTCTCGACGTACGCATCGATGCTCGTGCCGACCGAGGCCGGCCCGACGTTCACGACGGACGCCGCGGCGACGCTCGCCGCGTTCGCCGGGTACGCGGTGTGCGCCGGGCAGCGCTCGGTCGGCGAGGTGGGGGACGCGCCGCTGCCGATCAACCTCGTCGAGGCCGCATCCCGGGAGCTCCGCCGCATCCCGGGCGCGCCCTCCGAGGGCCTCGACCTCGCTGCGTGCGCGAACCCGACGTTCGGACCCGGCGACACCGCGACCTCGAACCGCCTGCTGACGGATGCCCCGATGCCGCCGCCGAGCGCCCGGAAGGGCCCGCTCGGGGTCGACGAAGCCGACCTGACCCCTGACCGGCAGCGACTCCAGGTCACCACGACCCCGGGCAGCACCGTGCTGCACCTCGATGCAGGCCGGGCGTATGCGGGCTGGACCCTGCGGGTCGGCGCATTCTCCGACCTCGTCGACCTCGGCCGGGTCGCCCTCGACGGGTCCGGAACGGGAACCGTCGAGATCGCGGGCCGCGGATTCGTGCCGGGCGATGCGCACCGGCTGTTCCTCGCTCAGGCTGACGGCACGGTCGAGGCCTGGGGTCCGTTCACGGTCCCCGAGGCCGATCCCGGCGACGAGGGGCCCGTCGTCGTGCCGCCCGGTTCGGGTCGGTTCGAACTCGTCGCCCCGGTGTCGGGCGCACTCGACCTCGGCACGGTCCGCGACGGGCGCGCGACCGATGCGGTTCGCCTCGGCGGCTTCACGGTCGTCGACGATCGCGCCGAGCGGCTCGGGTGGATCCTCCGCATCGACGTCCAGGACTTCGTCGGCCCGGGCGCGGTGGGCATCCCACGCAGCGCGCTCGGCTACGCGCCGGTCGTGGGGACGCTCCCATCGGGGGTGGAAGCCTCGGCCGGGCTCGAGCCGGGGTCGGGGATCTACCCCTCGACGTTCGCGACCGGGGCGCCCGGATCATCCACGGGCGGAGCCGGTGCCTCGTTCGACGCCGACCTCACCTTCCGCCCGCCCGCCGGAACGGCACGCGGAGCCTACCGATCGACGCTGACCCTGACGTTGATCTCGCAGTAGCACCGGCGCGGGCGCTCCGAGGGACAAGCGCCACCCGGCGCTCAGCCCCCGGCGGTGCGGAACGGCCCCCGGAGCGCCGCCCACTGGAGCAGCATGATCGTCTTGGCGTCGAGGATGTCGACGCCGATGCGATCGAGCGCGTCGTCGAAGCCGAGCTCGAGCACCTCGATGTCCTCGCCCTCGTGCGCGAGGCCCGCGCGGGCGCCGTGCGCGATCGAGCCGTGGTCGTAGGGCGCGGCGAAGAAGTGGAGCCGCTCGGTCACCGAGCCCGGGCTCATGTACACGTCGAAGACGTGCTCGACGTCGCCGACGGTGAGGCCCGTCTCCTCCTCGGCCTCGCGGCGGATCGCGGTCTCGGGGTCGTCGGCGTCGAGCAGGCCCGCCGCGGCCTCGATGAGCATGCCGTCGGGGTGCTCGTTGACGTACGCCGGGAGGCGGAACTGCCGCGTGAGCACCACGGTGCGGGCCGTCGCGTCGTAGAGGAGGATCGTGGCGCCGTCGCCGCGGTCGTAGGTCTCGCGCTGCTCGGTGGTCCACCGGCCGTCGGCGTGGCGGAAGTCGAACGTCGTCGACCGGGTCACGTACCAGTCCGACGTGAGCACGCGCACGTCGCGCACCCGGACGTTCGGGTTGCGGTCGAGGTCGCGGCCGACGCGATCGAGTCCGGTGCGCCCGCGGCGGTCGGGCACGTCGACGCCCGGGCGGGGCATCCCCTCGCCGTCCTGGTCCGTCATGCGCGCGGTCAGCGGAAGTTGACGAACTGGAGGTCGATCTCCAGGTCGGCGGCCTTCAGGATCCGCATCGTCTCCTGCAGGTCGTCGCGGCTCTTCGACGAGACGCGGAGCTCGTCGCCCTGGATCTGCGACTTCACCGTCTTCGGGGCCTGCTCGCGGATGATCTTGCCGACCTCCTTGGCGTTCTTCTGGTCGATGCCGTTCTTCAACGCGATCTCGATGCGGAACTCCTTGCCGGAGGCGTAGGGGTCGCCGTCGTCGAGCGACTTCAGCGTGATGCCGCGCTTGATGAACTTCGACTGGACGACGTCGAGGACGGCCTTCACGCGCTCCTCGGTCGACGCCTTCAGCAGGATCTTCTCGCCGCTCCACTCGACCGACGCGCCCACGCCCTTGAAGTCGTAGCGCTGCTCGATCTCCTTGCGGGCCTGGTTGACCGCGTTGTCGGCCTCCATCTTGTCGACCTTGCTCACGATGTCGAACGTCGAATCTGCCATGCGGGCCAGTCTAGCGAGGGCGCCCGGCCCCGGTCGGGCGGCGTCGACGGCGCCGTCAGGCGCCCGGTTCCGCCGCCGACACCGGGTCGCCCACGGTCACGACATCGGACGAGGATGCCCCGAGGTCGGGGACCAGCCACACGCCGAACCACGTCTTCCCGTCCCGTCGCCGGTGACGCGCGAGCGTTCGGATCGGCTCCTTGCCGCCCTCAAGCGTGACCGGGTCGATCGTGGTCATGACGCACCGGTCGCAGGCGCCCATCACGCGGAAGCGGACGGGGCCCGCCTGCACGCTCGACCAGCCCTCCTCGGCGAACGGGTCGCCCGGGTCGCCGTCGACGACGAGGTTCGGGCGGAACCGTTCCATCACGAGGGGCGGGGCATCCGTCTCGCCGCGCTCGAGCGCGTCGGACAGTGCGAGCTCGTCGAGCCGGGCGAGGGATGACTCGCTCGCGAGCAGGATCGGCGCGGCGTCGGCGAGCGTCAGGCGGTCGCCGTCGTGTCCGCCGAGCTCGGCCTTCACCGTGCGCGCGGCCGGGTCGGGTTGCCACACGAGGCGGAGCGGGCGGCCGATCCGGTCGGAGAGCCAGGCGTCCGCGCCGGGCCCGGCGGGCAGGGCCGAGCCCTGGCGCGAGTGGCCGACCGGGATCGCCTCGGCGTCCGCCGGCTCGGGGACGACCATCCCGGCGGCGCCGTCGCGCGAGCCGAGGCGGAGGCCGCCGGACGTGGGCTCGGCCGTGAGCGCGAGCAGGGCGTGCTCCTCGCGTGCGGTCACCGGCCGACCCCCGGGATCGACGACGCCCCAGCGTCGATCGCCCTCGAGCCCCCACGGCAGGACGCGCGCCGACGACACGTCGGCACCCGCGAACGACTTCACCGGGTGGACGCGGATGCGCGTGATCCGCATCGCGGCGGGACCACTCACGCCGTGCGACCGCTCATGCTTCCGGCGCGCGCGCCGTCGAGTTCCGCACCCGGAGCTCGAAGGGCAGCGGCGTCGCCGCGGGCGGCGGGGCGTCGCGGCCGGGCTCGAGCTGCTCCATCAGGATCTCGACCGCCTGCTCGCCCTGCCCGCGCGGGAACTGCGCGACCGTGGTGAGTCCGAAGAAGTCGGAGAGGTCGTGGTCGTCGACGCCCACGACGGACACGTCGCGGGGCACGCTCATGCCGAGGTCGCGCGCGGCGAGGATCGTGCCGATCGCCATCTCGTCCGAGGCGGCGAAGATCGCGGTCGGACGGTCGCGCGGGACCCCAAGCAGCTGCTTCGCCGCGTGGTACCCGCCGCGGATCGTGAAGTCCGCCGGTGCGAAGAGCCGGGGGTCGGCCTCGACGCCCGCGTCGGCCAGGGCCGCCTCGTAGCCGAGCCGGCGGTTCGTCGGGAGGTGGAAGTCGAGGTCGAACTCGAGGTCGCCGCCGATGTGGGCGATCCGGCGGTGCCCGAGGCCGATCAGGTGCTCGGTCGCGAGCCGGGCGACCGCGACGTCGTCGATCGTGAGCGTACGCACCCCGGGGATCGGGCCGCCGACGCCGACGAGGGGCTTGCCGAGCTCGTGCAGCCGCCGGACCTCGGCCTCCTCGAGTTCGAGCGACACGGCGATCACCGCGTCGACCCGCTGGCGCAGGAGGAAGTGCTCGAACACCGTCGCCCGCTCGTCGCCGCCGCCCGAGAGGTTGTAGAGCGTGAGGTCGTAGCCCTGGCGCAGCAGGGCGCGCTGGGCACCCTCCAGCACCGACGAGAAGAACCAGCGGTTGAGGAACGGGATCACGACGCCCACGTTGCGCGTCCGGCCCGACGCGAGGCTCGACGCGCTCGAGGACACCACGTAGCCGAGGCGGGCGGCGGCGTCCTCGACCTTCGCCTTCGACGCGGGGGAGACGTGCCCGCGCCCGCTCAGCGCGCGCGAAACCGTCGCGGTGGAAACGCCCGCGAGACGCGCGACCTCTTCGATGCCGGCCATGGGACTCCTCATTCACGGACTCCAGCCCGGGACATCCGCGATCATATCCGCCGTTTCGGCGTGGCGGCTCGCACCGCGGCGTGCGCGCGCGGTAAGAAAGGTCGAGTCCGAGGTGGCCGGTGGGGAGGCGCGCCCGCAGTAGCCGCATCGAAGGGAGCCCAGCGTGAAGTGGGTCAAGCGAATCGTCATCGGTGCGGTCATCGTGTTCGCGCTGTTCTACATGATCAATCGCCCGGCTGATGCTGCCGGCGCGGTGCGCGGCGCATTCGACGCGGTCGCGGCCGCGGGCCAGTCGATCGGGCAGTTCTTCCTCTCGCTCGCCGGATGAGCCTCGGCGGCGTCTTCGACCCCCAGGTGGAGCGCCACCTGCTCGTCGACGAGGGCGAGGTCGTGGTCGACCAGGTGCACAAGCACTGGGTCGCCGTCATCGGGCCCGTGCTCGAGTTCGTCCTGATCATCCCCGTGCTGCTGCTCATGGCGTGGACCCCGGTCGAGGCCTCCTGGCTTCCGCTCGTCGCGGCGGCCGCCATCGCCGCGCACGCGGGCTGGCGGTTCCTCGAGGTGCGGATGGACCGGTTCGTCATCACCAACATGCGGGTGTTCCGCGTCCGCGGCATCCTCGGGCAGAGCATCGCGACCATGCCGCTCACCCGGATCCTGGACATCACGGTGCACCGACCGCTCATCGGCCGCCTCTTCGGCTTCGGGCACTTCATCTTCGAGTCCGCGGCGCAGGAGCAGGGGCTGCGCGAGATCCGCTTCGTCGGCGACCCGACCGAGCGCGGGCTCACGATCCAGCGGGTCATCCAGCGAGCCGGCCTGCGCGGCAACGCGCGCTGACCCGCCCTGCGTCCGGCGCCGCGGCCCGGAGTCGCGGCCCGGAGTCGCGCGAAGTGACCCGAATCGACCCACAGGCCGGGCGAAACGTCGGTTCGGGTCACGTCGTCCGGCGAAGTGACGCGAACCGACGCCCAGCATGCGCCGGAACGTCGATTCGGGTCACCTCGCTCGGGGAGCGACGCCGGGCGGGAGGCCCGGAGGAAGGCCCGTGCGAGGCCGATCCGGGTTCCGGGGGCTCGATTTCGCGGAGCGCCGGGCTGCGGGTATCCTTGTCAGGTTCCCGGTCGCGTGCACAACACGGTCGGGTGCAACGGCGAGTTACCCAAGCGGCCAAAGGGATCTGACTGTAAATCAGCTGTCATCGACTTCGGGGGTTCGAATCCCTCACTCGCCACATCGGAACCCCGGCCTCGGCCGGGGTTCTCTCGTCTCCGGCCGATGGATGTCCCGGCCGAGGCATCCGAGCCTGAGCCATCCGGGCCCGAGGCACCCGAGCCCGAGGCATCGGGCCCGGCCCGGTCGCGGCACTCGGGTCTGAGTCATCCCGGCCCGAGGCATCCGCCGCCCGCCATCCGCCGCCCGCCCATCGTGACGCCGCGCGCGGCCGCCCCTGCCGGGGCGGCGGCTCGGCCGATACCGTGGGACGGTGACCGAGCACGAGGCATCCGTCGTCCATCCGTCTCCCGCCGAACTCCTCGAGATCGCGCGGTCGATCGCGGCGGAGGCGGCCGCGTTCGCCGCCGAGGCGCGGCGCCATGGCGTCAGCGTCGCCGCGACGAAGTCGACGCCGACCGACATCGTCACCGCGGTCGACCGCGACACCGAGGCGCTCATCCGGCGCCGGATCCTCGAGGCGCGGCCCGACGACGGCATCCTCGGCGAGGAGGATGCGACGCGCATCGGCACGACGGGCCTGGACTGGGTCGTCGACCCGATCGACGGCACGGTCAACTTCCTCTACGGCATCCCGATGTGGTCGATCAGCATCGCGGTCGTCTCCGGATCCACCGACCCGGCGACCTGGACCGCGCTCGCGGGCGTCGTCGCCAACCCGACCACGGGCGAGGTCTACGCGGCGAGCCTGGGCGGGGGAGCGACGCGGGACGGCGAGCCGATCCGGGCGAACGAGGATGTCCCGGCCGACCGCGCGCTCGTCGCGACCGGGTTCAGCTACTCGGCCGAGCGGCGTCGCGAGCAGGGCCGGGTCGCGGCCGAGCTGCTCCCGCAGATCCGCGACCTGCGTCGACTCGGGTCGGCCGCGCTCGACCTGTGCGCGGTCGCGGACGGACGGCTCGACGCCTTCTACGAGCGCGGGCTGAACCCGTGGGACCAGGCCGCGGGCGGTCTCGTGGCGCGCGAGGCGGGCGCCGTCGTGGGCGGTCTGGGTGGCGCGCCGGCGACGGGGGAGATGGTGCTCGCGGCCGGACCGGGGCTGTTCGACGAGCTCGCGGCGATGCTCGAAGCGGCCGGCTGAGCGTCCGGCGCGGGGTGGACGATCGGCAACCGCCGGGTGAATCGCGGGTTCCCGGTCGGCGGGCGACCTGCGCGGGCGCCCGAAACGGAGACACTGGGTCATCTGTCCCACGACATGGCGCGATCGGATGCCAGCGGTTAGGCTTTACCGATCCGTTATCTCGGCGCCGGCGTCGGGATGATCACCTCGCCCTGATCCGCCCCGAACGCCGAAAGTTCTCCCGTGCCCGAGTCCCCCCTCGTGCCGGGGCACCCCGTGCCCGGCATGCCGCACGACGCTCAGCCCCACCTGACGCGTCGGCAGCTTCGAGAGCGCGCGACGGGGAGCCCGGCGATGCCGGCTCCGGCACCCGGCGGGACGCCGCATCCCGGCGGGTACGGCTCGGATGCCTCGGGGCGCGCGTATGCCGAGCAGGGGATGACGGCCGGGCACCAGCCGTCGGCCTCGACGCAGCCGTCGGCTTCGGCTTCGGGTTCGGCTTCGGCGTCCTGGACGCAGGGCGGAGCTCCGGCAGCAACCGACGGGTCGGCTCCGGCAGCGTCATCGCCTGCGGCATCTGTCGCGCCGTCATCGTCGCTTCGCCCGCGGATCAGGCCGCCGGCACAGGATGGGCCCGAGGCGTCGCCCGGAACGGCATCGTGGAACCCGCACGGCGTCGGACCGAACGGACCGGCCTCGCAGGCCGGGCAGGCGGCGCCGAACGTGCCCCCGGTGGCGGGCGGGCAGGCCGCACCGGTGCAGCCCTCCTCGCAGTCCGCGAACCAGACGCAGTTCCCGCAGGGCGCTCGCCCGGACCAGTACGCGGCGCCGTCGCAGTCCGGGCTGCCGCAGCAGCAGGCGCAGCTCCGCTCTCGCGTGCGGCAGCCGGCGAACGACGCCCCGCAGCATCCCGCTCAGGCGGCTCCGCAGACGCAGGCGG